>CALLVG010000190.1 GCA_938010715.1 uncultured Saprospiraceae bacterium
AGCTACTTCTGGCCAAGTATAAACAACGCCAGGAATCAAATTATAATCAATATGTGGTTTTTGACCAACAATTTGCTCAGCAACGAGGGTTCCTTCTTCCTCCGCTTTATGCGCTAACATCGCACCTTTTATAACATCTCCAATCGCATAAATACCAGGAACGCTTGTTTCTAAATGTCCATTGACTTCGATTCTTCCTTTGTCATCTTTTCCGATGCCGACATTTTCTAAACCTAAATTATCGGTATATGCTCTACGGCCAATGGCAACCAAGCAGTAATCTGCTTTTAATTGAAAAGTATCTTCGCTATCTCTTTTTTGAACGCCAACCGTCACACCTTTTGCAGTACCTTTTACTTCGGTAACCATGTGTTTCAAGTGGAATTTCATTCCTAACTTTTTCAACGAACGCATCAATTCTTTTCCACAATCTTTATCCATTGAAGCGATACATCGGTCTGCGTATTCAACCACTTCTACCTCTGTTCCCAATCGAGCGAAAACAGAACCTAACTCCAAACCAATAACTCCTGCACCGATGACCACCATTCGTTTTGGTAGTTTATCAATGTTCAATGCCTCGGTTGAAGTGATGACTCTCTTTTTATCATAATTGAAAGAGGGTGGTGTGATAGGTTTTGAACCAGTAGCGATAATCACTTTATCAGTAGTGATTTCTTCTGTCTTGCCGTCATCCTTTGTGATGGTAATGGTGTTTTTATCTTTAAAACTACCATGACCGTGGTGTACATCAATTTTATTTTTTTTCATTAAAAAGTTGATGCCACCTGAAGTTTGTTCCACCACCTCTGATTTCCGTTTGATCATCTGTGGCATATTTAATTTTACACCACCTTTGATGTCTATACCGTGTATATCAAATTTATGAACAGCATTGTGAAAATGTTCTGAAGAATCTAAAAGCGCTTTAGAAGGGATACATCCTACATTCAAACAAGTACCACCCAATGTACTGTACCTTTCAATGATAGCAGTTTTTAGTCCTAATTGAGCGCATCTAATTGCTGCTACATATCCGCCTGGGCCAGAGCCAATTACTGTTACGTCGTATTGCATTTTGTATTATTTAAGAAGAGAGAAATATGGAGTCATCAACCTTCGGAGGAATAGCCACGTAGTGGCGGCTCTGTTTGTAGAAAAGATGTAAACATAATATTTGAGGGGGTTAGCCCTGACACCGTCAAATTTGAATTAACGGGGACGCCCCGCCGCGGCGGGGCTTAAAAACATAATGTTAATCATGTTGCTACAAACGGTATCGGGGCTAACGTCCCTTTTTACTTCAAATTCGTATGACTTATTTTTCTCTGCTTTTGAGAAATTGTTATTCAAAAAAAGCCCAAAAGTAAATCCTTTTGGGCTTGTATTCTATTTTTTCGGATTCGAATTATTGTTGTTTCGATTCTTATTATTGTTGTTATTCCGATTTCTGTTTTTATTCGGGTTTGGTTTACCACCGCCACCTTCCTTACGTGGACCACCCGTTTTTTTAGGGCCGCCAGATTTGGACTTAGCTTGAGGCGGTTTAGGGCCACCCTTAGCCTGTGGTGGTTTAGCCTTACCCGTTTTTGGCCTCGGCTTCGGTTTACCTTGACCGCCTTCTTTTTTAGGAGGACGTGCACCTGATTTATTGCTTGGTCGGCTTCCACCTTTGGCGTTTCCTCTATTGTTTCCGCCTTTGCGATTATTGTTTCGGTTACGATTATTGCGGCTTTTCTTTTTGCGTTTTTCGGCAGGTAATTCAATTACACCTGTCAAATCGCTTGCCTCAAAATCGAATTCATCTTGATCTGCTTTGGTTTCATCAACAAATTGGAGACTCGTGAAATCAATAGGAGCTTCTCCTTTTTTATTCATTTCCAAAATCTTCTTGACACTCTCGATGTCCAAGGCAAATGTCAATCGACGGCCACCTTCCACTTTCAACATGTAATACATGATTTGTTTGAAAATGTCCGTTTTGAAAAGGGTCGCAGTTCCTGATTGTGCTCGTAGTTTATCCGCTCTTTTTGGAAATTTTGAAAAGGCATCCATATAAGCATCCAACTCAAAGTTGAGGCAACATTTTAATCGTCCACATTGACCAGACAACTTCGCTTGATTGATTGCTAAGTTTTGGTAACGTGCTGCAGTCGTATTCACTGACTTGAAATTAGTCAACCAAGTCGAACAACACAGCTCCCGTCCACATGAACCCAAACCACCAATACGAGCAGACTCTTGGCGAATCCCAATCTGACGCATTTCGATTTTAACACGAAAGTCTTTCGCAAAGTGACGAATCAATTCACGAAAATCTACGCGTCCATCTGCTGTGTAAAAGAAAGTTGCTTTTTTACCATCGGCTTGATATTCAACATCACCGATTTTCATTGCTAAGTCGAGTGAGCGAGAAATAACTCGCGCTTTGACCATAGTTTCTTTTTCTTTATGGCGCACATCAAATAAGCGCTCCATATCCCTTTCGTTGGCAATACGAATGATTTTATTCTTTGTACGTTCTTCACTGACTTTCTTCTTCTTCATCTGAAGGCGCACCAATTCACCCGAAAGGGAGACTTTTCCAATATCATATCCATTGCCAGTTCCTGTATCAACCACAACGGTATCGCCAGTAACTGCATTGGCATAAGGAGGGTTGAAATAAAAGTCCTTTCGCGAACCATTTTTGAAACTAACTTCAACCGTATCGAATCTTTCTATGTCGTGAATTTCATTGGCAGAAAGCCAATCGTAGGTATTTAATCGGTTGCAACCGCCGGAGGAGCATCCGTTGCTATTGCAGCCACCTGCTTTATCGTCTCCGCTACTTGTACCACAGGAGGTACAGCCGCCACTAGAACAGCCCATATTTTATATTTTGCAAAGTCGGCTTCTGTTATCTTTGGGATATTATATATCGAATATCGAAGCTCAACTTCTAATTAATTAAATTGCCGGAAGTATCTGCTATTCAATGATTATCATTCAAATACCGGCAGTGTTTCAATTGACAGAGTTTGAGAGTTTGAGAGGAATGAGAATTTGAGAGTTTGAGAGTTTGAGAAGGCATTTGCGCTCTCAATCTCTCATTTCTCTCAATCTCTCATTTTCCACTCACTTTCTGTTCTTAAAAATTTTGTTCAATTGAATCGATGCATCTAAGAAGAGGATTTTGGGATTCGCATTCCGTTCCACATGAAAGATGCAATCTGAAAACAACTGAGCAATTTTTTCGACTTTTTCAAAATCGAGGACTTTCATCATTTTACGAGCCGTTTCCAATTCTGTTGGTAATAATCGCACTTTTTCTGTATTCGTTGTTTTTAGGAATAAAAACTCGCGTAAAAAGTGCAAACCATACCTTAAAAAGAATTTTTGAGGCTCTCGTCCTTCTTTGGCAAAGGTCTCGGCCCATTTGGCCATCGCAATACCGTCGCCAAGATAGCACTTTCGTAGCCAGTCTAAAAACATTGTGCTACGATTCGTACCAGATTCGTCATTTGAGAGTGCTAAAATGCTCAAAGCTTCATTAAAACTGCCATTTGCGAGCTGTGCAATCGATTGAGCTTCCTCGTTTGAAATCTCTTTGCGTTGCACCAATGCTTCGGCAATTTGTGAATCTGACAGTGCATTATATTTTATTAATTGACACCTCGATAAGATGGTATTCAAAATATCTTCGGTGTTATGTGCTACTAACAGGAAAAACGTGTTTTCGGGCGGCTCTTCTATCAATTTTAACAGTCGGTTACCCTCTTGTCCCAAATATTCAGGTCGCCAGAGTATTAAAATTTTATTGGGATTTTCAAATGATTTTAAACTTAATCGGCTGATGATTCGGTTACATTCATTTTTGGTGATGTTCCCTTGTTTGCCTTCTCCGCCAATTTTTTGCAACCATTGAAAAGCATTGATGTACGGGTTTTCTAGAATCGTTGTCCGCCATTCTTTCATATATTCTTCACTCGTGACCTTACTTCCAACCGTTGGAAAGGTGAAATGAATATCTGGATGAATGTTTTTTGCGGCTTTGAGACAAGAACTACATTTTCCACAAACGCCATCTTCTTGTTTGTCCTTGCAAACTAAATAACGAGCGGTTTCCAATGCCAATGCTAAACCACCTGCTCCTTCTGGCCCGAGCAATATTTGGGCATGCGCCATGCGGTTGCTGTGGGCTGTTTTGAAAAGTTGTTGCTGGACTTTGATTTGTGCTATTAGCATATGTAGAACCCAAATTTATTTGGGTTAGATTGTATTTTAGAAAAAAACATTTAGAAAATCTGGCGCAGGCGCTGATTTTTAACCCAAATAAATTTGGGTTCTACTTGAGCCAACTCAAAACCTCCTCTGTAACCGGAGCCACTTTCGGCCCAGCCATCTTCACATATTCTCCTTTCTCATTCGAAAGGTATTTTTGGAAATTCCATTATACTTCGCTGCTTTCTATTTTTCCTCAATTATCCTTTTAATTTTCGATTTTAAATCAGGAATATCTGAGGTTACCACTCTCCAAACAAGCCCAACAGTAACACCAAAATATTGATGAATAACTACGTCTCGCATACCCGCAATTTCTCTCCATCTAACATTAGGATATTTTGTTCTCGTAACTTTTGATATATTCTTGACAGCTTCACCAATGATTTCAATTCGACGAATTACTGCATCTTGCTTTTCAGTATTTTCCTCAAATTCTTTTTCGGAAAGACCTTCGGTATAATCTTCAATTCTTTGGATGCATTCAAGAATATCTTCGAAAAAAATAAGTTCGTCTCTTTTCTTCTTAGCCATAGATTCTGATTTCTTCAGCTAATATCCTTTCCTTTAAACGAGGTTTAATTGCTTGATATTCAACTAAATCTACTGCCCTACCAAGTAAGTCTTCCAATTCTAATTTTATTCCCACAAAATCCAGTAAGCTAATCTTTGTTCCAAGTTCAACTAAAATATCAATGTCACTTTTTGATGTTGCATTGCCTTTTGCAGTCGAACCAAACAAACCAGCCTTCTTTATCTGATGTCGAATTAATATAGGAATGATTCTATCCTTTATTTCTAAAACATTCATTGTTTGAATTTTTGACAATTTACGGCTTTTTCTATTAATTAGTCGGTAAAAATGGACGACTATCTATTAACCCAACCCATAATCTCTTCCTCAACCGGAGCCACCTTCGGCCCAACCATCTTCACATATTCCCCTTTTTCATTCAAAAGGTATTTTTGGAAATTCCAGGCAACTTCGCTGCTTTCTACTCCATTTTGGCTTTCTGTTCTTAGCCACTTATAAATAGGGTGTGGATCATCTCCAACGACATTGACTTTTTCCGTTAAGGGAAAAGTAACGCCATAATTGAAAACGCAAAATTTTTCAATCTCTTCTTCACTGCCAGGTTCTTGACCACCAAAATCATTGCATGGGAAACCGATGATGACGAGTTTTTCGTGGAATTTCTCGTGTAATTCTTGCAATTGCTCGTATTGTGGCGTTAAACCACATTCGCTTGCAGTGTTGACAATCATTATCTTCTTTCCAGCGAAAGCAGAAAAATCTATCTCTCCCTCACGGAGACCTTTTATCTTAAATTGATGTATTGAACTCATTTCGCGAAGGTATTGAATTGGAATTGTATTTTTGTAAAAAAAGAAAATGAAAGAAGTCTCTCAGAATCTAAAAAAATGGTTTGTTGCACATTTTATTATTGATTTGCTGTTTGCGGTTCCATTATTTCTTTTTCCTGCTACATTTTTGGGCTTTGTTGGTTGGGAGTATTTCGATCCAGTAACGGCTCGATTGGTTGCCGCAGCTTTATTTGGGATTGGGTTAGAGTCATATTTAGGTAGAAATGGAAATGCCGAACAATTCAAGGGGATGTTGCGACTAAAGATAATTTGGTCTGGATTTGCTACGTTTGGTATCTTGATTACAATGTTCTCAATTGAGACAAAACCATTGATTGGTTGGTTTTTGGCAGCTGTTTTCCTCGCATTCAATACAGTCTGGGTTTACTGGTGGCGAAAATTGGAGTAACTTTACAATGGAACAAATATTGACTAACTTATGTTTTAAATGGTATTGTTTGCATTTCAGAATGAAACTTCAAACAACTTTTTCGTCTTATTCACAAAAAACAAATATAATTTGAGTGAAATCAATTTAACGGTTGACGACCTGGATTTAATGCAATTGTATGGTCGTAATAATCAAAATCTAAACTTGCTCACCAGAGCATATCCTGAGGTAACGATCACTTCTCGTGGAAATAGTATCAAATTAGCAGGCGACAAGAAAACTGCTCAAAAAGTAAAATCTAAGTTTGAATTGATGATTCGTCTTTTGCGAGAGCATAAAGAATTACCAAAACAAATGGTCGAAGATTTATTGAACGGCGACAATCCATTTCAAACCAAATTGAGCAATGGGAGTAATAATCCAACCATTGTGCATGGTCGAGGCGGCAAGGAAATTAAAGCTAAAACGGTCAATCAAAAATTCCTTTTTGAAGCAAGTGAGGAAAATGATATTGTGTTTGCCATCGGGCCAGCTGGTACGGGTAAAACCTATACTGCTGTTGCTATGGCCGTTCGTGCTTTGAAAAATAGATTAGTTAAAAAAATAATTCTAACGCGTCCAGCAGTAGAAGCAGGAGAGAATCTTGGTTTCTTACCTGGTGATTTGAAAGATAAAGTTGATCCATACTTGCGTCCATTATATGACGCATTGGATGATATGCTTCCTGGAGATAAACTCGCTAAATTCATGGCAGAGCGTACTATCGAAATCGCTCCTTTAGCATTTATGCGTGGTCGTACTTTGAATGATGCGTTCGTGATTTTGGATGAAGCGCAGAACTGTACCAATGCTCAAATAAAAATGTTTTTGACGCGTTTGGGGCCTTCTGCAAAATGTATCATCACAGGTGATTTGTCTCAGATTGATTTACCATATCGCGTTCAGTCAGGTTTGAAAGTCGCTTTAGATTTGTTAGGTAATGTCAACGGGATCGCTCGTGTAAACCTTAGTGCAGAAGACGTGGTTCGTCACCGATTAGTAAAAGAAATTATCCGCGCATACGAGCGTGAATCCGATCGAAAAAAGCAAGAAAGAGAAGCTGCTTATCAGGCAGAACAGGCGGAGAGACGAAAGGACAATGGAGAGGAAGAGTGAGATTAGTTGATCAAGTTAATTGAATATCTATAGTTGTTTGATTGTTGAAATTTCAACAATCAAACAATTATAACAAACAATTTTACTTCCACTTAATATTACATCCCATGCTTGGAAATTGTTTCTCTACAATTTTTCCATCTTCCAAAACTGCATCAATGGCCTCACTCAAATCTGCACCCGTCAAAGGTTGACCATTTCCAGGTGAGGAGTTATCTAAACGGCCTCGGTAAGCTAAATCCATATTTCCATCAAAAAGATAAAAGTCTGGGGTGCAAGCGGCATCGTATGCTTTTGCGACATCCTGTGATTCGTCGTATAAATACGGAAACGGATAGCCAACAGCAGCAGCGTGAGTTTTCATTTTGTCGGGGCCATCTTGAGGATAGTTTTCTACATCATTACTACTAATTGCCACAAATGCAACACCTTTTGCTTGATACTTGTTAGCCACTTCAACAATCGTTTGGTTGATGTGGATCACATAAGGACAGTGATTGCAAATGAACATAACCACCGTTGCCTTGTCTGACTTTACATCATTTAATGAGATCGTTTTTCCTGAAATAGTATCAGGCAATTCGAAAGTAGGTGCTTGAGTACCAATTGGGAGCATGTTAGATTCTGTAAGTGCCATATTTTTTTTATTGAAAGTTTGATGTTGAAAGTTCAAAAAATGATTTGTATAATTTTCATTTCTTTTACAATGCTCAAAATTATTTTAAGTTTTTGAAAAAGAATGATTTTGAGAAAATAATTTTCAATTAATTGATTTTCAATAGACTTCATTCTGAAATAGTTTGTAGTGCAACGAATGCTTAGATTTTTTAACGATAAGTAGCGGAAAAAAAAGTATTTGCTTGCATACTAAATATTTTAGAATAAAGTCTAATGTTTTATAAAATTTAAATTATTTTAAATATGTTTTGAAAATCAAAAAGAAAAAATAATCTGTATCCAACTGGAACTAAATACGACTAAGTTACTGTTCGAGATGGCGTGAATAAAATCATGCGCAACAATTTTATTCATCGGACAGCAAACAGGGTGTCAATTTAAAAAGTGATAGACGCATAGAATTTCAAAATGTATTGCCTACCAACACTGATTTTTTTCGATTCTTTAAAAATAAAATTGATTTATTAACAATGAAAAAATACGCAATTTCAGACATTCACGGATGTGCAAAGACATTCAAAGCACTTTTGGAAAAAATCAATTTTTCGAAAGAAGATGAGCTTTATATTTTGGGCGATTACTTCGATCGCGGACCTGATGCGAAAGGCGTGATTGATCACATTTGGAAGTTGCAGGAGGAAGGACACAGAGTCAAATGTCTATTGGGAAATCATGAAGTGATGCTCGTATCAGCAATAAGAGACGAATCTTTATACACTGTTGAATATGATGATGTTTGTAAAAATTTCGGCATCAACCAAATTTCGGAAATGCCTAAAAAATATCAAGAATGGATTAAAACCTTGCACCTTTACATGGAGGTAGATGAGTACCTTTTGGTACATGCTGGTTTTAATTTTAAAGCAAAAACGCCTTTCTCAGATTTGGAAGCCATGCCGTGGATTCGACATTGGTATGGAAACATTGATAAAGAATGGTTGGGCGACCGATTGATTATCCATGGTCATACGCCAACGCGTTATTTAGAAATTAAAAACAGCCTCAGAACCTTAGATGATATTCCTGCGATTGATATTGATGCGGGTTGTGTTTATCAAGCTTTTGGCTTGGGGCATCTTTGTGCGTTTGAAATGACGGAGCGAGCGTTTACGTTTATGGCGAGGGTGGATGAGTTGAAAAAATAAATATATGCTTCTTAGGAGCAATATCTTTGTAGCGTTTAAATATGAATTCTGTTTCCAATCCGTAGGAGAGGCATCTCAAAAAGCAAATTTAGATATCACTCCTACGGAGTAAGGTGAAATTGAAAAATTTCAAGTAGCTCATTTAACTCACAACTTTTTAGAAAACAACCATTCCAAAAAATCAGGCTCCTCAAAAGCAGGCACCCAACTCAAATGATCCACATCTTTGTACTCCGTATATTTCACATCCGCTTTGAATTTTTTCAACTGCTTGGCCATGCGTCGTGAGTGCCGAACGCCTACTACTGGATCAGCATCGCCATGAAAAATCCAGAGGCTGGTTTTCTTTGCATATTTGAAAGTATGGTTCGGATTGCCACCTCCACAAATTGGGATGGCTGCGGCGAATTTGTCAGGGAAGCGAGCGAGCATTTCAAAAGTGCCCATGCCGCCCATCGAGATACCTGCGATGTAAATTCGTTTTGGGTCAACCGACTCTTCGTTTATCAATTTTTGAATTAAATGGTAAGCTAATTTTAAACTGGTCGTTGGCTTTCCAACCGAAAGTGGAAACTTAAAACGTTTGCCAATTTTTTTCTTTTCGCGGTATTTGACTTTGGCCCAATAGTCCTCTTTTGCACATTGTGGAAAGACTACAATGGCAGGGTATCTTGTTCTGTTTTCTAAAAACAAATTGGCACCCCATTGGAGTTGAGATTCATTGTCATTGCCGCGTTCGCCCGCTCCATGTAAGAAAACTACGAGTGGATATTCTTTCGTTTTATCATAATTTTTGGGGAAAAGAATACGATAAGGTAACGCGTCTTCTTTGTGCTCAAAGTATGCTCGTTGGTACAATGCTCTATCTTGGGTGAATCCCAAAATTGGAATAATAAGTAGCAGCAAAATAATTGATTTGTTCATGAAAGAATTTTGTTGTTAAAATATGGTTTAAAGAAATTCCTTAAAGTCTTGTCGTTGGTTTTTACCAATCGGCAGTAGTTTTTTGTTTTTCATAACAACTGAATTTCCCTCTACATAATCAATGTGATTTCTATTTAGAACAAATGATTTATGTATTTTGAAAAAGGTGTTATTAGGAAGTTCTTCGTCAAAGCTTGTTAACGTACGAGGAGTCAAATGAAATCGATCTTGCAACCAAACTTTGACATAATTGCCATAACTTTCTAAATAGAAAATTTCATCTAAATTAATTTGAATTAAACGCTTTTCAGATTTTATGAAAATCTTATTGGATTGCTTTTCTTCTACTGATTTTGATTCTTGAACGGCAGTTGGAGTCTGGTTTTTAAATTGAAAAATTTCTAAAGCTTTATTCACTGCTTTCAAAAAACGGTCGAATCGAAATGGCTTCAATAAATAATCACAGACATCCAATTCAAAACTTTCCAAAGCATATTCTTCATAAGCCGAAGTGATAACCACAATCGGTTTTTTAGAAAGTGTTCTCAAGAAATCCAAGCCTTTCAATTTGGGCATATTGATGTCCAAAAAAATGAGATCAATTTCTTGATTGCTCATGACAGAAAGTGCTTCTGTCGCCAAGTGACACTGACCAACAATTTCAATAAAAGGAACATCACTCGCATATTGCAAAATGACTTTGTGAGCGAGTGGTTCGTCGTCGATGATAAGAGCGCGTAGATTCACAGAATGATTATTTCGTTATTTTTTGAGTAATACTAAGTTTGCTGTAAAGCTGTTTTTACTTTCTTTAAACTCCAACTCATGCCGCTCAGGAAAACGCAATTCCAATCTACGTTTTAAATTTTTCAAACCTGTCCCATCTGTTGTGTTTTCTTTTTCTTCAAAAGAATTTTTACAAACAAAAGTTAAATTTCCATCAATACATTTTAAGCGGAGATGCAAAAAACAATCACTTTGAGCTGGTTCGATTCCATGCTTAAACGCATTTTCAACCAAGTTGATAAAAAGCAAAGGCGGTACTTTTATATCTAAATCACCAATGTCTTTTTCAAATTTGAAATCTAATTTTTTTGCTAATCGAATCTCCTGCAATTGAATATAATCTTCGATGTATTTGACTTCTTCTTTTAAGGAAACTTCCTGTTCTTTTCCTTTATAAATCACATAACGCATCAACTCCGAAAGTTGCAATATAACCTCTGGCGTTTGTTCATCTTTGGTGAGACTGAGCGCATATAAGTTATTCAAAGTATTAAAAAAGAAGTGTGGATTGATTTGCTGTTTGAGTAAGTTGAGTTCTGTTTCTGATTTTTCTTTTTCTAAAGTAGCGATTGCTTTTGACTGTTTCATCCATTCGAAAAATATAATTATGGGAGCAGTAATAATTAGAAAAATAAGGATATTAAAATAGGATTGCCTTCCAAAAAACACAGGAATTTCTGTAAAAGGTTTGAGACCGATTAACGCTTGTAACGAGTTCGTCATCTGTGTTAAAATGGGAGATGCCATCAATGAAACAGCAAAAATGCCTGCACCATAATAGACGATTCCTTTCTTCTTCAGGAGACTCGGAATTAGAAATCGTCTATTCATCAAATACAATAAAAACCCCGAAAAAAATGAGAAATAACCAAGAGCAATTACCTTAATCATTTCAGAAATGATTAAAGGTTTATTTGCTGCGTCGAGATATACTTTCATTCCTTGGGCTTGAACGAAAGGTATAATGATAACTAAGAGAAACATAATGTGATCCAAGTCAATTTTTTTAAAAAAAGAACTGCCCGATGTCTTTTGAACAATAAAATTATTGGAGAGCAAAACCAACTCCGTGAGCAAAAACAAACCACACATAATAAATGGTATAAATCCATCGTGCATCGGAATAGAGCCAAAGGCATTAATTCCTAACATTTCATAGACGTATGGATGGTTTAGGAAAAGAAATCCAATAAAAGTCATAAACCACAATGCCCAGTATCCTAAAGTTGGTAACTTTTCGCGAAGGTAATTTCTGAAAAAAGCGAATAGAAGAATGGGTGAAAATTGTACTATCATCGAAAAAGTATATCCCATGAAATCTCTCCAGGTTTCGCCTCCGAAATCGGGCATTAGCCATCCAGTTACAATCAAAAGAATGCTGGTAAAGAAAAACCAAACCGTATTGGTTAGTAGAAAATGCTCTATTTTTTTTACGTACCTATTCATAATTTAAAATTTTTGTTGTTGCAAACATGAACAACAAAGACCTTTTTGGTGATAAATGGATGATGAACGGACAAATACTAATGATGAAGGTCGCACAATTCAATTATTCATTGAAATTTATTTGCACAATGAGTTTTTAAACAACCTCAATACTTAAGTTATGAGAAAGGTTCTATAAATTAGGCTTGGGAAAAATTTCATTTTCATGATGGCATTGGATGAAATGCCAATTGACTCTGATTTTTGGACGGCGATGGCTTGTAGCAGAAACTGAAAAGAAAAGACAATTTTGAAACAAATACCCACGAATAAAGACTCCTTCGGGTTGGCCGATTGGGTTGAACATTGCATTCAATGCAAAACGTACAAAAATACATTTTTGAAATGGAGCAAGATAGAGTTGAGTGAGAAGCCAGCAGGTTTCTGGAGGAAATAAACTGATTACTCACCCAACCTAATTATTAGCCTTTATTCTAAAATTTTTAGTTTGCAATCGAATACTTCTTTTTTCGCTACTTTTCGTTAAAAAATAATCACTCGTTGCTCTACAAACTATTTCAGAATAAAGTCTATTGAACAAAAAACCGTTTAGTTTTATACCGAATTCCGTCCTTGTCAAAAATTCTAATCCAGTAGATTCCTGATTCCCAACTAGCAGTGTTAACCGAAATGTTTTGACCAATTACTTTTGTGGTGTATTGAATTTTTCCTATTGAATTGAATATTTCAATAGAAGACTCACTATTAGTAACTTCGACAAGTTCCAAATATAGAATATCAGACACTGGGTTAGGAAAGAGGTTGTAACTCAGAGTTTTGACTTCGTTCACATTACTATTGCCAGAAATATTGACCGTATAATCTTCAACTTCTCCAATGTATTCATTACAAGGATCTATGATGCCACTCTGACTGAATAGGTTTCGTACCCTCAGTCTGAAAGAAGAATTGTTGAGAATTTCTGGAACGGTAAAAAATCCTGCTGCTAACGTATCATCTACAAAAGAACCCATTTCTATAAATTCACCCTCTTCAAATGACCGACTATTGTCCCAATCTACCCATGCTTGAGGAATGTCAAGTCCTGTCCCTTGCTCAATATTAATGAACAAAAAATAATTTTCATTTTGAACTAAATTTGCGTTGAGCATAGAGAAATCAGAGTATGTACTTTCACCAGACGGGTTGGTAAAGATGGTATCAAAGTTCTCGTTTAGGATTGCAACTTCTTTGATGAAATTATTATCCAAACTTTCAATTCCTTGGGCTAAACAATAATCTTGGCAGTCAAGGATACCATTGTTGTTCAGGTCTGCAAAGTCATCTTCGCCTGGACAAATATCGTCTTGGTTACAAACACCATCAAAGTCATCATCCTCAATTTCGCCACGACAGTTACAGTTTGCATCAATGACATCATTGATACTACAGGCTAAACCATCATCACAGGTATCGCCCATATTTGGACAGTCACTAGCGACAATATCAATTTCATAGTCTTCGACTTCGCCGAATTGTTCATTGCAGGCAGGGTTCTCTATGTTTTCACCATAAATTATCCGAACCCTCATTCTTGTCGAACCCAAAAGGGCATCATCTGGCACATCAAAGTTTCCCGTACTGATGAGTCCAAAAAATTCGCCCATGTTCAAGGATTCCGATTCTTCAAATTTATTATTTTGGTTAAAATCAATCCAAGCATAGGCTACATCAAGGTCAAATACTGCGGCGCCATGAATGTCGATGTCATAAGAAACACCCTGAACCAATTCTGTTCTAATATTTGTAAAATCAGAGTATCTGGTTTTTCCACTAAAATTATTTATGTCATATAGACGAACGCGCTCAATGAAATCACCACCTGTATTCGTCGAACCACTGGCTTCGCAATAGTTTTCCAGAATGTCCGGTATGCCATTGTTATTTATGTCTAAATTATCATCCTCACCAGGGCATTGATCTTCTTCGTTACAAATACCATCAAGGTCATCATCCTCAAAATCACCACGACAATTGCAATTTGCATCAATGGTATCATCAGTAGTGCATTCGATACCATCGTCACAATTGTCGCCTACGTTTGGACAATCGTTAGCGATAATATTTACAGTATAGTCTTCTACTTCTCCAAAAATACTACCGCAGGAATAGTTATCAACCGGATTATTAATATAAATGGATCTGACCCTCATCCGGGTAGCTCCTAAAGTCGCATTTGCAGGTACAGTAACTAGTGATTCTGCTACTGTTTCACCCACTTCAAATCCGCTGTAAAGTACTCTTTCATTTGGTTCAAAAATCTCATTTTGATTGTAGTCTATCCAAACAAAAACAGTATCAAGGTCAAATGTATTATTCATGTGAACAAACAACGGATAATCAGCCTCTTGTGCCAGTTCTATCTCAATGTTTGTAAAATCAGAATATGCTGTTTTACCAGAAGACTTTACGACATCGTATATACGAACTTTGCTTATCCAGTCTGTGGTAGTTCCACTGGCACCTACAGCATCGCAGTATTGCGCATTCGATATTGGATTGAATAAAAAGAGGGAGAAAAAAATAAAAATGAAGTTGTAGTTATTTCGTTTCATTGAAAACAGATTTTATTGGAAATTATTTATGCCAAGAATCCTTGCAGTTACTTTTTCGTCTAAGGAACTGGAAAAATTAAGTCGTATTAAAAATTCACTAATTTTTTCAAATTTAAACCTGTGCCACCGTCAAATCTAAAACCATTGGGTAATGCACTTCTTTGTTTAACTCTAAGTTAATTTTTTTTATTAAATTAATAATACGAATCAGGAGTTTAAGATAAAAATGATTTAGAGTTTCAGAATTTTGTGCTTTTTGTCGCTACGCGCCACGATGGAAAATTTCAACGCCTGTTCGCATTAATAGTGGTTATTAACGAAGTTGTTAAAAAAAAATTCATTGATTGGCTGCAAGCGGTAAATTTCCTCACTTTCCCTCAATCATAGAATTTTAAAAAGCTCTAAGGCATCCACTGTGGCTTTGCCTTGTACAGGGGCAAAAGAGCAAGTTACGCTAAGAAGCCTCAGAGAGGCGACAATATTTACAGGATGAATTTTAATTGAGTTTTGTTAGCTCCAGATACTAGTCTAAAGAGACATTTTTTTTAGCAAAAAATTTATGTAATTTTTTGATGCGTTTGCCCTCAATAAAGTCTAAATAGTCTTGTTTTTTCAAATAAGTTTGTAGAGCAATCGATGCAAAGTATTTACACTTGATGGGAATGACTATAATTGTGGCTCGTTTAATCCACATTACTTAAAAAATTCCTTTAAGATGCTAATCGTCAATGCCTACGCTGCCCAAAAAAGTAAAGAGAAATTACAGCCATTTCAATACGAATTACCTGACTTGTCAGATGAGCAGGTTGATATTGAAATTGAATACTGCGGTGTTTGTCATTCTGATTTGAGTATGATAAATAATGAGTGGGGGCGTTCCAAATATCCACTCGTCCCTGGGCATGAAATCGTTGGGACAATAATCAATGCAGGCAAAGCAGTTAAAAATTTAAAGATAGGAGACAAAGTTGGTTTGGGTTGGAATTCAGCTTCTTGCATGCACTGTTTTCAATGTATGGATGGCGCACATCACCTTTGCGGAAACGCTGAAGAAACCATCGTCAGACGGCATGGCGGATTTGCGGACAAGGTACGTGCGCATTGGTCATGGGCGATTCCATTGCCTGAAGGAATTGATATGGCAAAAGCAGGCCCATTGCTCTGTGGAGGAATCACGGTTTTCAATCCAATCATTTTGGCCGGTGTGAAACCAACCGATAAAGTGGGAGTCATTGGCATCGGTGGTTTGGGTCACATGGCTTTAAAATTTCTGAAAAATTGGGGTTGCGAAATCACTGCTTTTAGTTCCAATCCAGCGAAAGAAAAGCAGATTTTAGAAATGGGCGCACATCAAGTTGTCAACTCAAGAAGTAAAACTGAGTTAGCAAAAATGCGAGGTCAATTAAATTTTATTTTGAATACGACCAACGTTACACTTGATTGGAATGCCTACATTTCATGCCTTGCGCCAAAAGGAAAATTTCATAATGTAGGCGGTGTTTTAGAACCCATGGCCATCGCTGGTTTTAGTTTGATTGGAGGCGAAAAATCAGTCAGCGGAAGTCCTTTGGGAAGTCCTGCGTTGACTCGGACGATGCTCGATTTCTGTGTAAGACATAATATTTATCCAACCGTCGAGGAGTTCCCAATGGAAAAGGTAAATGAAGCATTGGAACATTTGGAAGAAGGGAAGGCACGTTTTCGAATTGTTTTAAAAGCGTAAAAGTTGTTCCCTGAGCGAAGTCGAAGGGTACAGAGCAAAGTACGATTTCCATGCTTGTTGACTTCGGCTTCGCTCAGCCAACGCATAGTTTCGCTTAGTCAACGCATAGCTCTCAACTTTTAATACCAGTACCAGTACCTATGACCAATCGCAAAGCCATTCTATTTATGTTCATCAGTGCAGCATTGTTTGCGGTGATGAATGCTGTTGTGAAATCTGTAGAAGAGTATCATACTTTTCAAATTGTATTTTTCAGAGCTTTGGGTTCAGTCGTTTTTGGAATGTCCTACTTACTTAAAAACAAAATCAATATTTTGGGAACACATCGAAAATTACTCGTTTTGCGTGGGATGGTTGGTGTGACCTCACTGATTTTCTTTTTTATGAGTTTGAAATTATTGCCACTTGGAACGGCAGTTTCGCTTCGATATTTAGCGCCCATTTTTGCGGCTATTTTTGCAGTTTGGCTTTTGAAAGAACGCATCAAGCCGATTCAATGGTTTTACTTTTTAATTGCTTTCGCAGGAGTCGTGATGCTCAAAGGTTTCGATGCCAATGTGTCTCTTTTAGGATTGGTTTATGTTTTGATTTCTGCAGTCTCGGTAGGGATGGTTTTTGTACTTATTCGAAAAATAGGAACGAGCGAACATCCATTGGTAATCATTAATTACTTTATGGTGATAGCAATGTTGATCGGTGGTATTTTTATGATTCCTTTTTGGAAAACACCCGATGGTAATGATTGGTATTATTTGTTGAGTCTTGGTATTATTGGCTTTTTCGGACAGGTGTTTATGACCAAAGCTTTTCAATTAGAAGATGCCTCCCGCGTCGGCCCCATCAAATATGCAGAAGCCATTTTTGCATTAATAATTGGATGGGTTTGGTTGGGAGATACATATACATTTTTCGGTTTGGTAGGAATTGGTTTGATAATGGCCGGTATGTTTTTGAATGTTTTAGTAAAAAAGGAAAATTAGAATGGACAACGATATAAAAATAAAACTAATACAACAACTCAATGAGCAACTTGATACTCAAATCGAAACCGCTCAATCTGCCATCAACTCCGCCAAAGAATCAAAGAACAACGAGACCAAAAGCTCCGCTGGTGACAAGTTCGAGACAGGTCGCGCTATGATGCAAATCGAGCAAGAAAAAAACGAAATGCAACTCGGAAAAACCTTGCAACTCAAAAGTCTCCTCAAACAAGTTGATCTCAAAAAACAACACGAAACTGTCGGTTTCGGAAGTCTCGTGATCACCAATCGCGGAAAATACTTCATCGCCATCGGTATTGGTAAGGTTGAAGTGGATGGTGAAATTTGTTTTGCTATTTCGGTCGATTCTCCAGTTGGGAAATTGCTTTTGGGTAAGCGAGTAGGGGAGGAGGTAGCATTTCGAGAGAATCACTTTTTGGTGGAGGGAATTGTTTGAGTGCAATGTAGAATTTTGTACAGATTTGAGTTCATTTTTTGGAAAACTACACTTTAGAATAGTTAATTTGAATTGTGGATTTTAAGAGGAGGAGTCATCTGGAGATGACTTGATATTTGGGTGTAGTCTCCAGACTGCACCCAAATATCCATTCGTCTCCAGACGAAACAACAACCCAAATCAAAAACAAAAAAAAACATTATATTCACACCTAATAAAACAAACCATACTATGCCAAAACGAAAAATTTTAGATCAGCGTGGACTTAACTATTTGACATTGACAGTAGTCGGCTGGGTAGATGTGTTTACAAGAAAAAGATATCGAGACATTATCATTGAAAGCCTAAACTTTTGCCGCAAAGAAAAAGGGTTGATAATCTGCGCTTATGTCATCATGAGTAATCACCTACACCTCATCGCCCAAGTTGAAGAGGGAAATAAATGGACACTTTCAGATGTGCTTCGTGACTTTAAAAAATATACTGCTAATAGAATTTTGGAATCCATTATCAACGAACCCGAGTCACGCAGAGATTGGATGTTGATAGTATTTGGGTATCATGGAAAGTATAAAGAGCAAAATCGAAATTATCAGTTTTGGGTGCATGGCAATCATCCCACTGCGTTGTATTCACCAAAAGTGATTTGGGAAAAGATTGCCTACATTCATGCTAATCCAGTTCGAGCAGATATCGTTGATCGCGCAGAGGATTATATCCACAGCAGTGCGCGTCAATATTCAAATGAACATTTAGGTGGGCCTTTAGAAATTGATTTGTTGCCGCCGTTGATGCCGGGTGGATTTATTTATGTTCCTTCTTGATATTTTTTTCGTCAGCCACGGCGGATGTATCTGGAGATGACTTGATATTTGGGTGCAGTCTGGAGACTACACCCAGCGGGTATAATCAAAAATTATTAGGGCAAGCGATTCTTCTTTCACTCGAAAAATTTAGTTTTTTAAACTTGTACGCAATGGTGATGCTCGCAGTTAAATACCAGTCATCGTGTAAAATGTCGCCTCTTTTTGAAGAAGGATAACTATTGGCTGGCGTAAAATTATTGCAATTACATTGTGCGTTTAGGTACTCCCAATTTCGAGCGGATAACTGACCAGCGAGCACCCCATTATTGCTGATTAATTGGTCAATATTATCTGCATAAGAACCGCTTACATCGTCGAGATAATCTGTAAAAGTTTTACGAGCGGAGCCTTCCACTGAAAGCGTCCATCGATCATTTAGGAAGATTTTTACGCCTCCTCCCATGGGTATCGAAATTTGAGTGAGTGCATATTTATCTTTGTTGCCTTCAATGCCTTGCCCTTCAGTGCCGAGCGGCTGTAGCCTCACTTTTGTATCATTTAATTCGGTGTATGGATCAAATTGAAAAAGTGCAACACCACCATAAACGAATCCAGAAAATTTGCCCAAAAAACTCTTCCGATCGAAAAAAGCTAAGTTCAATTCTGGCATGATCGAAAATTCTCTAATCTTACTTTCAAAAGATAAATTGCGTTCGAGCCGACCTGCATCTAATAGACTATTGGCATCACTTCCCGAAATCTTCGTTGCCATTATTTGCGCCCTAATGGCTAAGTAGCGATTAAAGTTTAACCTGAAAAAAGCACCAGTAGCGGGATGCGTTTCAGTTGGTACAAAAAGGAAAGGAGACAAATCTCCTTCATAATTTCCTAAACCTCCAGTCAGACCAATTTCAAACGATTGTGCAAAAATGCTTTTTGAATTTATTCCAATAAAACTGAATAGGAAGAAAAATGACAAGTACAAAAAGGTCTTCTTTGAAAACATAATAGGTGGATTAAATTTGAAAATTCTGTGTTTACACCTACTGGTATATCGAAAGAATATTATCCCCTATTTATGTTTGAAAAAAAGTCAGAATTCATAGGGGTGTTGAACTTAAAGACTAAATCCAGCAATAAGCAAAGAAGGTGAGATTGCTTAAAGAAGATGAAGATTTGGTCGTTTGATGCAATCAAGAAGAGTGTGTCGTTTTTATTTATGAAAAAAATAATCAAAAAAATTATATATTTCAATTTAAAATGAACAACTTACGGATTAGCGCTTTTTAAAAAAGTGCGAGGTGTCAAAATTATCTGACACCGATATTTTCTAACTAAAAATTATTTATGAACGACGTATTAAAAGATGAATCAGATTTTCAACCTAATCAATCTGGAGGACTTCCAGAAAACCTTTCTAAGGCAGATCACCCTTCCCAAAAAACTTCCGAATCTATTTTGAAAAATCAGTTTTCAGGTATTCCATCTAAAGATGAGATAGGAACAGAGCTAAGAAGTGCTCATCGAAATTGGAAAAATGAGAATCGTGCGACACGTAGTCTTTAGACGATTTTCTAATTGATTTTTCGACTAAAAAAAAGTCCTCCGTTTAAATAATGGAGGACTTTTTTTGTAAAATCTTATAAATTTTAGAGTTCTTCTAAAAACAGAAAAAGCCCAGCATCTCTGCTGGGCTTTTTCAATTTCAAATATCAAAAAATAGTAATTAAACTATACTGACATTAACGGCACTCAATCCTTTTTGGCCTTCCTCTGTATCAAACTCCACTTTGTCATCCTCACGGATTTCATCATTAAGACCTGTTTGGTGTACAAATACATCTTTGCCACCTCCATCAGGAGAAATAAAACCAAAACCTTTTGTTTGGTTGAAGAACTTAACTGTTCCAGTCATTATAAAAATTTAAAAGATAAATAAAGCGCAAACTTATTCTTATTAAACGCTAACTTCCTGATTTCTGCCTTTTAAATTCACTATGAAAAGTTAATGATTTGCGTTTTGGCTATTTTAGAGTTGAAATCAGTGATTTATTGGCATTAATACCCAAATTTGAGAAATATGATTTGGTACTTGGACTATAGATTCGCCCAAAAATAAAAGTTATTCCCCTCCAACTCAAAGCCAACACTTGGGTATAGTTGATTTCCAATATCATTATTTTTTTCAGTTTCTAATAAAATGCCACTGGCGTTATTGGAACGAGCAAGGTCTTTTGCTTTTTCAATTAATGCCTTTGAAATTCCTTTCCCACGATGATCTGAGTGAACAAAAAGGTCATTTAATAACCATGATCTTTGCATACGTGTGGAAGAGAAAGTTGGGTAGAGTTGCGTAAAACCGACCAATTGCTTAGCATCGTTTTCACAAACAAAAATGACGGATTCTTTTGCATAAATCCTTTCCAACAAAAAAGCTTTGGCTGCTGCTTTATCAGATGGTTTTCGATACCAAACGCGGTAGGCGTCAAATAATTCAACGACTTGATCAATGTGTTGGGAAGTAGCTTGAAAGATTCTCATATTATGGTAATTTTGTAATTGCGAAGCTAAAGAATTATGTAGCTTTATTTAAAACGAATGAATAGGCATTATGAAAAAAATAATCGATAAGATAACTTCCATGTTTGACTCCAACGATTCAGATAATGGAGAGGAAAAACATCTTTACTTGTCTGGTTGGGAAGTTAATTTTGACGGCTCTGAGGATTGCATGAATTTCATCAAAACACAAGCCGTCAGTAAAGAAGATGCGATGACGCAGTACTCCGCGATGGAACTAATTTTCCGTAAAGGAAAATTGGCTGAAATAGTCGAGTATGAAGAAGGTGAAGAAATGGGAGCGCGCGAACTCAAATCAGGAGAGGACAATTTCAAATATATCGAAGTCGCTCCAAATAAGCTCTATCAACTCGAAGTCGGGGAGGGTGGGCATAGCTATTTAGGAGGTGAAATCCCAATGGGTATCACGACACCAAAATTTGATTTTGTGGCACCAATTCAATATCTGGGAATGTTATCGCCCGATGACAAAGCATTCGAATGGTTGCCCTATGATTTGCACTTAATTTGTCCTATTTATTTGAATATCGAAAATTTTTATGTCGATTATTCAAATCCAAACATGCCCAATGTTTTTGATATTGATGACTTAGAAACAACCGATAATGCTTATGAGGAAGAGTTGAAATTTGACTCAGAAGTTGTTTTTGAAAAAACGCCCATCCATGCAACGAAGGTAAATGTTGAATCAGCAAATGTAGGAAGCACTGGCGCACCAAATTGGATTCAATATCCCGATATTCCCAAATGCCCTAAGAGTGGAAAGCTCATGAAATTCGTTTGCCAATTGACCAGTGAGTACCATGATATACCTGTGATACATACTAACGTGAAGGCACGCAATGATTCTTATCAACACTACTTCGATCACATGAACTTTTGGGCAGATGGAGATCTGTTTGTCTTTTTTGAGCCGGAGTCGCAGATTGCTTGTTATCTGATTCAGCATACTTAAGAAAGTAGATAGGGTGGTCTCTTTTGAGTGTATTTAAATTTCTATTAGTGAAGTTTATTTTTTTGTAAGAATCTGGTTTATATTAAAATAATTTCTCTAAATTAGCAGAACAAAGTTTGGAGTTTGTTCTTTTATTCAAACTTTTAATTCGTAAAATTATTTTTTTTAAAAACGAAAATTCTACACCATGGAGATTCTATTTATGGCGCTATCAGGCGTTTTAGCATTAGTACTTATTTGGTCACTTTTTAATGCATCAAAACTTAGTTCCAAAAAAAAGGAGTTAGAGCAAATGGTTGAGGAATCGAAAAAGTCGATAAAAAAGCTTTCTGAAGATTTGGATTTAAGTTCAGAAGAGTTCAAAAATCTTCGAATGAGGCAAGGACAAATAACGATAAAATACAAATCAGAAATCGAGGGATTGAATGCAAAGATTAGAGAGTTGGAGAAAGCGACAGTGGGGTAAGATTTTACTTGTATTTTGATTTAAATTGGGGTTAGGTCTTTATTGGCTTAACCCCAATTTTATTTTAACCCTAAAAAGAAAGCATCCTCTATATGCTCCACGACTGGCTGTTTATTTTTTCTATCCACCACTGATACTACATCAAATCGAATCTCCCAATCATGATTAATTTTTTCTGAATAAAAAGAAGCAGCTTGCGTCAATAATTTCATTTTCTTTTTGGTTACAAAAGCTTCTGGCCGTCCAAATGAAGTTGAAGTTCGCGTTTTCACTTCCACAAAAACTAAAACCTTTTTATCCCAAGCAATAATGTCCACCTCTGCTCTGGAAAATTTCCAATTCGTTTCCAAAATTTTAAAACCTTTTGCTTTGAGGTGTTCGCAAGCAAGTTCTTCTCCGTAGTTTCCAATGTCGTTGTGTAATGCCATTTTAAATTAAAATTAAAATTAAAATTAAAATGAAAAATCAAAAATCAAAAAAATAGAATCGCTCTTTTTTATTACTAAGAAACGCTCAAAAAATAAGTTCCCGATTTCAAAAAATTAGTGAAGGAAAAGTGATTGATAATGAGGTTTTTCGAGCTAATTTTTTGAATTGAAGAGGGAAGTTATTTTTTGAGTAATACTAAATGTAAAAAGAAATTTCAATTTAAGGAAAATAACAAATTGCTCAGCGATCCTTTCAAAAATGAAATTAAAGTGATTTAGATTTTAAAAGTTATAACTGACTGATTAGCAGTGACTTTTTGATTTTAATTGCTCATTTTAATTTTGATTTGTCCCTTAAAGGGACAGAGGGTATATTTGCGAAATTTTAAAATCCGTCGCATCACACAAAGCGACCGTAAATCGTTTATAAGAATATGAAAAATACGCAAGCCTACATCAAAAAAAATAAAGATCGTTTTCTTGATGAACTTATGGAGACTTTGAAAATTCCATCCATCAGCGCAGATCCAAAGTATGCGAAGGATGTGAAGAAAATGGCAGAGTCCATCAAGAAGCATTTGAAAAAAGCAGGTTGTGACAAAGTAGAAGTACACCCAACGGCGAAGCACCCAATTGTGTATGGCGAGAAAATGATTGATAAAAAACTGCCAACGGTTTTGGTTTACGGTCACTACGATGTGCAGCCACCTGATCCATTAGATTTGTGGGATTCACCACCATTTGAGCCAGTTATCAAAAAAACAAAATTGCACCCCAAAGGAGCAATTTTCGCTCGTGGCGCATGCGATGATAAAGGACAGGCATTTATGCACGTCAAAGCATTCGAGGCAATGTTGAAAAGCAAAGAATTGCCCTGTAATGTCAAATTCATGATAGAAGGAGAAGAGGAAGTAGGCTCGACCAATCTTTATGATTTTGTAAAAAAGAACAAAAAGAAACTCGATTGTGATGTAATCTTGATTAGCGATACTTCCATTATCAATAATAAGACGCCAAGTATCACAACTGGCCTCCGTGGTTTGGCATATATGGAAGTTGAAGTAACTGGTCCAAATCGAGATTTGCACTCAGGTGTTTATGGAGGAGGAGTCGCCAATCCAATCAATACCTTGTGTAAAATGATTGCTTCCTTGCAAGACAAAAACGGAAAAATCACGGTCAAAGGTTTTTATGATAAAGTCGAAACAGTAAGCAAAAAAGAACGTGCTTTGATGAATCAAGCACCGCACAACGAAAAAGCTTACGCCAAAGATTTAGGTGTGAAAGAAACGCACGGTGAAAAAGGATACACTACTCTAGAAAGAACATCCATACGCCCAACGCTCGATTGCAACGGAATTTGGGGTGGCTACACTGGAGCAGGTGCTAAAACTGTTTTGCCATCAAAAGCTTACGCAAAAATCTCAATGCGTTTGGTTCCAAATCAAAGTTCAAAAGAAATTGCAAAGTTATTCACCAAACACTTCAAAGCAATCGCTCCCCCTTATGTTAAAGTAAAAGTCACAGACTTACACGGTGGAGAAGGATCCGTAACACCAACTGACACACCAGAATATAAAGCTGCCGAAATCGCAATGGAAAAAACTTTCGGCAAAAAGCCACTTCCAAGTCGCGAAGGTGGAAGTATTCCAATCGTCGCACTTTTCGAAAAAGAATTAAAAGTAAAAACCGTCCTCATGGGATTCGGATTGAACAGCGATGACATCCATTCACCAAACGAACATTTCGGACTGTTCAACTACTATAGAGGGATAGAAACGATACCGTATTTTTATGAGGCATACGCGAATTTGAAAAGCTCCTAAGCAATTCATTAAAACATGAGTCATCCGTATTGGCGGATAAATCCTGAATTTTTGAAACACTCTGCTCCGTAGGAGCAATATCTTTGTAGAAATGTATTCATATTAGGCTTATTCCGCGCCGTAGGTGTGGTATCTTATTTTCGACTTTAAGATTCCCCTTCTACGGAGCGGTTTTCCTTCGTTTTTAGATGATATTCTACAAAGATGCTGCTCCTACGGAGCAATTTTGACCAAAATTCGGGATTTATCCACCAATACGGGCGACTCATATGGATGCTTAGAATTTTGCCTCAATTAGCAAAAAAATAAGCATTCGTTGCTCTACAAACTATTTCAGAATAAAGTCTAATGAATTTTTAAAAATCGAAAAATATATTTTACAGAATCCGGTTAAAGCAGGTATTGTAAGTAATTGGAAAGATTACTTTTTTAGTTTTACCGATAACTCAGATTTTTAACCCAAATAAACCTGCCCGATGTCAGGCGGGTTTGGGTTCTACTACATGAAAAAAATAGATAAGCTTCTCATACAATCCTTTATAGGTCCATTTTTCGTGACCTTCCTCATTGCGATATTCGTTTTGATGATGCAGACGTTGTGGTTGTATGTCGATGATATTGTGGGGAAAGGAGCGGGGCTACTTTTATTGATCGAGTTGCTGAGTTATATGACGGTTTCGTTGGTGCCGATGGCCTTGCCGATTGCGGTATTAATTTCTTCGGTAATGGTGATGGGAAATTTGGCAGAGCATTATGAGTTGTCGAGTTTCAAGTCTGCAGGAGTTGGGCTGCCACGAGTGATGCGTCCATTGATATTTATTGCTTTTGGGATTGCGGTTCTTTCATTTTTTGTCAATGATAGTTTGATACCTATTTCCAATTTGAAATTCAAATCTCGATTGCACGACATAAGAAAACAAAAACCGACGCTGAGCATAGAGGAAGGGCTGTTCAACGATGACTTTGGCGACATTATAATAAGAGTTGATAAAAAAGTCGATGAAGATGGAACCGTTGAGAAAGTATTAATTTATGATCATAGTTCGAATACTGAAAATAGAATGTCTCAAATCAATGCCAAACGCGGTAGAATGTACACTACGAACGAGGGCAAATATTTTGTGATGGACTTGGAAGACGGCAGCCAATTTAACGAAGTCAAGCCTGAATTCAAAGATGGTAAACGAAATTATCCTTTTGTAAGAACGCAGTTTAAAACTTGGTCAAAGGTTTTTGACATGAGTTCATTTGAAATTAGTGGTACTGATGAAGAGTTGTTTAAGTCTCACCATACAATGTTGAGTTCTCGTCAGTTGTCGTCCGCGATAGATTCGATTGATGTAGAAATGAAAAAGCGAATGACCAATTTTGATGAATATGTCGCTCGTTATATTTCAATATTAGAACAACCAGAAGCAAGCGAAGAAGAAGAAGTCCCAATTACAAAAGGCTCAGAAAGGAAACCTAAAAAGAAAAAGCAGGGTCGTGATTTTGCTATAAATAATATCCCAAAATCAGTTGCTAAAGATGCCTTCAAACCAGCTCAACAATTTATCGATAAAGATTTGAAAGAATATGATTCATTTGCGGAGTTGTTTTATAAAGATGAAACTTTAAAGTATTACGATAAGTCAAAAACCTTTATCAGAGCAGTGTTGACCCAATCGGAAGCGACTTATAATAGTTTGCGACGAACCGCAGAAAAGCGAGTGAAGCATTTATACGAATTACATTTTAAATTCAGTTTAGCTGCATCCTGTCTTATTTTTCTTTTCATTGGCGCGCCGATGGGAGCGATAGTTCGCAAAGGAGGATTTGGGTATCCGATTTTGATATCAATTGTTTTTTTTATGATATTTATTACGCTAAATATCATGTGTAAAAAATTGGCAGAAAGTCATACGTTGCCAACCGTTTTAGCAGCTTGGACTCCTTGTTTGATTTTATTGCCTATCGGCATATTCCTGACGACCAAAGCAATGAACGACAGTCAAATTTTTGAAGGAATATCACTTGACCGAATCCGTTCACTTTTTAAAAAATCTGAAGGGTAATGATACGAGCTGCAAAGGAGAACCTCGGATTCCTAATTCCTTTTTTATGGTTTTTGCTCGGAGGAGTCATCCTTCTTTTTTTTATCGAAAAAGGTGATGTTATATTATATTTCAATGAAAATCGAACCGATTTTTGGACTACCTTCTTTTATTATTTTACGAAAATTGGGGAGGAGTGGTCTTATATTCTACTCGCTTTATTGTTTGCTTATTTTATAAATTACCGCGCAGCTTTTTCGTTAGCACTTGCTGGCTTAATGACTGGAGTCGTTAGTTTTTTATTAAAAACGTTTTTTGCACACCCACGTCCCAAGACGTTTTTTCATCAAGAGGGACTGTTAGATCATATCATTTTACCAGAAGGTTATTCACTTTATCAAGGATTGACCGCTTTTCCAAGTGGGCATACGATGTCTGCATTTGCACTTTTTGGCTTGGTTGCGCTGTCACTTTCTGGCAGGAATTTTTTAGGACTATGCCTTTTTGCCATTGCCTTGCTCATAGGTTTTTCTCGAATTTATCTTTTCCAACATTTCTTTGAAGACGTTTTTTTAGGTGCAATTTTGGGTACTTTAATTGCAGTTTTTCTAAAGTATATTTTAAAAAAGCCATGGTTTCTGCCAAAGAAATTTTGGAGTGAATCCATCCAGAAAAAGAAAGAGATTGCTTGAAATTCCTTTTAAATAATAACTTTTCGCTAAAAAAACGGGTTTGTTCCCTACTTGGTATAGATTTTGGGTTGTGGGTATTAGCTGGTCTAAACCCCCAATTTAAAAGAAGAAGTCTAAACCCAACTCCCCGTTGGATTTCCTACCTTATTTTTTAGTTCTAAGCTACCCATCCCCCCGATCTTTTGGTTGTGAATAGTAAATATTCACGCACGATTTTTATTAGGTTATATAAAAAAAAGTTCACAGCCAGGATTAATCACATTCTTCGATAATGCAAACGGTTGCAATTATGAACTCAAGAAGTACGTATTCTTCTATCTTGAATTTAATGAAATACACATCATTATTTTCTTTCCTGTTTTTCTATTCTGTATCAACTTTTGGGCAGCATGATTTCTCCCTGGTGAAATCTGTTGATAGTCCAGTTGCTGCTATTGGTGATGTTATAAACTTCGAAGTTTGTTTGGCCAATGATTTATCAAGCAATGTTACAGGAGTTGAGGTAACTGATTTACTACCTGCAGGTCTCACTTATCTGGGATATGCCGCTGATCAAGGTACTTACGATGACGCTACTGGCGTCTGGAATATAGGAACAGTTACATCCTCTATGGATACGCTATGTCTCACAATTGGGGCAACAATCACACAAGATGGTGTAATTTATAATCAGGCGGAAGTCACTGCTCCAGCCACTGGCGATATCGACAGTACTCCCGGAAATGGGGATACACTCGAAGATGATATTGCTAATGCTTGCGTCAGTATTCCAATTGAATTATACTGTGGCAATACACTTACTTTGACTGCTCCATCTGGTTATACTGGATATCAGTGGTTCAAAGACGGACTCGTAATTGATGGCGAAACGATGGAAACCCTGGTAGTTGATACTACTGGGAATTTTACGTTTACGACGAATGAGATAACCACAGGTTGTGAAACTGGTCTTTGTTGTCCAGTTATTGTGACAGAAGATTGTCAGTTTGACTTAGCATTAGATAAAATGTTGACCTCAACTGGTCCTTTCGCTCCAGGTGATACTTTAACTTTTACAATTACGGTTTATAATCAAGGAACAATCGACGCGACCGATGTAGAGGTGACTGATTATGTGCCAACAGATATGACCATGGTGCCAGACCCGAATTGGGTTGCTGGCGTATATACTATTCCGACTTTAGCTGCGGGTATGGATTCTTCTTTCACGATTGATTTGATTATTGATCCTACTTTCATGGGAACAACTATCACCAATAATGCGGAAATTACCAATGCGGATAATTCATTGGGGCAAGTAGATGAAGATGGTGACATCGCTACAATTGATGGAGCTGTAGATGATACTTCTGAACTCGGAACGGATAATGATATTGATGATGAGTTTGATGGAACTCCTGGAACTGCGGACAATCCAGCGGATGCCGATGATTATGATCCTGCACAATTTATGGTAGAACAAACTTTCGATTTGGCTTTGACTAAAGTTTTGGATGCAGCAGAAACGCCTGGTCCATTTGCTCCAGGAGATATTGTAACTTTCGAAATAGAAGTTTATAATCAAGGAACTTTAGATGCGTATGATATTCAATTGAGTGATTATATGCCAGCCGATATGACTTTGACCGATGCTGACTGGGAAGATAATGATGGTGATGGTATCGCCAATTTGGTTAACGGTTTGCCTTTCCTTGCAGCAGGGGATAGCCTAACAGTTGATATCACGTTTACGATTGACGCTGGTTTTATGGGAACTTCTATTACCAACGAAGCGGAGATTTCTTATGCTTCTGATACTGATGGAGGACCCAATACACCTGATACGGATTCAAACGCTGACGGCGTGAATGATGATGTGCAAGGTGGCGACAACGTAACTGATAATAGCAACGGTGATGAAGACGATCATGACCTTGCTGCTATAATGGTCGGACAGGTATTCGATTTAGCTTTAGTAAAAACTTTAAATGCTGCTGGAACTGACATGCCAATCGTTCCGGGTTCAACAGTTGTTTTTGACCTTGAGGTGTATAATCAAGGTTCTTTGGATGCCTATGACATTCAACTTTCTGATTACATTCCTGCTGGATTGACTTTGGCAGATGTAAATTGGACAGCAACTGCTGGCGTAGCAAATCTTCAAAATGATATTCCTTTCTTAGCGGCGTATGATAGCACCACAGTTCAAATCACTTTCACAGTCGATGCGGACTTTATGGGCACGAGCATTACCAACAATGCTGAAATAGAATATGCAGCCGCAACTGATGGTGGTCCAAATGAACCAGATGCAGATTCTGTATTTGGTGATCAAGATGGAACGACACCTGATCCAAACGATAATGATAATGCAGACACCACTGGTGGCGATGATTATGATCCAGAAACCATTACGATAGGACAAACATTTGATTTGGCTTTGACCAAAATGATGAGTTCTTACAATGATGTAAACGGTGATGGAATGATCAGCCCAGGTGATTCTGTAATTTATGATATAACAGTTTATAATCAAGGTACGATTGATGGAACTAACATTGACGTGACAGATTATGTACCTGCTGGTTTGAATTACAATATAGCTGACCCATTAAATGCGGCGTTTGGTTGGGGTGCAACGCCAACGATGACGATTGCTACTTTGGGTGCAGGTATGGATTCAACCGTTCAGATTAGATTGGAAATTGACCCAATGTTTATGGGGATGTCTATCATCAATAATGCTGAAATTACGAGCGCAGATAATGTACTCGGTTTGGCAGATGAAGACTCAACTCCTGGTGATGACATGGGCAATCCATCTGAAACTGGAACTGACAACGACATTGCTGATGACAGTAATGGTGGAGTGGACAACCCAGCAGATTCGGATGACTTTGATCCAGCAGAAGTAATGGTTGGACAAGTATTCGATTTGGCTTTGAGAAAAACATTTTTCAATGCAGGTGCATTTCCTATAGTGCCTGGGACTAATGTGATATTTATGATTGAAGTACTCAATCAAGGAACATTAGATGCCTATGATGTACAACTTAGTGATTATATTCCACAAGGATTAATTTTAGCGGATGCAGCTTGGGAAGATAATGATGGTGATGGTATTGCTAATTTATTAAACCCAATCACGCAAGTTGAGGCAGGAACAATTGATACTGCTTATATCACCTTTACGGTTGATCCTTCTTTCCAAGGTACTTCTATTACAAATGAGGCAGAAATATCTCATGCGGCAAGTGAGCCAGGTGGACTGACGGAGGAGGATGTTGATTCTACACCTGATGGTGTAAATGATGATATCCAAGGTGCGGATAACACGGTGGATAATACCGGTGGTGATGAGGATGATCATGATCCCGCGACATTTGGGGTAACCCAAACCTTTGATTTAGCTTTAACAAAAACATTTAATAGTGCAGCTCCTACGCCAATCGTTCCGGGGTCAACAGTTACATTCGATTTAACTGTTTACAATCAAGGAACGTTGGATGCCTACGATGTGCAGTTAAACGATTATATCCCTGCGGGATTAACGTTGACCGATGCAAATTGGGTGGAAACAGCAGGTGTTGCCAATCTTGTAAATGATATTCCTTTCATCTCTGCTGGTGGAGACCATACGGTTCAAATCACTTTTACAGTTGATGCAGACTTTATGGGTACTTCAATCACTAATAATGCGGAGATTGCTTATGCAGCCGCAACAGACGGTGGTCCAAGTGAACCTGATGTAGATTCTACTTTTGGTGATGAAGATGGAACGACTCCTGATGGTAACAATGACGATACTGCCGATACACTGGGTGGTGATGATTACGATCCAGAGACGATTCCAGTCAACCAAACATTTGATTTAGCACTTACAAAAATGTTTGGTAGCTATGTCGATAATGATATGGACGGAATGATCAGCCCAGGCGATGATGTAATTTACAACATCACAGTTTATAATCAAGGTACGCTTGACGCAACTATGGTTAGCGTGACTGATTATATTCCAACGGATATGAATTATGACCCAACAGATGCCTTAAATATGGCATTCAACTGGGGAGCGGGTCCAAATCCAAATACTACGATTGCAATGTTGGCTGCTGGTGCAGATTCAACTGTTCAGATTCAGTTAGAAATTGATGCAGCCTTCATGGGCAGCTCAATTATCAATGACGCTGAAATCATTGGTGCAATGGGTGGTGTTGATGAAGATTCAACTCCTGGTGATAATGCAGGTACACCATCTGAAACTGGGACTGACAACGACATTACTGATGACAGTAATGGTGGAGTGGACAACCCAGTAGATTCGGATGATTTTGATCCAGCGGAGATTACATTGGATCAAACATTTGATTTAGCATTGACGAAAGTCTTTACTTCTTCTGTTGATAATGATATGGATGGGGCGATCAGCCCTGGCGACGATGTTACCTTTACTA
>CALLVG010000191.1 GCA_938010715.1 uncultured Saprospiraceae bacterium
CCTCTCATCCTCTAATCATAATCTCATGAAAAAATTCTTCGCGGCTTTGGAATAATAAAAAATTCAGGGGGCAGAGCTGGTTTCTTTAGGAAGTTGCAGATAAAAAAAATGGGGAGGATTTTTTCTTTCATTTAAAAACAACATTTAAAATTCAAATTTTTTCAATCGGTTTCAAAGAAAAAAAATTCGGGGAGCAGAGCTGGTATTTTTAGGAATAATGCAGAAAGTAAGAAGGGAGGAATTTAGTGTTTGTTTTTTGATTTGGAAAACTACTTGTATTTAACCTGTAAGATTAATCTGTTAATTGTAAGTTTTGGAAAATTGTAATTGTCAAAAAAAATAAATCAAGCCTTAAAAATGATAAAGAAAAAAAAACTTGGGGGGCGAGCTGGTATCTTTAAACGGTTTCAAATGATAAGTTCGAAACGCGATTACATTCTGAAAATAAAAGCAAGGGTAAATATTTCAATAAGGGAGAATATCTTGGGTGGGATGAGGTAATTTTATTTTTACCCCGATAAGATGTCACAAAGATAAAACAAATCAAGGTTACGATCCAAATCTCAAAATACTCGAAAATCGACATTTTGGCATTTTTCACTGATTTTTATGCAAAGTATTGATTATCAGCAAATTACAATAAGTTATATAATAATCAATCAATAATTTATCAATTGATAATCAATCAATTACGTAAGCCATAAATAAATAAATTAACAAAAAAACATTTAATGTTTTACCCATAATTGATCGAAATTTTAGTAATAATTTTTGTGTCACAAAGATTTTTTATGTTTTTGAGGACTGAAATTTTATTATATTTTCAAATAATTTTCAATTTGTGACATTTAATTTTTCAATAAAAATTAATTATATTATTTAAAATAAAGGCATTTCAATAAAAATGAGTAATAAAAATATAATTTTAATCAAAAACGGTCTTTTAATAAATAAAGGAAAGAAAACGAGCAAAGACGTCTTAATTAAGAATGGACGCATTGAAAAAATTGATAATTCGATTTCTGCAAAAGGTTGTAAAGTGATAGACGCAGAAGGATTAATCGTAATGCCTGGCGTCATTGATGACCAAGTTCACTTCAGAGAACCAGGACTTACACACAAGGCCAATATCTATACGGAGGCAAAAGCAGCAGTAGCTGGAGGCACGACTTCCTTTATGGAAATGCCAAACACCAAGCCCCCTGCTGTCACTCAAACTAAGCTGGAAGAAAAGTATCAAGTTGGTGCAAAAACCTCTTTGGCCAACTATTCTTTCTTTATGGGCGCTGCCAATGACAATTTGGAGGAAGTTTTAAGAACCGATCCTAAAACTGTCTGCGGTATCAAAGCATTTATGGGTTCGAGTACGGGTAATATGTTGGTGGACAACCCCGTGACCTTAGAAAAGTTATTTTCGGAATGTCCGATGTTGATTGCAACCCATTGTGAAGATGAAAACACAGTCAGAACGAATTTGGCTTTATTTAAAGAGAAATACGGCGAATCAATGCCTATAAAATATCATCCAGATATCAGAAATGTGGAGGCTTGCTTGATTTCAAGCACTTTGGCAACCGATTTGGCGAAAAAACACAATGCCCGTTTGCACATCCTACATATTTCTACAAAAGAGGAATTGAAGTTATTTGGAAATAAAACTCCACTTGCCGAAAAGAGAATCACCTCTGAGGTTTGTGTGCATCATTTATATTTTGATGCGACACAATACGACAAAATGGGTACAAAAATTAAATGCAACCCTGCCATCAAAGAACCTTCTCACAAAAAGGAACTATTCAAAGCACTTTTAGACGATAGATTGGACATCATCGCAACTGACCATGCACCTCATACCATTGAAGAAAAAGCAAGTAATTATTTTTCTGCGCCTTCTGGTCTGCCTTTAGTACAACATTCCTTGAATGTCATGCTCGACTTTTATCATCAAGGAAAAATCAGTTTAGAAAAGATAGTTGAAAAAATGTGCCACGCACCAGCTATTTGTTTCGAAATAGAAAAAAGAGGATTTTTGGAAGAAGGATATTGGGCAGACATCGTTTTGCTTGACCCAAATAAAGAATGGACGGTTTCCAAAAGAAACCTAAAATACAAATGTGGTTGGTCACCATTGGAAGGCAAACGATTTAAAGGAAAAGTAAATACCACTATCGTCTCCGGTCATATTGCTTACCGAAATGGTCGATTTTATGAAAACAAAAAAGGAGAACGTCTGACATTTGATAGAGACTAACTGATTAATCCGCTTACTTTGCACAAAAAATTAATCAATGAAATTATTACTGTCAATTTTTGCTTTTGCTATTTCAATTTCTGCTTTCGCTCAACCGATTGAAGGAACTCTATTGGATAGCTGGAAAGATTCTACCATATTAGGTACAGCGGCCTTTGACAACGCCTACAACGATGTTTGGGGATTCAAAGTGAACAATCATGAGTATGCTGTGATTGGTTCAACTTTCGGAATGCATATCATTGATGTAACCGACCCAAGAGATATTTTTGAGGTAGAAAGATTTCAAGGGAAGGATTTTGGGGACAGAATCATTCATCGAGATTATCACGAGTACAAAGGATATATTTATGCAGTGAGTGACGAAGGTCAAAGCTCAATGCAAATAATTGATATTTCTCAGTTGCCTGATACCGTTACAATGGCTTATGATAGCGACTCTATTTTCATTCAATCACATAATATTTTTATTGATACGAGTCATGCTCGACTATATAGTTTTTTGACTTCTACCCCACTCGAACGCAATACGCGTGGCGTCGTTGTTTATGACATTTCAGAACCAACCAACCCTAAGTACATAAAACATTTTGGAGAGTTTGGGATATTGAGGCCCAACCATGTTCATGATGGGTACATTAGAGACCACATTGCTTTTTTAAATTGTGGAAATGATGGTTTTGCAATCATGGATTTTACAGATTTAGACAATCCGCAAAGTTTGGGAGTGCTTAATTCCAATGCCTATTTACAATCAGGTTATAACCATTCCGGCTGGGCCTCGGATGATTGCAGCTATTATTACATGGCGGACGAGACATGGGGAACAGACATAAAAGCTGTTGATTTATCTGATAAAGCAGATATGACGGTTACTAATTTCTTTGATGCAGGGAACTCAAGTCCAAACAGTATTACACATAACCAGGTCGTTGCCTGCGATTATTTATATGTTTCCTACTATTATGATGGATTGCAAGTCTTTGATGTTTCAGATGCCTCAAACCCACAGCGTGTGATGCAATTCAATACATCAAGTCGAAGCATACAAAGAAATTATGAGGGCGCTTGGGGCGTTTATCCACATCTGCCTTCTGGAAATATTTTAGTTTCTGATATGCAAGAAGGGCTTTTCGTAATTGAAGCAATCGACAGCGGATGCGATCCAAATGCAAATCTAAAATCATGTAATGCGATTTCTTCTAATGATGATTTGAAAAAAGAAAACGCCAATCTTCACGTTTTTCCAAATCCTATTTATGATCAACTGAATTTTTCTATTTCAGGAATCTCTGATTTACAAAATGGAACTATTTCGATTTTGGGTGTGGATGGACAATTGCAATTAGTGATTCCAAATTTTGAATTACAACAAGGGAAAAATTCAATTCCGCTTGCAGGCAACTTTCAAATTCCAAATGGTATCTATTATTTAAAAATAAATTCTGAAAATATCAATGGAATTCAGAGGTTTGTGATTCATCAATAAATCGATTCGTTGGATTTTATAAAATTTTCAAAAGGTTGGTTCAAAAATTCTTCAAAAAAGCAGTTTCTGTTTTTTGTGGTAATTTCTTCATTCGCAGCCAATGCTTTTGCTCAGTTTCCAAATCAAACTCAGTTTCCAGGAGACGACAATAGATTGGATACCATTTCTACCAAACCGTTAGAGCAAAAAAGTCTTAATCGTCTTATTTTGCCAGATACGATGGTGGTCAAATATTTTCATGCAAACAATCTGAGTGAAATAAAAGAATTGAGAGACACAGCGCTGAGTGATGCCCATTTGTACAGTCCTGCTCGTCGAAAACTGTTACCAAATGCCGTAACTGGAATTTTGGGAGGCGCAACTTTTCCAATGTTTTACGAGGAAGTTTATCGCAGAGGCGTCGATATCGGATTACATCAATATGACCTTTATCACAAAACGGCACATGACTTAAAACTACCAGAAACGACCAGTGGCTATTCAGTAGCAAAATATGCCGTCGGAAATACGCAAGCAGATGGGTATTTGCAATTTGAGTTGGGTAGAAAATATGCAAATGGAGTCTATTTTGCTGCGGAACTGAATCGTATTTTTCAAAATGGAGATAATTGGTCTCATCAAAATACAGGTCATTTTGGAACTTTGATTGGCGGTGGCATTAGTCGTAAAAAAAGCCCTTATAAAATCTTTTACACCTACAACTCAAACGTAGATAACGTCCAAGAAAATGGTGGAATTATTTTAGTTGACAGCTTACCTGCTGCAAATACTCAATTTCGCGAAACGCCACGCACCATCACTCCCAACACCCAACATCTTAATCGAGAGTTTGTCCTTCAACAATATTTATCTTTTTCTGGAAAGGTCAAAGATTCTATTCAAAAGCCACGTGAATATACTTTAACACACCAATTAAAGTATGCGTGGGCTGATTACAAATACTCAGACCCAATCAATATAGAAGGAACAGATTCTTCCTTTTACCAATTCTTTCCGATTGATAGACGAGGGTTGAGATTTAGGTTAGAACACAATACGATTACGAATAGTTTGGCGGTTCAAACTTTCCGAAAAAAGCGATTTAAAAAGAGGAGCGACTTTTTTGAGGTAGGTGCAGAACATCAATATCATTTTATCAATTATGCGCCTGATACGCTTCGCAAAAATAATCTTTTCCTTTTCGGAAAATGGAATTTTCAACCATCCCAACTTTTAGCGATTAAAACAGCAGCTCACTTCGGAATTCTGGATAACGCAGGCGACTATCGGGCAGAAGCAGATTTGACATTTAATGTTGAAGATTGGGGGATTTTGAAAGGGCAGTTTGTCAACCAACTGTACGAACCAAGTATTTTGCAAGAGCAATTCAATTTCAATGTTTCTACTTTTTGGAACAATGATTTTCAAAAAACTTTGTCCACTTCCATCAAAGGAACTTTAGAATTACCCAAACTTGGATTGATGGTTGGAACAAGATATCACCTCCTCAACAATTACATTTTCTACAATGATTCGATTCAAGCGGAGCAAACTGCTACCCCACTCAATATCCTTCAAGTTTTTGGAAAATTGAATTTAAAACTTTATAAATTTCACTTGGACAACTTGGCAGGCATTCAAGTTTTTTCAGAAGATTTCATGCAACGCCCTCCACTGTATTTGGAAAGTAGTTTTTATTTCAAAGATTATATTTTTAAGGATAAATTGGGTGTAAAGGCAGGCATCGAAGCGAGATTTGTTGGAGCCCACAAAGGCATGGGCTACCACCCTTTGGTTGGTCAATTTTACAATCAAAATGAATCTGAAATATTCCCTTACCCAGCTATAAATGCCTTTCTAATTTTAAAAAGAAAAACTTTCCAAGGATTCATCCAAATGGAAAACGCGCAAGGTTATCTTGGTGGTCAAAATCTTATCGACAGATACGACCAAAGATATTACACGGAAGTGGTCGATTATCCTTTTCCTAACTTGATGCTTCGTTGGGGAATAACTTGGAAGATGTATGACTGATTAAGTTTATTAAGTTTATTAAGTTTATTAAATTGTAACTCGTTGGAAATCAATTAGTTGCAGGTATTACATTCTTTTTTTTAAACCAGATTAGCCTAAATCACCTTAATAAACCAATCAACTAATTACATCCTCTCGGGCATTTCAATTCCTAATAAATCCATAGCAGAAGCCAGAACAGTAGCAACCATTTTACTAAGTTGAATTCTAAATGCCATTGCCTCTTCAGATTCTGCTTTTAATATTGAATGGTCGTGATAAAATTTATGAAAATCTTTTGCTAAATTATAGCAGAAATTTGCAATCGAAGATGGATCTAAATCTTTTGCAGCAAGCTGAATCAAAGACGGATAAGTAAACAAAGAAGTAAGTAATTCTTTTTCCTGTGCTTCAATTTTCACATAATTATCTCCTATTGCCAAATCAATTTCTTGTGTGGCAGCTTTTCGTAAAATTGATTGAATTCTCACATAAGCATTCTGAACATAAGGTCCAGTTTGACCTTGCAAATCAACTGACTCTTTTGGATCAAAAATC
>CALLVG010000192.1 GCA_938010715.1 uncultured Saprospiraceae bacterium
AGGATTTAGATCCCGATTAATCTTTCTATAAATATTAACGCCTCTCTGAGACTCCCTAAATCAACTCATTGTAAATTGTCCACCCACTTCATTCGACATAGAGCCTTTTATTTTTAACTCCTGATTCACATTAATAATAAAAGATAAACCCACCACCAATATTAGAACCTAAGTTATTAATAAATCCATTCTGACGAACAGAACTGAATTTTCTAAATTTGAAATTATAACGATAGTCAGCAAATAAAGCGAAATCATTGAAAATGATTGTTAAACCAAAACCCGCTATATTACTATAATCAAAAGTGTTGTAAGTACTCTTATCAATATTGGTACGAACTACATCTTCAGGGGTGTCGGGATTAGTACTTCTTACTTCATCGTATGCTTTCGTAATGAATCCAAAATTAGGCCCAGCAAGTAAGTTTAATTTTAAAATTTCAGTACCAACCTTCACTTTAAATAGCGCTGGTAACTCAATTCTATTAAAGACGAGCCCTGCTTCCTTCCCATTTATAGTATCTAATCCTGTTTCAATTTCAGAGTATCTGACCTCTGGCTGGAAAGCGATGAATTTGTTTATTTTTATATCAAAAATGGCCGCTGCCGAAAGTCCAGAAACTGAGACATTTTGTTTAATTGTGTCATTAGAACTGAGGATTTCAGAAATGGAGCTAGTCGAGTAGTTCAACCCAAACCTAATTCCAGTGCCAAAGTCTTGTGCCGAGACATAAAGTGTTGAAAACGAGAGTATTAGAACCAGTATGTATTTTTTCATGCGAAGTATTATTTTTTATTTGCGTACTTACAACGAATTGAGACGTCAATCTGTCCTCAAGTAGCGCGCAAAAAAACAAAAAAAGAATCATTTTAACTCAATAAAGAAATGTTTTGATTTAATTAGTATTTGACAATTTTAGGTTCTTTGCTTCCAAAAGATGATCCTATCTTTACTCTTGGTTTAAGTCTCTCCAAAATCATTCTTAACTATTTAAGTTTTTTTAAAATGAAAAAAATTCTACTCCTTACTTTCTCTCTTTTTGTGATTACAAATTTTTCGTACAGTCAAGGCTGTAACGACCTTTTTTTTTCTGAATATGTAGAAGGCTATGCCAACAACAAGGCATTAGAAATTTACAATCCGACAGGTGCTGCAATCAACCTTAGTGATTATTCTATTGCTCGTTTTTCAAACGGTAGTACTGTAGCTGACCCTGAAACAGCAACCCCTGCATACATTATTTCTTTACCTGACGTAATGCTTGATCCTTACGATGTTTTTGTAGTGGTAGTTGATTTGACGGATACGGCAGATTGGGATACACAATTTGACAAACCAGCTTGGAATGGGTACAACCTAATTGACACGGTGCGAGATGTTGTCACCATGGAACCAGTCTTGGATAATAGTGGTAATCCAATTGTTGGCCCACAATATTTGGATGGAAATGCGCTTTTTGGAAATGAATATAACGAGCGTTATGATTTACAAGGAAAAGCAGATATCTTCCTATGTCCCGATTACGCAACCAATCGTACCATGTACTTTAATGGAAATGATGCGATGGCTCTTTTGAAAGGAAAAGAACTTTCCATGACTGGTGACAATATTTTAGATGTCATTGGAGTCATTGGAGAAAATCCCGAAAATTCCATTATGCAAGACGCGTGGGTGAGTCCAGAAGGATTTTGGTTGACAAAGGATAGAACATTGATTCGTCAACCTCAAGAAACTGCTGGTAGAAGTGATATCAATCAAGTCGTATTTTCTCAAGGTGGAACTTTTGATGGTACTGGTTGGGATTCTTGGTTTAAGAATACCTTTTGCTTTTTGGGACAACATGTTTGTGATTGTGATCCTAATCCTCCTACAGATGGATTTGCAGGGGATTGTGGTTTCAACCCAAATACAGTCAGTACTTCTAATTTTAATACCATAAAATTTGAAATGTTTCCTAATCCGTTGACTGACAGTGAGTTAGTGGTAAAAGGTGACGCGTCAATTCGTTCTGTTCAGATATTTAATTTGACTGGGCAAATGGTTTTTAATCAAAAATATGATGGACAGAATCAAACCATTCAAGCTAATCTTTCTTCCGATTTGAAAGGATTTTTGGTGGTAAAAGTTGGGTTTGAAAATGATGCAATTTCTGTTCAGAAATTAGTGAAAAGATAAAAAATGAACTCCTAAAAAGTGTCGGGCACCTTAAAGCTGTCCGACACTTTTTCATCTCCTAATCTTTATTTTACAAAGATTTGCAATTCAATAATTTGAGCATGAGAAAAACCTGCCTTACCCTTTTTTCCTTTTTCTTTCTAATAAATATTCACAGTCAGACTTTCAAAATCAGCGGTACGCTCACTGATGATAACACGGGCGAAACGCTCATCGGAGCAACCATTCTTTCGGGTGAAATCGGAACCGTTACTGACTTTGATGGGAATTACGAATTGGTACTGCCTAAAGGCACGCATGATTTGGTTTTTTCATACGTGGGTTATGAAGCTGTTGAGCAAAGAATTGACCTTTTTCAAAATCAAAAAATTGATATTGAATTGAGTTTGGCGATGCTCGATGAAATTGTCGTCACAGCCGATATTGCAATAGAGCGTAGAACACCAGTTGCTTTTTCCAATATTCCAACTTTAAAATTGCAAGAAGAATTAGCTTCTCAAGATATCCCAATGATTCTGAATTCGACCCCAGGTGCGTATGCGACCCAATCAGGTGGTGGAGATGGAGATGCTCGTATTACCATTCGCGGATTCAATCAAAGAAATGTTGCGGTAATGCTCGATGGAGTGCCAGTTAATGACATGGAAAATGGTTGGGTTTATTGGTCAAACTGGTTTGGTTTGGACTTGGTAACACAAACCATGCAAGTCCAACGAGGACTTGGTGCTTCGAAATTATCTATTCCTTCCGTAGGTGGAACGATTAATATTTTGACTAAAGGAATAGATGCCAAAAAAGGGCTCAAAATAAAACAAGAAGTAGGAACTGGTGCTTTTACCCGAACGACGCTTGGGTTGACAACTGGGCGTATGAAAAATGGTTGGGGCGTTTCTGCAGCAACTTCCTACAAACAAGGAGATGGATGGGTAGATGGCACCTTTACAAAAGGGTATTTTTACTATTTGAGAATTGATAAACAAATTGGTGATCATGTTATTGGTTTTCAAGGATTTGGTGCGCCTCAGCAGCATGGGCAACGACCTTTTACTGCCGAAATCGCTCAGGTGGATTCTTCAAAAGCAGTTGATTTAGGGGTTTCTCCCAATTTGATTGATTCCTTAATTTTGACCGATAAAGGAAGAAGATATAACGAGCATTGGGGATGGCGGTATGACTATGATGGAGAAGGAAACCGCATTGACAGTACCGTTTTTAATACAAGAAAAAATTATTATCACAAACCTCAACTCAGTCTTCGACACTCTTGGCAGGCGAATCCGAAATTGTTTTGGTCAAATGTAGCATATCTTTCCATAGGTAATGGGGGAGGTACGGCTGCCGAAAGTACCTCAAGTTTCCCAAGAAATGATAGAGGATTATTAAATATCGAAAAAGCTATCGAATCAAATCAAGTTTCACTTTTTAATGGAAATGGAAAATCTAATAATTTTTTGTTTTCGAATATCAATAATCATTTTTGGTATGGCCTGCTATCTACTGCCAAATATGATTTTTCTGAAAAACTATCCTTATCGGCAGGTATAGATGCACGGTCGTACGAAGGAGATCATTACAGAACTGTTTACGATTTATTGGAAGGAAACTTTGCTTCTGCTGATGATTTTCCTGAATTGAAAGTAGGAGATCGGTATTTATTTGATAATACGGGATTGGTTCGATGGGGAGGTTTGTTTGGATTATTGGACTATTCTAACGATGAATTCAGTGCTTTTTTGAACATTTCAGGTGCTCGAACGGGTTATGCTGCTGAAGATTACTTGAGAGAAGAAAAAATTGATTGGATAAATTTATGGTCAAAAACCATCAAAGCTGGTGCAGGGTACAACATTGATTCAAAAAGCAATGTATTTTTTAATATTGGATATTTAGACAAAGCCCAACGATTTAATAATGTTATCAATACCCGTTCGATGCGGGTTTTTGAAAATTATGATAACGAAATTATTAAAGCAATTGAACTGGGATATAGACTGAAAACTAAATTTATTTCAGCGAATTTAAACGCATATTATACGATTTGGAACAATAAACCTGTGGAACGTCCTCCAACGATTTGTAGTGATCCGAGCGCAGATCCTGATAATTGCCCAGATAGAGTTCCGATCAATATTCCTGGTATCAATGCTTTGCATAAAGGCGTTGAATTAGAAATTTCATTTGAACCAACAAGCAAATTGGGAATAGAAGGAATATTCTCAATCGGAGATTGGATTTGGAATTCGGGAAGTTCTGGGTTTGCTAAACTGGATAATGGTTTGGAATACAGATTTGAATTTGATGCCACTGGTGTCCACGTTGGAGATGCAGCACAAACACAACTGGGCGGTCTAATTCGATACGAACCGATAAAAGGACTTTATTTTAAAGCTAAAGGAACTTATTTCGGAAGAAATTGGACTAATTTTCAGCCTGAAACCTTACAGGGAGAATTTGCAGGAAGAGATTCTTGGCAGCTTCCAAGCTATTTTTTGCTTGATTTTCATACGGGGTATTCGACCAAACTTTTTGACAAATGGACCAGTTTTAGAATCAATATTTTGAATATGGCAGATACTGTTTATTTAAGTGACGGGACAAATAATGATAATTTTAATCAAATTGAAAAAGTTGATTTTGACGCAAAATCTGCTTCCGTTCACTTTGGTCAAGGATTACGTTGGAATGCCTCTGTTCAGGTAGAATTTTAGTAATCAAAATCAAATTCAGCAATCAAAATCAAAAAGCGCTAAGTGATGGGGGAATAGTCAGCAGAAGTTAACAAGCTATTTTTTACCATCACTTATCATGCAAATTTTGATTTTGATTGCAAATTTTGATTAAACGCTACTTTGTGTAGAAATGAAAAACTGGAATATCGACACTTAAAAATGCACCAACTCTAAAACCGCTGTCAATTCTATTTTCGGTAGGCAAACCAAATTCATCAACTTCTATTTTGCGGGTATTTGGCCCCAATTGACCACCCACACCAAAGGCAAATGGCAGGTCTTTTCCAAAACCATAAACGGCATAGATTCCAGGAGCAATAATATTTTTGAAATTCAACTCAGGAAGGGTGGAAGCATCATCTCCAAATCGAAAAGCCGTAATCGCACCCACATCAATAATCGGAACGAACAAACTAAAACTTCCATTCTCACCAGGCAATCCCCAGTTAAGGTTGATGCCGACAGGCGCATGCAATGCAAAAACGCCACTTTGGTCATAATTTTCCAAATATTCGATACCAGCAGTTGGCCCAACATAGGCGTTAAGGGCAACGGAAACAGGGGAGTGTTTTTTCATTTTAGAACTTCCTGGAGGCAGTGCAAAAAGCTCAAATGCAAACTCAACTTGCTCAGACGATTGGGCATCAGCGACGGTTCCCATGAAGGTAGAATACTTAATAAATTTTTCTTTTCCTTTTTGCCTATTCTCATAAATTTTCCTTTCCGAAACTGAAAAAGCCTTTATTTCAAAGGGTTCTAAGGTCGGCATGAAAGTGCTGACGATTTGGTTGATGTGGGCCACACTTTGTAAGTAATTCTTTTGATGAATATGAAAAACCAAATCATTTGAATTTCCAATAACCGCCAATAAATCAGTAAATCGTCTGGAGGAGCTATCACTTACATATTGGTCATGAAAAACTTTTCCAACTTCCAATAAGCTCAAGGTTGATTTGGTGTATTGATGATACATCGTGTATTCTATAGAATCTTGTGCGCTCAAAATATTGAAAAACCGGTTCGTTTCTTTTCCATGTTTCAAAAAGTCAAAGACCAAATTTTTGAACTGTTGCGTTTTTTCTTTCCCAGTTTCGGTTGCGATTTCTTCCAAAATGCCGTTGAAAGTTTTATTGGAAAATTTAATGTTTTTGCTTTTTTCATAAAGTATTCCTAAATATAAATAAAGGGTTAAGTCATCCATTTTTACTTCATAATCAGTAGGGAATTCCCATTCTGTAGAAAGTATAGATTCTGATAACAAGTCAATTACTTGAAAGGAGGAAAATACATTTTGAAATGCTTTAGGACAATTTTTAACACTTCCTAAATGATGAATAATCTCTCGCGGAGAGTTTTCATTCATGATCATTGGAGGGATTTCAAACGCCTCTTTTATAATAAATCTATCAGTTTCATCCTTAATCAATTCCGTGGTGTTTGCCCAATCAGAAAGGTTCTGAGGTACCAAATTGAAATCATTAATAAAACTCTCGCGAAGTGTACCAATAAATGCCTGATAATGATAAACTTCATCTTCAAAAACATTCAACAAAGTCACCGTAGATGGAAACATAACGTGTAAATCGGGCTGCTCATTCAGTGCTTTTTTGAAGCGGTTGAAAAAAGTAAGAGACAATTCTTGCTTTGTTCTTTTGACCAACCAACGACTCAAGCCATCAACAAACCGAGTAGTAAAACTTCCCATATTTCGAGATGTTGTAGTGGAATTGTGGCTATTTGAATTGTAATCTGTATAAGAAATTGGTGGTCTTGGATTTTTATCTGTGGCGACTTTTAGGCTTGAATAGGAAGCAGGCAAAAGTATTTTTGTCTCGTCCTCATCCTCACTATTGATGAATGGATTTTCAAATAATTTATCCGAAATCACCTGTGACAATCTATCTTCATCAATGTTAGCTTCTAAATTCAAAACTCTTTTTAAGACAGGCACATAGATGAGCATATCATCTGGATTTTCGGAGAAAAAGCCTTCCGTTGATGCGTTCTCTTCTCCTGCTATGATAAATTGCCTAAGAAAAATAGCATCCTCTAAAATAGATTGAGCAAATGCCTCTGAGGTCAATAGTAAAGCCAATATTAAAATTGAATTTTTAAATATTCTCATGGTAGTTTGTTACTTCGTTTTGAAAAATTGAAAGGGAGCTTGGTCGCCCATCAGGATGTTTTTGGAAAAATCAGCACAATGGTTTTGCAATTCAGCAATGATTTCTGCTTTCGTTGGTTTTTCGAAATTAGAATTAATAGCCATTTGGTGCGAGAGATATAATGCCAATACGCCAGAAAGTCCTGCGGAGGCATGACTACTTCTTGATAAAAAAGTTTTTCCCGTGGATTGAACGCTATCGCTAAATGAAGTGACCTTTACCTCGGGAAAAAAGAAATGAATACCATCGTCAAATTTAAAATTTGCTTCCATCGATTTTAGCATCAACTTTTGTGGTACACCAGTAACGATGGCATTTGATTGGCTGGTTGGAAAAACGATTTTATTGAACCGTTTGGGCAATTCTGAATTTTTTAAGGCAGAAACAAAGAGGACATTTTTTTCTTCTAATTTTTGAAAAGCGGTATCAATCAACGGTAAAACAGACCGGTCGTCCTTTCGAGGAAAAGCACTGTTTACGATAATATCAACTTCAAGACGATTGCATAACTCAATGGCTATCAAGTAGTTAGAAACTAAAGTTTTTCGTTCTGAGTTGATGATTTTTATGATGAAATATTCAGCATCAGGTGCAATTCCTTTTACGCCAATGTCATCGGGTGGATTAGCCGCCATGATGCTCAACAGCTGAGTGCCATGCAAATCAGAACCAGGTGCAGTGTCGGGCACTGGGTCATCTCCAATGGCATTGATTACATCAAAATCAGGTAAAGTTATATCGAATTTTCGACCAAGAATATCCAAATGCTGAAGCGCAGGATGGTTGAGGTTAGCACCCGTATCGAGCAGGGCGATTTTTACATTTTTGCCTCCTGTTTGTTTCCACTCATCAGGAATGCCTATTAGATTTTCGCAGAAATCGAATTTGGGCATAGGGTTTAATATTTTTGGTGATGTAGTTATTCTATAACTTAAAGGTAGGAAATGAATTTAGAATTGAAAAAAGGTAATTTTTTTATCATTGATTAATTTTACTTTATCGAAAAAAACTCACCATTATTTTTTTGAACCCGTCCTTAGTTATCAGAACTGTAGCATCAATAAATTTCCATATCTCCAATACCTTACTATTTTTGCAACTTAATCTTTTGATATGCAATTATTAGACGGCAAACAATTAAGCAATACCATCAAGGAAGAATTGGCGGTTCAGGTTTCACAAATAAAGGAACAGGGAGAAAAGGTGCCCCATTTGGCGGCAGTTTTGATTGGTGACAATCCAGCAAGTGAAAGTTATGTTCGGAGTAAAGTTCGCTCCTGCGAGCAAGTCGGTTTCGAGTCAACGCTCATTCGCCGAAAGGCAGATATTACAGAGGAAGAACTGCTTGAAATCATTGCTGGTTTGAATGACAATAGTGATGTCGATGGCTTCATCGTTCAATTACCGCTGCCAAAGCATATCAATGAAGACCGAGTAACTTTGGCGATCGATCCCAAAAAAGATGTGGATGGATTTCATCCAGTGAATTTTGGGAAAATGGCTCAAGGACTTCCTGCATACCTACCAGCAACCCCTTTTGGCATTGTAACGATGCTCGACCGATACGGAATCGAAACTTCTGGAAAAGAATGTGTCGTGGTCGGTAGAAGCAATATTGTCGGCACACCCATGAGTATTTTGCTTTCGCGAAAAGCGAAGGTTGGAAATTGCACAGTGACCCTCGCACATAGCCGAACCCGTAACTTGAGCGCCCACACTTTGAATGCAGATATCATTATTGCTGCTATTGGGATTCCGGGGTTTATCACTGGCGAAATGGTCAAAAAGGGTGCTGTGATAATTGACGTGGGTATCAATCGAGTAGATGATGATTCCAAAAAAAGAGGATACCGTTTGGTAGGAGACGTTGACTTTGATTCAGTAGCACCAAAATCCTCTTTTATCACACCTGTGCCAGGTGGAGTGGGCCCAATGACGGTCGTTTCCCTTTTGATGAATACATTACGCGCTTGTCGCGAAAATCAATACGAATAGAAGTTGAAAGTTCAAGTTATTAAATTTGTTTTTGAACCATTCCTTCGGAATAACATTAGACTTTATTCTAAAATATTCAGTATGCAATCGAATACTTTTTTCTCCGCTAATTTTGTTAAAAAATAGAACTCAATTAGCAAAAATAAGCATTCGTTGCGCTACAACCTATTTCGGAATAAAGTCTATTAGGAACGCTCAAAAAATAAGTTCCCGATTTCAAAAAATTAGTGAAGGAAAAGTGATTGATAATGAGGTTTTTCGAGCTAATTTTTGGATTTGAAGAGGGAAGTTATTTTTTGAGTAATACTTAACGACAACTTTCAACCTTAAAATTTCAACTTTAGAATTAATGGATTATTGGAAATTTGAATGTACGGACTTTGATGATTCTGGTTTGATGGTGGCCTTTTTGGCTCAATATCCATTTGATTCATTTGAGGAGTCGCCGATGAAGGTTTCAGCTTTTCTACCTGCAAAAGAAGATGTTGCAGCCATCGAAGTGCAATTGGACTTGTTGAAGGCGAGTTGGAGTTTCAAATTTGAAAAAGTATTGATTCCTTACCAAAATTGGAATAAGAAATGGGAAGACAACTTTACGCCCATTTTAGTGGATGATTTTTGTTGTATTCGAGCTGATTTTCATGAATTGCCCGCAGAAGTTCAGCACGAAATCATTATTAATCCCAAAATGGCATTTGGTACGGGACATCACGAGACAACAAGATTGATGATTCGAGCGATGAAAAACCTCAATTTCGAAGGCAAAAAAGTATTTGATTATGGCTCTGGCACGGGCATCTTATCTTTTCTGGCAGAAAAATTAGGAGCAAAAAATACAGAAGCTGTCGAAATAGAGAAACCTGCTTACGAAAACGCCGTTGAGAATGCTGAACTAAACTCAATCAAACGCGTGACTTTAATTTTAGGTACCTTAATGGATGTTCCAGAAACGGAATATGATATCATTCTTGCTAATATCAACAGGAATGTAATTTTGGATTCTATTCCAGCGTTAAAGATGAGGGTTACAAATGAAGGAATGATGTTGTTGTCTGGGTTTTTGCAACAAGATATTCCAAAAATGAAAACTCATCTTGAAAAGGCAAGACTTAAAATTGTTGACCAAAAAGAAGAAAACAACTGGGTCTGTTTGACGGTTGAAAAATCTTAAATAATTTCTCTTTTTCTCGAACATTAACACCCCTTTATACCAAAATCTTACCCTTAGTTTACTCCCGAATTATTAATTAAATTCAAGTGATGAATTTACGCATACTATTGTTTTTTGTTTTTATAAGTATCTCATTTTCAAATGGTTATGGTCAGAAATTAAAAACTTTTTCTGAAGACTTTCCAACTTTTTATACTGAGTTGGAACAGTTTATGATTGCAACCAAATCACCCAAAAAGGTAGAAGCCTTCGAAGCGTTTGGCAATGCCAATACTTTAGGAAAGTTTGACGAGCCTACCCAAGCACTCATCCGAAACACAGCGGATCAAATGCTTAAAAAAGGTATGTCTGGTTCTCCATATTTCACTCAGTATCTTCATTGTCTCGCAGCGGCAACCAACCAGATGAATGCTGATTTTAAACTCAAAGAATGGCATGGATTATTGGCAGAAATAATGAAAAATTTGGACGGTAGAAAATTTAAGCCCTACATCGAATTTTTAAAGTTCTCACAAGGGTTTTTTGAAAGTGGGTTAATACGAAAATCAAAGTCTGGAATAAATTGGAAAGCAATCCATAAAGGTTTTGAATGGAAATTTGAGGAAGGGGAACCATTATTGATTTTTGCCAAAACAGATTTGAGAAGTTTGAGAAAACAAGATTCAATTCAAATTTTAGAAACCTCTGGAAAATATTTTCCAAACATAGGTATCTGGAAAGGCGAAGGGGGAAAAATTACCTGGGAGCGACACGGATATACCGAAGATGTCTATTGTGAAATTGGAAAATATGAGTTTGAAGCCAAGTCAAGTTTTTATAAAGTGGAGGGAGCAACATTGAAATACCCAACCTTTTTGGGGCAAAAAACAATCAAAGGAACATTTGAAGATAAACTCATTGTCGGTAACAAAGCGACCGGCAGTAGTTACCCAAGATTCCTTTCTGATGACCAAAGATTAAAAATTGATAAAATCGGAAAAGGAATCGAATTTATTGGTGGTTTTCGATTTGAAGGAACCACTGTTTACGGTTATGGCTCGAACGAAGTACCTGCACAGATTACTATCAATGGCGATGCAGGTGAACGAAAATTTAAAGGATTAGCGGAGGTGTTTTCGATTCAAAAAGAGGAGATGATCAAAGCCTCGAAAGTAGAATCGACGGTTTACTTTGATAAAGACTCAATTTATCATCCATCGGTAAGTATGCGTTTTGAAATTCCAACGAAGGAGTTGGATTTGCGTCGTGGAAAAACGGCCTCTGATCGTGGCCCATTTTATAGCTCAATGCACAAAATCAATTTTAGTACCGATAACGTAATTTGTAAACTGGCAACAGATTCCATTTTTTTGGGAAAAGCAGGAGTGCAGGTGGCAGGTACAAAAGAAAGTACCGTCGTTTTTGAATCTATCGAATACTTTAGAGAAAGAGAATTCACTAAGATGCAAAACATAGCGAGTTATAACCCAATTTCCATCATAAGAAGAGCTGCTCAGTCTGAAGGTAGAAAAATAGAGGCCAATTATTTGGCAAAAAGTTTTGACCCCAATTTTACGGTAGAGAATATCAAAGGCCTATTGTTTCAATTGGTTGAAGAAGGATTCATTGATTATGATAGCGATCAAGAAATCGTTTACGTAAGAGATAAAATCGAACATTTTACAGAGTCAAATGCTGAAAAGAAAGATTACGATTATATAAAAGTTACTTCTAAGTCACTGGAAACCAATGCATTACTAACTACTTCAGATTCAAAAATACAGATGAATGGGGTAGAAAATGTTGAGTTCAGTCCAAGTCAAAGAGTAGGACTCTTGCCGCGTAACAATGAGTTGACTATGACCTATAACCGTAACATGGATTTTGATGGAAAAATGTTTGCTGGGTTTTCTTCCTTGATTGGAAAGGACATGCACTTCAAGTACGATGCCTATCATGTGGAAATGGATAGTGTCGATTATTTCGACATTTTTGTTCCATCTGGTCTGATAGATGAAGCAAAAAATGAAGGTGAAAAAGCATACTCCATCAGTAGCCGTATTGAAGATTTTAAAGCTGTTTTATTGATCGATGCGCCATCTAATAAATCAGGAAAAGAAGATATTGATCTATTCCCTTCGTTGGCGAGTAAAGGCCCTTCTTACGTCAATTATGACAAAAGAAACAAGCAAGGCAGCGTTTACAAAAGGGATTCATTTCACTTCGAGTTAGACCCATTCAGTTTCAATTCATTAGACAAATTCACTGAGTCAGATGTAACCTTTGCTGGTAATTTAAACTCTGCTGAAATCTTTCCTCGTTTCAAGGAAAGTTTGGTGCTGATGCCACAAGATTCTTCCTTAGGATTTGTGACACGTACACCTCCCGAGGGTTATCCTACATTTTCTGCTAAAGGAAATTTCAATGGAGAAATTGACTTGAGTAATCAAGGGCTTTTGGCAAAAGGTACAGTCAAATATTTGGAAGCCGAAATCAACTCGGAAGACATCGTTTTTCATCCAAAACTGATGACTTGCACGGCTGATAAATTTGATATTGACGAAGTTCGAAATGCAGACCCTGAGTTCCCTAGTGCACTTGGAAACAAGGTTTCCATTGAGTGGAGACCTTATCGAGATAGCATGTACATTCGTTCGCAAGAGGAAAGTTTTAAAATGTATCGTCCTGAAGAACATGACCTTGCAGGGTTGTTGATTTTGACCCCAGGTGGCCTTAAAGGAGTAGGAGAATTAGATTGGGACAAAGCAAATATGAGCTCAGACTTGTTCAACTTTGGAGCTTATTCCGTAACGGCAGACACCACTGATATCAAAATAAAAGCATTTGATGCGGATGAATATGCCTTGTCAAATTCTAATCTAAACGCAGATGTAGATTTTGATGATCAAAAAGGACTATTTAAAGCAAATGATGAGTTTTTGAAAACGACTCTTCCATATAATCAGTATCAAACAACCATGAACGAGTTTACTTGGGATATGGCGAATAGTACAATTGATTTTGCCGCTTTGCCGGGGGGATTAGGAACATTTACTTCCATTCACCCTGACCAAGATTCTTTGTTTTTTAAAGGAGAATCCGCCTTTTATAACCTGAAAACAAACCAGTTGAAAATTGGTGGAGTACCTTTCATCAAGTCCTGTGATGCTTTTGTTTATACAGAAACTGGCGATGTAGAAATTTTGCCTGGAGGGGTTATGACGACTCTAAATAATGCCAAAATCGTTTGTGATACGGTCAATAAGAATCATACCATTAACAGAGCAATCGTAGATATTTTAGGTAGAAAAGATTACAAAGCAACGGGTTATTACGAATACAATATTGGTGACAAACAACAAGAAATTTTCTTTGCTGAGATTTTGGGTGCAAGGGTCGGAAAAGGCGATAGAAGTGAAAAAGCAACTGAAACGAGAGCATCAGGAGCTGTTGAAGAAGGAGCAAATTTTTATATTGATTTAAAAACTAAATTTTTGGGTGATATCGGTTTGCGTTCGAGTTCTACTGCTTTGAATTTTAATGGATTTGCCAAGTTAGATACCAAAACTTTACCTGGAAGTACTTGGTTTTCTGTTCAATCAGAAGCAGCAAAAGAAGACTTGAAAATTAAGTTCGATGTTCCTAAAACGATGGACGGTGAAAACCTTCACACTGGTCTTTATTTAAGTAAAGAGACGGCCTTGATGTACCCACGAGTTTTGCAATCGAAGTTTTTTAGGAAAGATGATGCAATTCTTCCAGTAGAAGGCCTTTTTGAATATGATAGTATAAAAGACGAATTTATTTTTGGCGATTCGGCCAAGGTCAATAAAACCTCTTTTCAAGGCAATCAAATTATTTTTAATAATAAAAGTGCTAAAGTTCGAATGGAGGGAAAATTCAATGTTTGTGATAGTCTCAAATATTTGAGTGTTGATGTGGTTGGTGCTGCGACTTCTGGATTTGCTGGAGTAGGAGATACAGTTTCAGGAGTGCCTTTTAATGTCAATGCTGAATTTTTGGCTGGAATTGATTTGAAAATTCCTAAAAAGTTGTACAAATTTATGATCAAAGATTTCAAATCTGCTGGCTTTGCTGGTGATCCTGTTTTGTACTCTCCGAAAAGAGAATTTTACAAAAGAGCCCTCTCTGAATTGATACCTGAAACGAGTAAAGAATTTGCAGAGGTGATGGCGGGTATTAATGTTGGTGTTTTTGATTTGCCGAAGAAAATGAATGACTACTCTCTTTTCTTCTCCTATTTACCAATGAAGTGGGATGTTGATTACCAATCTTTTATTACAACTGAAGCTAAAGTTGGTTTATATTCTATCAACGGAGAGCCCGTTGGACAACAAGTTACGGCCTATGTCGAATTTAAAATGCCAACCGACGATGATGATAGATTATACGTTTATTTGAAGTCTCCAAGTGGTTATTATTACTTTTTCGGCTTCAAGCAAGGGGTTCTAAATATTGTATCTGACAATATGGAATTCAACGATGCCGTCATTAATCTGAAGAAAAAAGAATCAGTAATAAAAATGGGGAAAGATGAATTTTTTGAGATCTTCCCTGTTGAGCCAAGTTCAGCCAATATGTTTGTGAGAAGAATTCAAGCTGCCGCAAAAGGGGATAAGTAGCACCAAAATTTATCTCGGTTAAAAAAAACAGACTTTTCTCATACGGTCAGGTGTAACACATTTTTAAAGAGATGCTACAGTTTGACCGTATGAGACAGCCTTATTATTTATTGATGGCTTCATGAAAATGTGTAGCTTTCAGCACTTCGATCTCAATTCATTGCAGCGCTCTACTCAAACAAAGGCATCAGCCGATTGTAACTTGAATTAATTTGACAATTCAAATTCACTGATAATATTCCATTTCCCATCTTCGTGCTTCAGTAAAGCCAATTTATCGGCGCTGAAAGCTCTTTCGTATTTTGTATTGGCAAAGTGAGACCATGCCTTCAAAAAGAAGGTTCTTTTTAAATCTCTAAAAGCCACGGTTATATGTGGAGTAAATTGATGAGGGCTTTTGTTTTCTAATTCGAAACTGGTGTACATCTTACTTATTGTATTAAGATGCAATTTCTTCAATTCGTCATTTTCATTCACATTAATGTAAATAACCTTTGGAGCAAAATTTCCAAAATTTTCAAGTTGGATGTAAAATGAGTTATTATTTGCTGCAAGATCCTCTACAGATTCCTCTATTTTATCTTCTTCTGCTTCACTCCATCTGAAAGGAGGAAACACAGTGATATGTGGAGGAGAGTTGAGTGCATGCTTCGTTTCAAAGTACGAAGCAGCGTAATTTTGAAAGATATTTATTTCTTTTCTAATTTCTTTTGGGGGTAATACAGCTATAAAATAGATCGCGTTTCTCATGATAATAAAAAATATATTTCTGAACTTTTGTTAAGTTTTTAAAAGATTTTTTCCAATTTTACAAAAATAATAATTTGGTATATGGAGCATTTAAAGATAAAAGGACAAGTATTTTTGAAACAAATAGGGATAACCGCATGGGGCATAATTGACGCAAAAGGCACCGAATACAGGCCAAATTTCATGCCTGAGCAATTGAAAACGGAGGGTGCTAATGTTGTCGTTACGGCTAAAAAAATCAATGAGGAATTCTCCATACATATTTGGGGAGAACCAATTGAAATTTTAGCTTTCCATACTTTAAATCCTCTTTAGTAAAGCAGTGATTGTAGATTTTTTAGACGGGCTATTGAAAAAGTTCTTGGCACAAAAAAAATAAACAACCACCAATAAGTTGTTTAGATTTCAAAAGACTTTTTTATGAAGTTGTTTAAGAATCCTTGATTTTGCGAAAGCGAGAAAATTTTATGCTGAAATTAAGGTAGATACCATAGTCGCTACCTTAGCATGGATGAAGATTTTTAACGCAATTCAAGACCAAATTTGCCGCTTGCAGCCAATCAATGAGTTTTAAACAACTTCTATATATGGCAAACATAAATAAAAACAAACGAAAATTACTACGGAAAAAACCAATTTTTTAAATAATCGCTTTCTTTCCACCAAAATTCACCTACCTATAACTTTTGAGTTAGGGTAAACATGGTAACCCGGGAACCAACTTAATCTTTCATAAAGGTGAAATGTGCGAATTAGGACATACGACTTCATTCAATTATCCTACATTTGCAAAAAATTAAGCATCGCTATTGATCGTACACGTTATCATACCTGCCTACAATGAGGAAGAATCTATTGGTTTAGTCATCAATGATATTCCCAAAAGCCTCGTTTCGGAGATTATTGTTTGTAATAATAATAGTTCGGATAATACTTCTAAAGTTGCCCAAAAGGCAGGCGCTACGGTTGTGGATCAACCTCAAAAAGGATATGGTTCCGCCTGTTTAAAAGGGATGGAATATATTGCAAATAAACCAATTTCGGAACAGCCAGATGTTGTTATTTTTCTGGACGGAGACTACTCAGACCATCCAGAAGAGATGGAGGGCATGTTGAAAGAAATTGCCGAAAATGACGTGGATTTGGTCATCGGTTCGAGGGCATTAGGGAATATGGAATCAGGCGCGATGATGCCTCAACAAGTCTTCGGCAATTGGTTGGCAACGACCTTGTTAAAACTTTTTTATAATTATCAATTTACAGATTTGGGCCCTTTTCGGGCAATAAAGTGGGCGGTTTTGAAAAACCTTGGTATGGAGGATCCTGATTTTGGTTGGACGGTTGAGATGCAAGCAAGAGCTGCAAAAGCAAAGCTTAATTGCAAAGAAATACCAGTTAGTTATAGAAAACGAGTTGGTGTTTCCAAAATATCAGGTACATTAAAAGGTACCGTTCTCGCAGGACATAAAATTCTTTGGACGATTTTTAAACTACTTTGATGAACTACTTTTTTTATTTTATTTTCTTTGTTTACACGGGGGCTTTACTCTACATAACATTTTATTGTCTCTTGCAATTTCACCTTTTGTATTATTACAAAAAGAAAGACGTAACAACGAAGTTTCCAGATTTGGATTTTGATAATGATGATTTACCGATGGTAACGATTCAACTTCCTATTTTCAACGAAATGTATGTCGTAGATCGTTTGATAGATAGTATCACCAAAATCGAATATCCTAAAGATCGATTACAAATTCAGATTTTGGATGACTCCACCGATGAAACGGTAAAATTGAGTCAGAAAAAAGTAGATGAATATCTCGCCAAAGGATTTGATATAGAATTACGACACCGAGTGGATAGAACTGGTTTCAAAGCAGGTGCGCTGAAGGAAGGAATGAAAACGGCTAAAGGAGAGTTCATCGCCATTTTCGATGCTGATTTTCTCCCTAATGCTAATTTTTTGAGAGAAACGATTCCATATTTTCAGAATGAAAAAATAGGGGTAGTCCAAACTCGTTGGGAACACATCAATGAGGATTACTCAATCATAACCAAGTTGCAGGCACTTCAATTAAATGTTCATTTTACAGTCGAACAAAACGGTCGAAGAAAAGGAGATTACCTACTCCAATTCAATGGAACAGCGGGCGTTTGGCGTACCAAAACCATCGAAGAAGCAGGTGGCTGGGAGGCAGACACTTTGACCGAGGATTTGGATCTAAGCATCCGTGCCCAATTGAAAGGATGGAAAATTATGTTTTTGGAAAACATTGGTTCGCCTGCCGAATTGCCAGCCGAAATGAATGGCCTAAAGTCACAACAATATCGCTGGATGAAGGGTGGGGCAGAGACCGCTCGCAAAATGCTTCCGACTGTTTGGCGTTCTGATTTACCATTTTCTACAAAATTACATGCGACTGCTCACTTGATGGCGAGTGGGATTTTTGTTTTTGTTTTTCTAATTGGAGTTTTTAGTGTTCCGCTTATTTTCGGAATGGCTCAAATTGGAATCGACACAAAATGGTACACCTTCTTTTTGATTGGTTGGATTTCGATTGTCGCAATTTACTATGCAGCCAACGTCACCACCAACTTCAAAAAAGAACCATATTTAAAAAGAGTATTCAAGTTTTTGATACTATTTCCGCTTTTTTTGGCACTTTCGATGGGGCTATCTTTGCACAATACAGTGGCAGTCCTTCAAGGCTATTGGGGTAAAAAATCACCTTTCGTTCGAACACCGAAATTCGACATTAAAAACATTTCTGATAGCTTCAAAAATCGAAATTATCTTATCAAAAAAATCTCTTGGACAACGATTGCAGAAGGATTTTTAGCCCTTTATTTTTTAGGAGGAGTGTATGCTGGAGTGAGTTGTGCTAACTATACCTTCTTAGTATTTCACATGCTTTTGTCGGTAGGTTATGGAACGATTTTTTACTACACCATTCGTCATTTATCTATGAAATAAATCAGTTTTGGGAAAGTTTTTAAAGTCGTTTTGGTGGTTGATTTTAGCTTTCCTTTTTGGGGTAATTGGACTTGGTTTTTTAACAGAGCAATCAGATTTTTATAAAATTCTATTGTTTTATTGCCCGATGTTTTTAGCCTATGGATGGCTGATTTTTTTTCAAAAAAAGGAACTATCATCGAGTGATTTTTTTGGATTAATGTCGCTGGCAATTGGCGTCAGATTTATATTGCTTTTTGCATTCCCTTTTTTGTCTGATGATGTGTTTCGATTTATTTGGGATGGACGACTTTGGCAGCAAGGAATTAATCCATTTAATCATCTGCCAACTCATTTTTTGGAAGCTGGAAATGAAGTTAATGGACTTAATATTTCCCTTTTTCAACAACTCAATTCCCCTGAGTATTTTACGATTTATCCACCTGTGAATCAGTTGGTTTTTTATGTTTCAACTTGGCTCTTTCCGAATAGCATTTGGTGGTCTGCTTTCGTGATGAAATGCTTTCTTTTGGCCTCAGAGATTGGAACGATTTTGCTTTTGCCAAGAGTACTAAAACAATATAGGGTTTCTACAAAAAATGCGTTAATTTATATTCTTAATCCACTGATAATCATTGAAGTATGTGGTAACTTGCATTTTGAAGGAATGATGGTTTTCTTTTTACTTTTAGCTGTTTTCTTATTTCAAAAAAGGCAAATAAATACTTCAGCGATTGCCTTTGCATTATCGATTGCCTCTAAACTTTTGCCGCTCATTTTTCTTCCTTTTTTTATTAATAAAATAGGTTTTAAAAAGGCCTTTCAATATGGAGTAATTGTTGCCGTTTCGTTGGCTTTTTTGTACTTTCCAATTTTGAATGAAACCTTCATTAATAACTTCTCTAATAGTTTAAATCTTTACTTTCAAAAGTTCGAGTTTAATGCCTCGGTTTACTATTTCGCTCGATGGTTCGGCTACCAAAAAGTTGGCTGGAATATGATTGCTCAAATCGGCCCAGGGTTAGCGATTCTTAGTTTTTCAACAATACTATTTTTAGCAGTTTTTAAAACTAAAAAATCGGATGTTTTGCCTGCCAAATGGTTATGGGCAATTATGGTTTATTTGATGCTTACCACGACAGTGCATCCGTGGTATGTTTCGTTGCCATTGTTTCTTTGTTGCTTTACAAATTTTAGATTTCCTATGATTTGGTCAGCCCTGATATGTTTGACTTACATCAATTATAGCTATGGGGCTTATTTTGAGAATTTGTGGGTTGTTGGGTTTGAGTATTTGGTTGTGTTCGGATTTATGTTTTATGAGATTTTACAAAAACCGTCTTACCAAATTCATTACAATCGAAAAAATGACACTCAATAAAATCATAGTAGTAATTGGAAAGTAAACCTTCGTGTTTTCTCCTTCATATCGAATGTCCCCAGGCAATCTGCCCAGCCAACTCAATTTATCTCCAAAAAAATGGTAAACAAAGGCCAAAACGATTAGAACTATTCCAACCATTAAAAGTGTTCGAGTAATACTGTTTTGTAGCATGATTTATAGAATTTTAAAAATGTATATTGGATTTATTTATATATCAATTTTTCCCTTTGAAATTAAAACTTCAAATAACTTCTTTTAAATTTGCGTTCACAATTTAATGAAATTGTTATTTTTAAATACCTCTATTAAAAAAAGAGTCATTAGCTCAGTTGGTTCAGAGCGCTGCCTTGACAGGGCAGAGGTCACTGGTTCGAATCCAGTATGACTCACTTCTTTTCGAAAATGTGTCAGTCCGATAAATTCAGATTGACACATTTTTATTTCGGGATGTAGCGCAGTCCGGTAGCGCACACGCCTGGGGGGCGTGGGGTCGCAGGTTCAAATCCTGTCATCCCGACTCTTTTAAAGTATTGATAATCAATATATTGCAATAAAAATGCCGATTCTTACGAATCGGCATTTTTATTTGGTGTAAGTGATGGTGTAAGTGAATTTTTAGATTTTTTACTTTGATTGTTCCTCTTTATATTTACCCCATAATGAAACTTCCATCCAAAAAATTTAAGATAAACACCTACCCCTTCGAGATGATACACATCCCAGAGGG
>CALLVG010000193.1 GCA_938010715.1 uncultured Saprospiraceae bacterium
AGTCTTCGATGATTTCTGAAGTGGTCATACCAGATGCCAAATATTTTAAAATGTCATCCACTGTAAAGCGCATGCCCCTGATGCAAGGCTTACCAGATCGCTTTCCTGCTTCTATTGTAATTATGTTTTTATAAATGAACATATTTTCGATTTTTAATCAAATTTACAAAGTTTTGTACTAAAAAGTTCTAAACCTAATCAAAAAGCCCAACCTCGCAAGCGAGATTGTGCGCATAAAGTTAATTGGCTAAGAATATAAAAAATAAACCGGCAAAGGTTTATGAATTAACATGTAACATACTTTAGTCCACATTATCATGAAGGAACTTATTATCCTCCTTGATTTCTGGTTGTTCACCATCAGTTACAGACCATCTTGATTGTGGATCTTCTGCGCTGTTTGGCGTTTCGTCTAAGTTGACACCTCTTCTCAAATAAGCAGGTTGGTTTTCCAAATCACCTACGGTGCCTGGGTTAGTCAACTTCACTTGAGTGGTGCGTAAACGCTCGCGACGTTGCGCCTCAGCGTTCATTTTTTCTTGTTGAGCTAACAACTCTTGCTCGCGCTTTTGAGTTTTGATGTATGGCTCATCGTAAGAAAAACGACGACGATTGATGTCAGAAATATTTTGCTTCAAGTTATCAAACTCAATCGTTTGTGCTTTTGGTTGTACTTCTGGTTTGCGTAATTCCGCATCCTTTTTTGGTACGACATCATCGTCCAATCCAACCACTACTTTTTGTTGATTTGGTACTGAATCCGCTTTTTTGCCTTTTTCTTTATCAAAACCAGTAGCAATCAAAGTCACACTAATCGCATCTCCCAGTGTCTCATCATAACAGTTACCCCAAATCAAATCCGTTCCAAAACCAGCTTCTTCCTGTACGAATTCAGTGATTTCGAAAATCTCATCCATCGTTACTTCTTTGTTACCAGAAGTGATATTCAAAAGGATATGCTCTGCACCTCTGATGTCATTGTCTTCCAACAATGGCGAGTTCATCGCATCATCAACAGCACGTTTTGAACGGTTCTCCCCTTCTGCCATACCTGTTCCCATGATAGAAACACCGCTGTTTCTCATCACCGTATTGACATCCTCAAAATCCACGTTGACATAACCTGGAACCGTGATGATTTCTGCAATACCTTTAGCTGCAGTCGTCAATACATTATCCGCTTCTGAGAAAGCACCTGACAATGAAAGGTTACCATGAATCGCTCTCAATTTATCATTCGAAATGATAATCAAAGTATCCACATTTTCTTTCAAAGATTCCAATCCGTCAAACGCTTGGCTTGAGCGACGACGACCTTCAAAAGTAAATGGAACCGTTACGATTCCTACGGTAAGGATGTCCATTTCTTGTGCTGCTTTTGCAATGATTGGAGCAGCACCTGTTCCAGTACCACCTCCCATTCCAGCAGTGATGAACAACATTTTACAGTTTTGACCTAAATATTTTTTTACATCTTCAATTGATTCTTCACAAGCCAATTTTCCCATATTGGGTTTTGAGCCTGCACCACGACCTTCTGTCAAGTGTGGTCCCAATTGAATTTTTGTTGGTACTGGGCTGATTTCCATCGCTTGTGCATCTGTATTACAGATCGCGAAATCAACACCTACAATGCCTTGACGGAACATGTGATTCACTGCATTGGAACCACCTCCACCAACACCAAGCACCTTTATAATCGGAGTATCTTCTTTTAATAATTCAAAAATCATAGTAATATATTTTAGAGAAGAGAACTAATCTCTTGCTTGTTTTTTAATAAAGAAATTTATCTTTCAGACTTGTAGAAGCCAGTATCAGGTTCTGTTTCAAACCACTTTTTGGTTTTACTAAAAATACCACCGAGGAAACCGTCATCGTCTTTGATAGTAGTTTCTTCTTTTGGCTCCTCTACAACTTCTGGTGTTGGTTCAGACAATTGATATTTGATGCGTCCAGCTTCAACATCTTCGATTCCTTTTTGTAAAAGGCCGATAGCAGTTGAATAGATTGGACTTGAAACTTCATCCGCATATCCTTGCGCTAAGTTCTCGATTGGGAAACCAATTCGAGTGGACATGCCCGTATGAAATTCAGCTAATTTATCAATGTCTTTCAACAAAGCACCGCCACCAGTTAGTACAATTCCACCAACCAATTTACGGTCAAAACCTGCACGTTGAATTTCCCAAATCACATAATCAAGGATTTCCTCAACTCTTGCTTGGATGATTCTTGCCAGATTTTTCTCTGAAATTTCTTTAGGTTCTCTTCCTTTCAAACCAGGAATAGATATGATACGGTTGTCGAATACTTCGTTTGCCAAAGCAGCACCAAATTTTACTTTGAGCTTCTCAGCTTGTTGAGGCATTACGGTACAACCTTCTTTAATGTCTTTTGTAATGGCTGTTCCTCCAAAAGGAATCACAGCGGTGTGGCGCACTACCCCTTCATGAAAAATAGTAAGGTCAGTGGTTCCGCCTCCGATGTCCACCAAGGCAACACCTGCTTCTCTTTCTTCTGTAGAAAGTACTGCTGCTGCTGAAGCAATCGGTTCTAAAGTTACATCTGCAACTTTCAAATTATTACGTTCCACACATCTGATGATGTTGTTGGTCGCCGTAATCTGTCCAGTGATGATGTGGTAATTTGCTTCCAATCTTACGCCAGACATTCCGATAGGATCGGTAATTCCAGGTTCGTCATCTACCAAATATTCTTGTGGAATAACGTGGATGATTTTGTCACCAGGAGGAAGCACCAATTTTTGCATATCGTTTTCTAAACGATTAATGTCTTCCGCGCTGATTTCAGTAAGATTGCTTTCGCGAGTCAATAACCCTCGGTGTTGTAGGGTTTTGATGTGCTGACCTGCGATGCCAACATGCACCCAGTCAAAATCAATTTCAGATCGCCTGCGCGCCTTTTCTGTTGCGCTGTTGATAGCATTGACTGTTTTTTCAATGTTGGAGACGACCCCTCGCGAGACGCCTTCAGAAACTTCTTTGCCGTAGCCAAGAATTTCGAGCTGACCATGTTCATTTTTTCTACCGATGACAACACAGACTTTGGTTGTCCCAATGTCTAATGCTACAACAGTAGCGGGTTTTTTAAAAGCCTTTTCCATAATTGCCGGTTTTGCAGTTATTCTAATAAGTATGTTTCAAAATGTTTGCTCCGTTTTTTTTTTAAAGAATTGAAAACCGATTTTCAATTAGCCCTTTTTATCAAAAACAAAACGTAGTTAATTCCTAATCTTGATTCTTAGAAAATTTCGTGTTTAATGTCAGTCCAAAGTGTAAATTTTCTTTCCCTATCGGTCATAAAATTTCAACTCCGACCTGACCACGAATTTTTCTAAGAAGGTATTTATTTGCGGCCAATAACCTGTCCTTTGTATCTCAAATCCAATTCCTTGTATCGTTGCCACCCAGTACGCGACATTCCTTCTTTATAAAAAATCTTAAGTCGCTCAATTTTATCCTCTAAATCTTTTACACCTCCAAGTCTAATTTTATGATCTCCTATTTTTGGTGCGAAAGTGAATTCTTTACCACTCACGTGAATTTGCTCTACTAATGGCTTAAGCAATTCATCCTTTATAATTGTATTGACCAGTTTAAACAAATCACTCATAATGTGATCTTCTCGTTGAAGATAGTCATCTGTGTAGGCTGGCAAATCACCTGTCACTACCACCACTCGCGCGGTATAATGTTTGGAAGGATTCATCTTCACTCCTGATTTATCGAGGTAATAATCCAATCCATTTTTATCAATAATTCTGAGAATTGGTTCTCTTTGATTTAGGGAAATATTAATCTCCTCATTTGCATTGATATACGTTTCAGCATCTAAAACAAAAGGTTCTGCTTCCAACTCCAACTCCAAACGTTCCATATCAATCTCAGAAACTTTAAGACCAATCAAATCGCTATCAAAAGCATTTTTTATCACATTCTGAACGTCACCTTCATTGATAAGAAAGTTGCCATTCAAGATTGGTTCGATCTGAATGTTAACCGCTTGCACACGAGAATCATTGGTTGATTCTACTGCTGAAATCACCAACGCCGCTGTCCCAAGGATCATGACAATCCAAAGAATTCTAATCAGCGATGCACGGTATATCGGCTTCATTTTTAAGTTTGGTTAAAAGTGTAATTTTCTAAAAATAAACCCGCTCTAATCGTGGGACGACTTTGAGTCGTACCACGATTTCGCTAAGTGGTCTTTTATTTTTCTAAAATCCAATCCTTAATTGGATTCCTAAAAGTATCAATATCTCCAGCGCCCAACGTCATCAAAATCTCTACTTCTTTTTGCTTCAACTCGTCTAGCAAATTGTCCTTGTTGACTCTGATTTTCTTTTTGTTTTTCATCATTTTGAAAACCATATCTGAATCAATTCCTTTGATAGGTTTTTCCCTTGCCGGGTAAATATCCATCAGTAAAACTTCATCCAATGTATCGAGCGCGGCGGCAAATCCTTCTGCAAAATCTCTCGTCCGAGAAAATAAATGAGGTTGAAAAACCCCTGTTATTTTTTTACCCGGGTAGAACATTTTCGCTGCGGAAATTGCTGCATTCAACTCCGTCGGATGATGGGCATAATCGTCGATGTAAACTTTCTTCTTGCCTCTAACCATAAATTCAAATCGACGTTTAATTCCTTTAAATCCTTTCAATGCTTTTCGTATGCCACCTATCTTGGCACCGAGGTTCAAAGCGATGGCGATGGCTGCCGTTGCATTCATCACGTTGTGGTGACCTGGAAGGGTGAATTTTAGATTTTTAATCAATCCTTTCGGATGTTTCAAATCAAAAACCATGTACCCTTTTTCGGCACGCACATTTTGTGCTTGATAATCTCCCTTCTCAATTCCAAAGGAGCTAACTCGCTGTTTTTCAAAGTGTTGTATAAACTCCACGTTGACCAAAAGCGTTCCTCCAGGTTTTATTTTTTTTGCGAAAGCGAGAAAACCTGTATCCAAAATCGACTGCTCATCTCCATAAATATCAAGATGGTCAGGATCCATACTCATGATGGCTGCGATGGCAGGATCAAGGTGCAAAAAGCTTCGGTCAAATTCGTCTGCTTCGACCACTACCCAGTCATCTTTTCCCATCACGAAATTGGATTCGTAATTCATCGCAATCCCACCCAAAAACGCGGAACAATCCACCCCACCTTTTTTCAAAACATGTGTCAAAATACTGGTGGTCGAGGTTTTTCCATGCGTTCCTGCAACTGCCGCGGTGCGCTTTGCTCTACTGATAATTCCGAGCACTTCAGCTCGTTTTTTTAGTTCGAAATTATTTTCTCGAAACCAAATTAATTCTTTGTGTTCTTTGGGTATTGCCGGTGTCCATATAACCAAGTCTAATCCTTTTGGAATTTTAGAAATGTTTTCATCGTAGTGAATTTTCATTCCTTCTTTTTCCAAATTTTTGGTCAGCTCGGTTTGGGTTTTGTCGTATCCGTGTATCTCCACTCCAAGTCCGTTGAAGTAGCGCGCGATGGCACTCATGCCTATGCCGCCAATTCCCAAGAAGTAGAGTTTTTTAAAGTTCATTTTTACTTAAAATCTGTATAATTATTCTTCACAAAATAGTATGAATATTCTTGATGAAATTTAGAGCTACTTGTCTCCCTTTAGAGGGAGATGCCGATAGGCAGAGGGAGGAATCCCCCCATAACTGCCGAAAATTCCTCCCCCTTGATCCCCCTCCAAAGGGGGACAGTTTCTACTCGATTCTTTATCAAGAGTTAGAAACCAAGAAGAACAATTCTCCAATCAAAACTATTTCAATAATTTTTCAATCTCATCCACAATCTCCGCAGTCGAATTTGGTTTAGCCATTGCCAAACAATTTGCTCCGATGCGTTGCAATTTTTCTTCGTTTTTCAAAAGTTCGATTGCTTGCGGTATTGCCTCAACTGCAGCTTTATCAGTAACTAAAATTGCAGCTTCTTTTTCAGAAAGTGCTTTTGCATTTGCAGTTTGATGATCTTCGCTTACATTCGGAGAAGGTATCAAAATGGAAGGTTGCCCTGCCAAACACAACTCTGAAATCGTCGAAGCTCCTGCTCTGCAAACCACCACATCTGCTGCCGCAAATGCATAATCCATACGCTCAATAAAAGCGGTGATTTTTACATTTGGTAATTGAGCGGTTTCCGTTGTTGAAAACTGCTCGATGTACAATTTGCCAGCCTGCCAAAGAACTTGTATGTCCTGATTTTTTTTCAGGACGTCGTGGTTGTCTCTCATCATTTCGTTTAAGGTTCTTGCCCCCAAACTTCCGCCAGTCACCACGATGGTCTTTTTATTAGAATCAAATCCCAATGAGGGATAAGCTTCGTTTTTCAATTTTTTCAAATCTTTGAAATCGCCTCTTATGGGATTTCCGGTTTTGATGATTTTATCTTTTGGAAAAAATCTTTCTAAACCATTATATGCTACACATATCTTATTCACTTTTTTCGCCAAGAGGCGATTGGTAATTCCTGGATAAGAGTTTTGCTCTTGTATCAAAGTTGGAATCCCCATTCGTGTTGCCATTTCTAAAGTAGGGCCACTTGCGTATCCGCCTACTCCAATCACGACATCTGGTTTGAATCTTTTCAAAATCTTTCTTGCCTTTAACAAACTGCTTATCAGTTTGAAAGGAAACGAGAGATTTCTTAAAGTCAACTTTCGTTGAAAACCGCTAATCCAAAGTCCTTCAATTTCATATCCTGCTTTTGGGATACGTTCCATTTCCATCTTGCCTTCTGCACCGACGAATAAAATTTCAGTGCTTTCGTCTCTACTTTTCAACTCGTTCGCAATGGCAATCGCTGGAAAAATATGACCGCCAGATCCTCCTCCTGAAATGATTACTTTCATAATTAATCATCAGTTAAAGCGACGTCCTGTCGGACTTTCAATTCTTCAATATATTTACTCACACTGAGTATCATCCCAAATGAAATACAGGTAAACAATAGAGACGTTCCACCCAAACTCAACATCGGCATTGTCAATCCAGTTACTGGAATCAAGTTCACGTTTACGGCCATGTTCGCCAAGGCTTGCAATACTAATCCGATGGTCAATCCCATTGCCAACATTCCTCCGAATGCTTTTGGGCTGATTGTCAATAAACGCACTGCTCTGAAAAGCAATAGAATGTAAACTCCTATCACTGCCAGTGCACCTACCAAGCCATATTCCTCATTAATAATCGAATAAATAAAATCCGAATATCCGTGTGGTAAATGATTTCTTTGAATACTATTTCCTGGGCCCATTCCAAAAATACTTCCGTTTGCAATCGCAATGAAGGCTTGCTTGATTTGGTATCCACCACCTTCTTCATTTGCAAATTCGTTCATTCTTGATATCCAAGTATCAACCCGAATAAACTCTGGAAAAAACTGACTCGCTGCTACCAAAAACACAAAAACGGTCAGTCCCAAGAAAGCTAAAAGGATAATATATTTAATCGCTACTCGACCAATGAACATCATCAATAGGCAAGTGAAAAATAGTAATGCTGCTGAAGACAAATCCGCTGGTGCAATCAAACCACATACTATCAAAACAGGGACAATAATTGGCAAAAAGGCAGATTGGAAATCTTCGATATATTCTTGTTTTTGGGTAATCTCACGAGCGACATAAATGATTAATGCCAGCTTCGCAAAATCGGATGTCTGGAACGTAATTCCGATGTACGGAATCATAATCCAACGGTGTGCGCTGTTAAAGTCAGCCCCCATCGTAACAGTATAAACCAAAAGGGGAACAGCCATCAAAATGAGGTAGGGAGCAGCTTGTTTGAATTTCATATAGTGCATCGAATAACACGTATATGCTAAGAACAAACCGCCCGATAAAATGAGTAGATGCTTGAACAAAAAGTGTTCGGTGTCTCCTCCTTTATGTTTGTAGGCTAATATTCCAGTCGAACTATAAACGAGCAACAGCGAGAACAACGCAAGCACAGCTAAGATCATCCAAATGACCTTATCGCCTCTCAATTCAGCGTATAATCTGTTGCCCAGACTCATAGTAAGTTTTTAAAATGGTTATGTTATTGTAAGATTGAAATTGTTTGTTTAAAATTTTCCAGAAGTATAACCCCTTAAAAAATACTTCAACTTTTAACATTCAATTTTCAAGGTCTTTCTAATTTCAGCACCGCTGCTCTAAACTGATCGCCTCTATCTATATAATTTTTAAAAAGGTCAAAACTTGCGCAAGCCGGAGATAATAAAACGACGTCTCCTTTGCTTGCTAATTTCTTCGATTGCTTTACGGCTTCCTGTGCGGATTGGGTCTCAATAATTGTTGAGCAAATCGAATTGAAATATTCCTTGATTTTTGTGTTGTCCACGCCCAAACAAACAATGGCTTTAACTTTCGCTTTTGCTAAATCTGCAAGCGGTTCATAATCATTTCCTTTGTCTGTTCCTCCGACTACCCAAACGGTAGGTTTATCCATCGCCTCCAAAGCATAATAAACTGCATCTACATTTGTCGCTTTGCTATCGTTGATGTATTCTACTCCATCGACAACGGCGACCTTTTCGAGTCGGTGTGGCACTGGTTGAAAAGTTTCTAATCCTTTCTGAATCAAGGCATTAGAGACACTCAATTGCTTTATTGCTAAAATTGCAGCAGTCGCATTGAATAGATTGTGCTTTCCTTTCAGTGACACATTTTTCAAGTCGTATTTCGACCTTTGTACCTTCAAATATCCGTCTTCTACTCTAATCTTTCTCACTGGTTTCGCTTTCGAATTCAGTGGATTTTTCTTTAAAAAATTCTTTATGTTTTCGTCCATTAAGTTGTAAATCGCAACTTCGGAGGACGTTTGATTTCTAAAAACTCTAAATTTGGAAGCGATATAATTTTCCATTTTATAATCATATCTATCCAAATGGTCGGGCGTGATATTTAGCAAAATAGCGATGTTGGATTTGAACTCAAACATGCCATCCAACTGAAAACTACTTAATTCTAAAACCAGAATTTTGTGTTTGTTTTCAGCGACTAAACGCGCAAAGCTAAAACCCACATTTCCACCCATTTCCACATTCTTTCCAGCTGTTTTCAAAAGATGAAAAACCAGATTGGTGGTGGTCGTTTTTCCATTACTACCGGTGATACCGATGATGGTAGCTTTGTTGTATCGCCCCGCAAATTCAATTTCAGAAATCACTGGAATTCCTTTTTTGTGTAGCTCCTTTATCATCGGAACTTTATCGGGAATGCCAGGACTTTTGATTATTTCAAGTGCATTGAAAATTAGATTTTCAGTATGCTGACCTTCCTCGTATGGAATGTCGTTTTCTTTTAATTCTTTTTGGTATTTATTTGGGATATTTCCTTTGTCGGAGACAAAAACTTCGAAGCCTTTTTGCTTCGCTAAAATTGCAGAACCAACCCCCGACTCCCCGCCACCGAGTATGACTACTCGACGTCGGGGGGTTGGGAATTTGTCAATTTTTGATTTACTCATTTTCTCAGATCTCTATGTCCTTAGGGAATGATTTCTCATAAAAGTTTTCTCATTCCTTGGCAAATCAAAATCAGAAACAATAAATATTACTCAGAATATTTAGCTGCATCTGCTTTTCCAAGAACTCTCCAGCATTCGTGCGTTGCACCTTCTGCTTGAGACTTTGCCACTGCGTAAAATCTGCCTTTTTTCTCGCGAACTTCGAATTCAGCAGTTTCAAATTTAGCCTTGGTTTTAACATCGTAGAAACTTAATGGATCCTTCTTTGCCATAATATAAATAGTTTGGTTAAAAAAAATACCAACCCTTCGCAACTCGGTTATTAGTATTAAAGTGTTGATTATAGTTATGTAATAAAACGTAAGTACAAGTTCAAGTTTAAAGTTCAAGAGCAAATATGTCCTTGAACCTGTGCTTGATGCTTGAACTTGTGCTTACCTAATTTTTAATGTCAAAATAGTCGCCACTGCCAACAAAATTCCAACTATCCAAAACCTTGAAACAATCTTAGATTCGTGGATTCCTTGTTTTTGAAAGTGGTGATGTAAAGGTGACATCAAGAAGACTCTTTTGCCTTCTCCGTATTTTCTTTTGGTGTATTTAAAGTATGTTACCTGAATCATTACTGAAAGTGTTTCCACCATAAAAACACCACACAGAATCGGTAATAAAAGTTCTTTTCTTAATAAAATTGCCATTGCCGCAACGATTCCTCCTAATGTCAAACTTCCTGTATCGCCCATAAAAACTTGAGCCGGATAGGAGTTGTACCAAAGGAATCCAATACAACCACCCAACAAACACGCGGCAAATATTACTAATTCCCCTGTGCCCGGCAAACTTAAGATGCCTAAATAGGCCGCAGCGTTCACATTTCCCGAAACATAGGCGAAAACTGCTAGTGTTACGCCTATAATTGCAGTAATTCCTGTTGCTAAACCGTCAATTCCGTCTGTCAAATTAGCTGCATTTGACACAGCAGTCACTAAAAATATGACCACTGGGATGAAAATCAGCCAAATAAAAGACACTGCGTTATCACCCAAAAAGAATAAAATGTTCTGATAATCGAAATTATTCCCTTTGATGAACGGCACATTTGTGATGGTTGATTTCACATAAGCAATTTGGTTTCCCTTTGCATCTGTAAATTCTTGAATCATATTGTAACCGCCGCCAATTGCATCTTCTAAATTCATTCTGACTACCACATCATCGTGATGTAACATGATTAGCGCAACTAACAATCCTAAAACAACTTGACCAATCACTTTATATTTGCCACTCAGCCCTTTCTTGTTTTTGCGAAAGACTTTGATGTAATCGTCTGTGCCGCCAATCAGTCCCATCCAAACCGTCGCCAAAAGCATGGTTTGGATATAAATATTTGTCAAATCTGCCACCAACAAACATGGTATCAAAATAGCCATAATGATGATAACTCCTCCCATGGTCGGAGTACCTTCTTTTTCTTTTTGACCTTCTAATCCTAAGTCTCGGATGGACTCTCCTATTTGCAGTCTTTTCAACTTTTTGATAATGCTGCCCCCAAAAAGTAGGGAAATTATTAGAGATAAAATTATCGCAACACCTGCTCGGAAAGTGATAAACTTCCAAAGCCCAGCGCCAGGCATATCTTCTAATAATTCAAATAAATAGTAAAACATTAAATCAAATTAAAATCAAAATGAAAAATCAAAATGAAAAATTTTGAAACTTCATTTGATAAGTGTTTTTCTCAAGTATGTTTAAAAGCTGAAATAAAATGAATCAGCGTCCCTTCTGTTTTCTATTCATTTCAGCTACGTTTAGACTTTATTCTAAAATAATTTGTATGCAATTCAAATGCTTCTTTTTCCGCTACTTTTCGTTAAAAAATTAAATAATCCGCCGCGGCGGATACTTAAATTTTTTGTCTCAATTATCGAAAAAATAATCATCGATTGCTCTACAACATATTTCAGATTAAAGTCTATTTTCTAAGTATGTAGTAGGTCCAAAAATTTGGATTTTAAAAACGCAGCCGGAGGATGATAAAATCATCCACCAACTGCAATCAATCTGAGAATGAGAAATAATAATAGTTCCCTCTACTATTATTGAAAAAAAGAACGATAATCTTTACGAGATTTTTCTGTTCCCGTCGTAGAGAGGATTCATGAATCCTCTCTACAGCGGCAATCAGGTTTTTTCTTTTCCGTCGTGGAAAGAGGATTCGTGAATCCTCTCTACAGTGGGAATGGCAGGCGTTACATCGCCGAAGAAAAAATCGTCCGTTTAGTATTACTCAAAAAATAACTTCCCTCTTCAATTCAAAAAATTAGCTCGAAAAACCTCATTATCAATCAATTTTCCTTCACTAATTTTTTGAAATCGGGAACTTATTTTTTGAGCGTTCCTTATCTCATTCACTTCTTTTGGCTAAAAGCCGATTTCAAAATTTCTTTATCATCAAAAGGATGCTTTTCACCCTTTATCTCTTGATATTTTTCGTGGCCTTTTCCAGCTATCAAAATGATGTCACCTTTGCGCGCCATTTTGACTGCCGTTTTGATGGCCTGTTTTCTATCAGAAATGATTAATGTTTGTTCAATTTGCCTTTCATCTAAGCCCTTTTCCATGTCATCCAATATGTCATTTGGATTTTCAGAACGTGGGTTATCCGAAGTTAAAATCAATGTTTCTGATAAAATTGCAGCAATCTTTGCCATTTTCGGTCGCTTCGATTTGTCGCGATCTCCTCCGGCGCCAACTACTGTTATTACTTTTGCGTTTTTGGGTTTTAATTGATTGATTGTTTCTAAAACTTTTTGCAATGCATCGGGTGTGTGAGCATAATCAACAATGCCGGTCAAGCCTTTTTCGTGATTCATTACATAGTCAAACCTGCCTTCTGCTGATTTTAAAAGGCTTAAGTTTTGAAGCACTTCATCTTCTGGAATTCCTAACTCCGTCGCTACTCCATAAACTGAAAGCAGATTGTAAACATTGAACTCGCCAATCAATCTCGAATGAAATTCTTTTCCATCCAAAATCAGATGCAAACCCAAAATATTGTTGTCTAAAATTCGAGCTTTCAAATCAGCAACTCTACGCAACGCGTAAGTGATAATTTTTGCTTTTGAATTTTGAACCATTACCCTTCCTCGTTTATCATCAACATTGGTCAAGGCAAAACTGGTTTTGGGCAGATTATCAAAAAATCCTTTTTTTGCAGCAATGTACTCGTCGAAGGTTTTGTGATAATCTAAATGGTCATGACTAATGTTCGTAAAAACACCTCCTGTGAAATGCAATGCCTCTACCCTTTTCTGATGAACTGCATGTGAACTCACTTCCATGAAGCAATAATGACATCCAGCTTCGACCATTTCATTCAACAAATCGTTGATGGCAACGGCATCAGGTGTGGTGTGGGTCGCAGGAATCACTTCGTCATTGATTTTATTTTCAATGGTAGAAATGAGTCCAGTTTTGAACCCAAGATTTTTAAATAAATCCAATAACAAGGTGGCTGTTGTGGTCTTACCGTTGGTCCCAGTAATGCCAATTAATTTGAGTTTTTTAGAAGGATGATCGTAAAGATTTCCTGCTGCAAAACTCAATGCCGAAGCAGCGTTTTTTACTTTAATAAATAAAGCTCTACTTGTATCGGCAGGCATGGTTTCGACAATAATCGCAACTGCTCCTTGCTGAACCGCTTTTTCAATGAACTTATGTCCGTCAACTTGTGTCCCTTTGACGGCGACGAACACATCTCCTTTTTTTACCTGTCGAGAATCGAAGTGTAATTTATCAAAAGAAATATCCATATTTCCCTGACTATCAATTACTTCTACTCCTTTTAATAATGCTCGAACAGTCAACTTAAGGCATGATTTGAATCTTATAAACTTTCGTTTTTTAACGAAGATTTTTAAGAAGTTTTAAATAAAACTGTTTAAAACATTGAATCGAAAAATTTTCAAATCAACATTTCAAACAGTTTTTAAAAAGTGTGTAATTTTCTCAATCAGTGTTCATAGTGCTCCGGGGACCTTTTAATAGTATCCGTTTCAAAAATGAACTCTTTGGGCACTAAACTTTTTAATCAAAATGAAAATGTGAAATCAAAATCAAAAAATTAATTTGTTATTTTTTTTTAAAATTTTGAATCTCTTTTCAAATTTTGGTAAATTCTTTTTTCAAAAAGAGGAAGATAAAACACAGTATAAACTGCATCTCACCTCCTCGCTTCTCTATTGATTTCAGATCTCGGAATACTTTTATCCGAGGGTTATTGTTATTCTTTGTCCTTTTATTTTGGTCTGTGGTTTTATGCTTTGTCGTTTCACTTTTCCAACCCCTCTAACCTTGACTCTCATTCCTAAATTTTCTAAAACAAAAAGCGCATCTCTTAAACCCATTCCGGTAACATCTGGCACTTTTTTCTGAACAATTTTTTTTGGATATGCCTTCAAGGTATCTCTATCAGCGACCAAGGATGTCCACGCACTATTGCTCTTTCTAACATAATCGACATCAAAATATTCGAGCAATCGATTCATTTCTTGGCTTGCACCAATCGACTTTTTTGGAAAAGTGTGATTGGCCAAACGAGGCTTTGCATAATTGGTCAAAGCATTCTGCAACTCAGGTCTTGATGCAAATAATTTATCTGCTATTTCTCTAAATACTGGACCTGCAACTGAGCTACCATAGAATCCATTTTCAGTTGGATTTGAAATCATGACGATGCAAGAGTAAACTGGCTTTTCTGCTGGAAAATATCCAACGAAAGAAGCTTGATACCCGCCAACGGCAGTCCTTGCTTTGAGCTTTTGATAATCCAATTGAGCCGTTCCCGTCTTTCCGGCAAACGTATATTGTTCGGTTCTTAATTTTTGGGCGGTACCTCTTTCTACGACACCTTTTAGGAGTGATTTTGCCAAACCAATGGTTCGGTCTGAAGCAATTTTCTTTTTTATAACTGTTGGTCTAAATGTCTCTAATGGCGCTCCAAATTCTTGAATTTCTTTTACCAAATAAGGCTTCATCATTACACCATTATTTGCTACTGAATTGTAAAAACTCAACATCTGCAATGGTGTGATGGTCAACTCATAACCCGTTGACATCCAGGGCAATGTGGTTCCACTCCAATGGTCATCGGAGTTGTATGCTTTCTTGATATAAGGTGCAGCTTCACCATCAATTTTAACCCCAGTGGGCAAGTTCAAACCAAAACTATTTATCCTATCAATGAACTGTTTTCCATTGTGTTTTTCACCATAATAAAACTGAATCAATTTTGCGATTCCAACATTTGAAGAAATCTCAAAAGCCTTTCTCACGGTCGTCGTATCCAGCTGATGAAAAGAAGCATCTTTCATTTCTTCTTCATAAAAAGTGGTCACGCCTTGCTCCAAATTGATGGTATCATTTAGGTTAACATAACCATCTTCTAACAACGCCATTATGGAAGCCAATTTGAAAGTAGAACCTGGCTCAGTTGCTGATCCAACTGCATAGTTATAGGTTTCCCAATAACCATCTTTTGACTCTCCAATATTTGCAATTGCTTTGATTGCTCCCGTTTTCACCTCCATCAAAACAGCGCTTCCGTGTTTTGCTTTATGATGTCTCACCCCTCGGATAAGGGCAGTTTCGACAATGTCTTGCAAATCGACATCGACAGTTGTGACGACGTCTTTTCCGTCATGTGGTTCGATTTCCGTAAGGTCATCCAACGGCATCCAAGTGTCCAATCCCACTCGATACATGGCTTGCCGTCCTTCTTTTCCAGAAAGTACTTCGTCAAAAGAGCCTTCTAAACCAACTGGCTGCGATCCCTCTCGAATATACCCGATGGTACGATGTGCCAATATTTTAAATGGTCTTTTTCGTTCGCTTTTGCGCTTGACGATCAAGCCTCCTCGATATTGTCCAAGATTAAAAAGTGGAAACTTTCTAATTCTTTCCGTCTCAGAGAGTGTTGCTTTCTTTTTTATCAAAAGATAGCGCGTTCCTTTTAGTCGCTCGTCTCTCAACATTTGAATCATACCACCAACGGTATAACTATTGTTGACATAAGTTGCTAAACAGAAACCCAAAGAATCGACATTCTCTTCAAAATCTTTGTCTGACATGCCGGAAGAATTCAAATCCATCCGTATTTCAAAGAACGGTAACGAGGTCGCCAAAAGGCTTCCATCATTTGCTAAAATATTGCCTCGCTGCGCATCAACAGGCCGCATATCGATATACAAGCTATCTCCCAAACTCCTCCATTCTGGCCCTTGTATTACAGAAATTTGAGCCGTTTTTGTAAAGATACCAAGTGATAAAACCACGAGTAATGCCAAAACCATGTAGGCTCTTTTGAGCACTTCATTTTTAACATCCATAGTATCTCAACTTATTGATAATCAGCATTTTATAAAATATTTATACTAATCTATTTAGCTCCTATTCTTTTAGGCTTTCGCAATTTCAATCCTTGCTCATTGGCAACTTTTTTCACCTCTGAGAGCTTGCTATCGTACATGTTCTCTGATTTGAGTGACATGTACTCCCAACGCAACAATTTCACTTCTTTTTGCAAAGATTGAATGCGACGCACTTTACTCTCTGCGAAGTGCGCATTTGCGATATAAACAATTCCTAAAAAACTGAGAAACAGGACGAACAGTAGGTTATTGAAAAGCATTTCTGCCCCCAAAGTGCCCCAAGTGGATGGTCCCCTTGCCGTGGTTTTTTTTGCCATTTTGTTTATACTCTTGCCGAGGTTAATGAAAATTAAAGTGAGAAATTAAAATTTAAACGTATTGACTATCAATCGCTTACAACTTCAAAATCCTCTTTTTTCAAATTTCAAAATCCTTTTTTAGTGCGTAATAAAACTTTCAAAACACACTCAATTAACTTTTGCCTTTAACTTCTATTTTCTCCCCCACCCGCATCTTTGCGCTTCTTGCCCGAGGGTTTATTTTTATTTCTTCGTCTGTCGGAAGTATTGGTTTTTTAGAAATAATTTTGAACGGACGATGTATATTTCCGTAAAAATCTTTCTCCACTACTCCTTTGTCATTTCCAGTTTTCAAAACATTTTTCACCAATCTATCTTCGAGTGAGTGGTATGAAATAATCACCAATCTCCCGCCTGGCTTCAAAACTTCTGATGCTTGAATCAAAAACTCAGAAAGCACTTTCATTTCATCATTCACCTCAATTCGCAAGGCTTGATAAACTTGAGCCAAATATCTATTTCGCTGTCCGCGGATACAATCCCCTAATATGGCGAGGAAATCTTCGTTTCGCTCTATCCTTTTTACTAATCGCGCATTTACAATTGCGATGGCTAAGGTTTTAGAATTTCTAATTTCTCCATAACGACTAAAAATCTCCTGCAAATCATCCTGTGAATATTCATTCAAGACTTCTGCGGCAGATTTACCACCTTGGTAATTCATTCGCATATCCAAATCAGCTTCGAAACGATACGAAAAACCGCGTTCTGCTTGATCTAATTGATGCGAACTAACGCCCAAATCGGCTAAAATTCCATCTACCGCTTTTACTCCATAGAGTTTTAGGTAATTTTTCAAAAATTGAAAATTCGACTTTACGAATTGAAATTTTGAATCTTCTATTGCATTTTTGGCTGCATCTGGGTCTTGGTCAAATCCGTAAACCTTTCCATTTTCACCCAATCGTTCCAAAATGCCTTTGGTGTGTCCGCCACCTCCGAAGGTCGCATCCACATAAATTCCATTTTTTTCAATATTTAGACTGTCAAGCGATTCTTGATACAGTACCGGTAGATGATATGCCATTATTGAGCGCCATTTGAGTCCTTATTATCAAATAGCCTTCTTGACTCTCCTTCCATATCATACTCTTCATCTTCGAGATAGTCATAATACCTTTCTGGCTGCCAGACTTCGATTAGACTTGCAAAAGCTGTCACCATCACCTGACCATCAAATCCCAATTTTTCAGAAACGTGTTTAGGAATTTGAATTCTTCCAGAGCTATCACGTTCTACTCTCGAAAAGCCCAACATTTGCTTCCGCACATATTCCTCGTTTTCTTCCAACATCAAATCAATCTGCTGTAATCTTTTCGAACGCTTCTCCCATGCTTCCATCGGGAGTACTTGAAGAATCCCTTTTTTTCGCTTTGCGCGAATCATAAAAAACTTAGCTTTCTCTTCCCCCAATTCATTGATTATGCTCGACGGCAAACGGACACGTCCCTTTGCATCTAATGCGCATAACTTTTCATGTGGAGTACTAAATGACATTGTTTTTTAATGGTTTTTCTCCAATAGATGCTCAAAGTTATAACTTTCTGCCACTTATTGCCACCAATCTCCAATTTTTTTAGCTACAAAACGAGAAAACTTTTCCACATTTTTCAAATATGACTCAAATTTAAAATAATTTGATTTGTTTTAAAACATAATATGTTATTTATGGCAATTATGTTTCAATACACATCTTATTTTAACGAAAATGATTCATTTTTAGCCAAAAAAAAAGTGGCAAAAAAGAATCAATATCCAACCTTATAGAAAATTGAAGTTCAAAATCAATGAAATAGAAGCGTTATTTCATTAAAAAACCCTGTTTCAGTGGCTGAAGCAGGGTAATTTTGTGGCAAAGTGGGAATTGGTGTCAATTGAGTACTAAAGCAGCGAAATTTCAACTTTTGAATAGTTTTCAAAATCAACTAATCACTTAATTACGGTTTCGCTCATAGACATATCCACGTTTTTTTACGTCTTCCACAATTGATTTTATAGATTCTTTGTGTCGCTGAAATTGAGAAATTGTAATCATCTCAAAGGAATCACAGGCATATTTATCTGCACAAAAAATTCTTTCTCCATTCGCAATTACCTCAAATTGAACGTCTGTATAAAGCGCTCGTAAATCAAGCAAATCTACATCTTGCCCAAGTTGAGCGGCTAAATCAGTTGCCAATTCAAATTTATCAAGACTTGAAATTTTTAAATCATAAGGTAACAATATTCCAATATCATAATCGCTATCCTTTTGATGTGAGCCATCTGCCCTACTACCAAAAAGATAGATCCCCTGAAGTACAGGAAATTTCATTTGTAAAAAATCAATTATGATTTGATTGGAATCCATTTTTAAAATTATCTAATCGCAATATAGGCCATATTGATGAAAAAACCCTGCTTCAGCAACTGAAGCAGGGTCATTTTATGACAAAGTGGAAATAGAAATCAAGGTCAACAAAACGTTTGATTCCGTCGAATTCGATTCGACGGTACCTTTTACCTCACCACCTTATCTGCGCAGGAAGAACTTGCAAACGCATTTGGCTTTGCTTTGAAAACAAACCCCATACTCATGATATATCCCATCGCTTCTTTTAAGGCCACATTGGACTGAAACGCAGGATCGGTATTTATATCTGCATGAACCTCCAACGCTACATCGTAGAGATCTAATAATTCACAAAGATTGTAGGAAACTTCTACAGATTTTGAAACCTCTAATATCATTCGTTCACGCAATGACATTTTTCTGGTTTCTTGGAAGTTTTGGATAAACATAAAACCACCTTTCTTTTCTCTCAAGAAAACAATCACGGTCGCAAATTCTACCACCTCTCCCCTCACCTGCGAATCTGTACCAATACAGACTTTCAATTTATGACCTTGTTCTTGCTCTCTGATGATGGTCTTTTCAACTGCATCAATAATTGGCAATTTAATTCTATCACCATTTAATCTTCTCCATTTGCTCATTTTATTACAATTTTATTACCCTCAAGTTAAGTAATTTCCATCAATAATATTTTGACTATTTGACAAATACCTATTTCTTATAGGACATTTGATGGTTATTTAACTTTTGAACAAATATTGATGGAGTTTGATTTCAAATTTTCCAGTTAATTCGGAATCAAGCAAAAAAAATCCCGACCTGAACCAAAGTCCAAATCGGGATTTTTATTAGGCGTTATATAGCCGAGTCAATCTAAAACATAGACTCATAATCATTGCCACCATCATTTGAACGCGTTTGACGCTCAGGACGAGGAGAATTCAAATCCAATGTTGCACTTGGGTCATCCAACAACATCAATGAACTTTTCTTTTCCCACTCTTCCAACATCTGCAATCCTTGCTCTTCGAACATACCATTTTGCAAATCAATTGAATCCATAAAGTTGGCAGACATTTCCATGAAGCGTTCCATCTCCCCTACTTTGTTCGCAACGTCATCCGTTACATTTTCCATTGCTGCATCGAACATCGCTCTTTTATCTGGGTCTCCGCTGATGACACTCATGGCAGATTTCATCGCTGAGTGAGAAGCGTGCATTGCTTTCCGTTCTTGTTCTTTTACCTTAACCTGATCCTCTGTATCTTCAATAAGGATTTCTGAGTTTTTATACATTTTATCTAAGATTCGATACATTACCGACATCTTAGTATGTAGGTTTTTATACTTGGTATTGCTTTCTTTTAAACGAGCAGCTTTTCTACTTGCCAACACTACTTGGTTTTGTTTGCCTTGCTTTTGGGCAACACTTGCCAATTGCATATTCTTATCAATATCACGGTTGTTTTCATCCATGATGGTTGAAAGTTTACGCATTTGGCCTCTAATATTTCCGATTTGCTTGCCCATCGTACGAAGGTTATCTTTCAAATCTTCTACGTAGCTTTTCAAAATACCAATTGGATCAATCTGAACAAACAAGCCAGTGATAGAGCGCATTACACTTTTATACATGTAACCTACCAATGCACGCATTTTAGGGTCAAGCACCATATAAACGACTGCACCTAAAACCGCCAACATCCCAGCTAAATAAAGCATATTGGAAGCTAAAGCTATCAGGGTTGGTAAAAAAGTAACGAACAAATAGCCACCTCCTAAAACGAGCGCAGCCAAAAAAATCAAACCTGTAACACCTTCAGGTTTTTGCCAAAATGATTTTTGTTTAAAATTAGGAGCATCCATATTTTCTCAGTTAAAAATTATTTCTTGATAGATATTAAAATTCAATAATACGAGTTCTTTTTCAATTTGACTGATTTCAAGGAAAAAAGTCAGGTTTTTATACGAACATTATTTTTTGAAGGGCAAAGATTCACAAAAGGTTTTTTTCAAAGTTGACGCTTCACTACTTCCAATCCCATTTCCGTGCCTTTCTTTATCATCAACTGATATGCCGCCTCATAATCGTTGGAAATATCGCCATCCAAAATACTTTCTCTGATGAAATTCTTGATATCCCCTACTGGTCTTGAGGGAGCAATTCCAAAAGTTTCCATGATCATCTCGCCCGTTATTGGTGGTTGCCAATTTTTAAGATTATCGCTCTCCTCCAACTCTTTCATTCGAGTACGCAGTACTTGATAATTGGAAAGGTATTTCTTGATTTTCTTCTCGTTTTTGGAAGTGATATCTGCTTCGCAAAGCCTCATTAAGTCATCAATATCTTCTCCTGCGTCAAATAATATTCGACGGATGGCTGAGTCAGAGATTTCCTCAGTAGTGAGTTTCATCGGGCGTTGGTGCAAAGCGACTAACTTTTGCACATATTTCATTTTCGCGTCAAGCGGCAATTTCAATTTTTTAAAAATGCGAGGTACCATATTGGCACCAACTGCATCGTGTCCATGAAATGTCCAGCCTAATTCTTTGTTGAAACGCTTGGTAGGAGCTTTGCCTATATCATGTAACAAAGCAGCCCATCTCAACCAAAGATTCCTTGATTTTGCAGCTAAATTGTCGAGGACTTTTAAGGTATGATAGAAATTATCTTTGTGGCCGATGCCATTGCGAATTTCTACGCCTTTCAATTTCAGCAATTCAGGAAGTACATTTTCCAAAACCTTTGTTTTTTCCATTAAATGGAATCCTTTAGAGGGTCTTGGCGAAAGCATAATTTTATTTAGCTCCGTAGCTACTCGCTCTTGCGAGACAATATTTAATCGATTTCTGTATTTTGAAATGGCAGACAAAGTAGATTCTTCAATAAAAAAGTCGAGTTGTGTCGCAAAACGAATACCGCGCATAATCCGAAGCGGATCATCCGAAAACGTTTTTCCTGGCTCAAGTGGAGTTCGAAGAATTTTATTTTCTAAATCTGTCAACCCGTCAAATGGATCAACGATGGTACCGAAATCATTGTCATTTAAACTAACCGCCAATGCGTTGATGGTAAAATCACGACGATTTTGGTCATCTTCCAACGAACCATCTTCTATTGATGGTTTCCGTGAATCGGCTCGATAACTTTCCTTTCTGGCTCCGACAAATTCTATTTCGAGGTCTTCATGTTTGAGCATTGCCGTTCCAAATCTTTTGAAAACGGCAACTTGAGGCATTGGTCGCAACTTTCCAGCTATCTCCTGAGCTAATTGAATACCGCTACCGATACAGACAATATCCATATCTTTTGAGGGGCGACCAATCAATCGATCGCGGACATATCCCCCTACGACATAGGTCGGAAACCCAAGTTCTTTGGCAGTCTCACTTATTATTTCGAAAATCTTCTGTTCGTGTGGTTGGATGGTAAATAACAAAGCCTTCTCCTAATTTTAGATTTGAAATTCAAAGTTAGTAAAACTTATAAAGTTTGGGGTCAAGTTGAAAAAGAGATTTTCATAAAATTTAGTTCCATCAAAAAAAATGAGCTAAAATAAAATTACAAATGCTTAAGTATTACTCAAAAAATAACTTCCCTCTTCAATTCAAAAAATTAGCTCGAAAAACCTCATTATCAATCACTTTTCCTTCACTAATTTTTTGAAATCGGGAACTTATTTTTTGAGCGTTTCTAAAGAATGGTTGAATTCACTAACTTCCTCAAAAGCACCACCGGCCCAAAGTGATAATAACAATGCTCAATCATGCCCTCAATATTGCGCCGATAGTTTCCATATTCTTCTT
>CALLVG010000194.1 GCA_938010715.1 uncultured Saprospiraceae bacterium
TCTGCTACCGAGTGGGCTGCAATACCTGCTACGCCTCCAGCGGCTGAATCGCCAAACAAACTACCTTGTGTTCCAGCGCCTGTACTTTGTGGGGTTGGTTTTGTACCTCGTGCTTTGTGAATGGCTGCTGATTTTGGTGCACCTCCTGCAAAGTCACTACCTCCCAATACCTGATTAGCAAGCGTACGGAATTCTAATTCTTTGAAAATTTCGGATAGTGCCTCTCGGTCAAATCCTTCCATGATGTATTTATCCGCATCGAACTTAACAGGGACATTTACGTCGATGGTTGCCAACGTTTTTGACAAACGGCCTTGCTCTGCAAATTCAATTACCTTTTCTTTTTGCTTGCCTTTTAGTTTGTCTGTGTTTTCCAAAAGTCCTTCGAGAGAATCAAATTGTGCTAATAATTTGACAGCGGTTTTCGCTCCGATTCCAGGGATTCCAGGGATATTATCTACGCTATCTCCTTGCAATCCTAAGACATCAATTACTTGTTCTACTCTTGAAATCTGCCATTTTTCTAAAACCTCAGGTACACCCAAAATCTCAACTTCGCCTCCTTTTCTTCCTGGTTTGTACATGAAAATATTTTCGGAAACCAACTGTGCATAATCCTTGTCAGGTGTCACCATATAGACTTTAAAACCTTCCTTCTCGGCTTGTTTGGCAAGTGTCCCAATGACATCATCTGCCTCAAAGCCTTCCATTGTTACCACAGGGATTTTGAATGCTTCGATCAACTTTTGAATCCACGGCAATGCCCATGAGATGTCTTCTGGTTGTGCTTCGCGATTGGCTTTGTATGGCTCATACATTTCGTGTCGAAAAGTAGGGCCTTTCAAATCAAAAGAAACCGCGATATGGGATGGATTTTGGGTGTTTAATAAATCCCAAAGTGTTCTTGTGAAACCTGCTACAGCAGAAGTGTTCCAACCTTTGGAGTTAATTAACGGACGCGTGATAAATGCGTAGTAGGCGCGGTAAACTAATGCGTGGCCATCAAGTAGAAAGAGTTTTTTCTCAGACATCTGTATAAGGAGTGAATGTTAGAATTTTTTTGGAATGAGTGATTATGAAACACACTCATTTCGTCCCTATCCGAAAAAGAATTTTTCGGATTAGCGAAGGTAGGAAAGTTTAGGGTTTTGGTGTTATAGTTTATTAATCTTTGAAAGATCGGTAATGTCTTCTTTTTGCCTTATTCAAAACAAAAATTTCCTCGCTTTCGCTCAATGATAGAATTTTAAACAAGCTCTTACTCAAAAAATAACTTTCCTATTCAATTTTCTAAAAAAAAGAAAGAGACATTGACTACTTAAGTCAATGTCTCTTTCTTTTTGGTACAAAAAAACAAGATTGTCCCAATTGCTTCTGAAAAATAAGCGATTGAAAATATGCTCGATTTTTTTGAAAAATTTCTTTTCGTGTTCAGCTCACTATTTTAGCTGTTTCAACACATAAAAATCCGAAGATATTTACTTGTTTTTTGTATTGGACAGAAGAAATGGTTCTTCTGGTGAGTATTTAAAATTTCTAATAGATAAATGTTTTTGTGAAAGTTGAAAAAAATGATAATTCAAATTATTTGAAAAAATATCGGATACTGAAAAATCCATAGAAGGAAATTAGTATGACTAATTTTTTTACTTCTTTTTAAATGATGCAAAATTGCGAGTAGAAAAAATTTCGGCAATATGTAAGGTTCTAAAAATAGGTTCAGACAGATATTAAAATCTGATGTACTAAAGTAGTTTAGAACGAAAGTGGTTTAAATGAAAAATAATAATTCCAAAATTTTTCGATTCAGTTGAATGCTAAATTTCAAATTGTTTTTCTCTGCAACTCAGTATAATGAAGTCGTTTAAGAAGTCATGATGTAATTTGCCGTTTGCGGGCAATCAATGAGTTTTTAAATAACTTCAATATTCTATAAATGATAATCTATCTGATAGGTTCTTCACCTTTTAAAAAGGGATAGGAGAATCAGCGTAAAGTATTTTTTCTGGTTGTAAAGAAGTAGAATATATCTTTTTATATCCTTTCGGTTATTAATGATGCAATTTTATATTATTCTGAGATAGCATCCTAATATAATTGGAAATCATTTTAAATTTTAATTACACAATATTTTATATTGTGTAATTTTCGATTGCAGAATATGTCTAATACGATATTAAGGATTAAAATAGGGAGAAAGTCAAGTTATTGAATGTTTTTAAAATCTTAAAATTTACTCGCGTTAGTGAGTATGTTTTGAGTGTGAAAAGAAAAAATTAAGTTTTGTAAAATGCGTTATTTTTTTCTTCTGTAAGGCGAAAAACGTAGGCGATGCAAGGCATCTACGAGGCTTTTTAACGCAGCAGAAGGGAAAAAGAACAAACAAAGGAATATAAATTTATTTTTGAACCATTCCTTATGAACATTTCTGTCCAAGCATTTATTTAAGCCGTGCTAATTACTTACTATTAACCTTGTTAATCAAAACCCGACTCCTTGTTCGACGCACCAAAAATATTGATCATTGACGAAGACCTCGCGGTCTGTTCCTCTGTCAAGTTGCTACTCAAGCGGCAGGACTATGAGGTGGATAGTATCTCCTATTCGAGATCTGCGTTGAAGCAAATAGAGCGCTTTGCTCCTGATTTAGTGTTGATGAATGTTGAATTTGAAATTTCGGTTGTAGAGGTTTTATCTATTTTAGGGAAGAAGCCTTTGATTTTGATGACTGATTTAGAAAATCTCCCAAAGGCAGTCGAGGGAATAAAACTTGGCGCCATAGCTTATATCTCAAAGGCATTTAGCGAGATTAAATTAGTCTCGATGATTCAGTCCTATCTTTCTTTACAATTGCCTGCATCAGAAGAGCTGTCGAGAATGGAGCGAATGTCCTTCAGACATCTCATTGGCAATGATCCTGTTTTTTTAGATGTATTGAGTCGATTGAAAATGGTAGCAAAAAGTGGTGCCAATGTGCTGATTGAAGGGGAGACAGGAACTGGTAAAACATTGGTTGCCGAGACCATTTTAAAAGAAAGTAAGGAGTCGGCGTCAACTTCAAAATTTTTGTTCAATGTTGACGAAATGCCTCTTGCGAAGCAAGGTCAATTTTCTATCGAACTATTCAACTCAACCAATCAATTGAGGGTGATTAGTACTACAAAAAAAGCAATAGATGATTTGATTGCAAAAGGAGATTTTAGGGAAGACCTATTTTATCAACTAAATAGTGTGCAGCTTTCTATGCCGTCATTGAAGGAGAGAGTGGAGGATATTCCATTATTAGCGAGTTATTTTTTAGATAATTTAAAACAATTATTCAAGCGATCAGAACTGCGCATTGATGGTTTTGCGATGCATTGGCTGAAGCAGCAGACTTTTAGTGGAAATATTCGTCAATTAAAAAAATTGGTAGAACGAACAGCACTTTCATCGTTTGATGATAAAATCACAGCAGAGGCTTTTAAATTAGAGTTCCAAAATTCTATAAATAACACACCTGTTTTTATACCAGAAATAGGAGAATTGACAGCCGAACAATTAGAAATTTTGATGATGAAACAAGCACAGACAATACATAAAGGTGATCGCTTGGCAGCTACTCGTTTGTTGGGATGGTCGAATAATTCGTTTCTTCAAAAAATAAAAAAATATGGAATTGAATAAGTTTTAATTATTTTCTAAAAAAAGCCATTCCTACATTTACAAAAAACAAAATCTGCCCAACCGCAAACGCCCACAAACAATAAGTCGCCACATCATAAGGATTGCCCGTCAAGTTCGCTTGATTTTCACAAAGAATAAAAAGTAAGGTCAAAATGGAAAACAGAGAGAATGCAATATGTCCCATGGTCATCCAATTGGTGAGAGGCTTTTTCGTGCTTGAAAACCACCAATAAATCATCGCCATTATGATGAGCGGCATGACAAAAAACAAAGCCAAATGTAAAGGTGCGGTTACATAATAGGTATCATGCATTTGAATATCAATCTCTTTACAATCCAATAATAAAGAAAAAATAATAACAACTGCTAAACCCAATACAAGGGTTTGATGCGGATTTTTGGTCAATTTATTTTCTGCCATGGCGCAAATGTAACCATAAGATTTTTTTAACCTTTCCTAAATTAAACCCAATTCTCTAAAGTCAGTCCAATGGATGAGTACTCACTATTTTCAAATCTAAAAATTTATCGACATGACATTCAAAAGCAAGATTTTAGCAGCATTAACTTTATTAGTTTTCAGTACGATTGCACTAAGCGCACAAACAGCAGGAAAAGAAATGCCACCTCGCCATAAAGAACGCGCAGAGAAAAGAGCTAATAAAATGATTGAAAAACTTGGGCTGAACGAACAGGAGGCAGTTGAGTTTAAAGCAATTCATAAAAAGTACAAACAAGAATTAAAAGCAGCGAAAGTGAATGTAACGAGCAAAGAAGAAATGGCTGAAATTCGTTATGCTATTCATAAGGATAAAACTGCCGAAGTAAAAGAATTTTTGACACCAGAGCAATACGCTATTTATGATAAATTCGAGGGACGAAAAGGAAGCAAAGGAAAAGGCAAGAAAGGCAGAAAAGGTGCCAAAGAACATAGACAAAAACGTAAACTATAGTTTGTAGAATCCGTTAGGTTGATAACGAGGTAGCATGATGTTTCATGTTACCTCGTTTTATTTTCAGAACTTTCTACATTTGTAAATGACGAAGAAACAACTATCCCGATCTTGGCGTGCTCGAAAAGTCTATTGGGCTACTTTCGTCATTGCGATGGATTATATTTGGCTGATGCTGAAAAGTAAAATTTTTGGAAAATCTTACTTTGATAAACGCAGCAAAGCGGTACATATCCGCAGTGCATATCGTTTGCGAAAAGTGTTTTTGGAACTACGCGGTTTGTTTATAAAAATTGGTCAACTGATTTCTATCCTCTCTACTTTTTTGCCGGATGAATTTCGAAAACCACTCGAAGATTTTCAGGATCATGCACCTGAGCGTCCTTTTTCGGAAATCATAAAACGCGTCGAAGAAGAGTTGAAAACGCCTTGGAATAAACACTTTTCAAAAATAGAAAAACTGCCGTTGGCGTCTGCCTCAATCGGGCAAGTGCATCGCGCAACGCTTCATAATGGCGATGAAGTGGCCGTCAAAGTGCAACACGAGCATATTCCTAAATTAGCCAATATTGATTTAGATTTATTTGAAAATGTGAACAATTTGGCTGCTCGCATTTTCAAAATAAAAGGAATGAGAGAAGTGGCGAGCGAAGTGCGCGTCATGATTGAGGAAGAACTCGATTACGGTCAAGAAGGCAGAAATATGGACTTGATGCAAGAGAGTATCGGCTCCGAAGAAAATGTCATCGTTCCTAAAATTTATAAAGAATTATCGACTGATAGACTGCTGGTTTCTGGATTTTGTGAAGGGGTGAAAATTAATAATTTGCAACAATTGGATGCGTGGGGAATCGACCGTCGGAAATTGACAAAGGATGTTTTGGAGTTGTGTTGTAAAATGGTTTTGAAAGATGGATTGTATCACGCCGACCCTCATCCGGGCAATATTTTAGTAAACGAAAAAGGGCAAATGGTTTGGTTAGATTTTGGAGCCATCGCCCGTTTGAATCCAAAAATGAAAAAAGGATTGGCGAGTCTCATCGAAGGCGTCGCTCGTCAAGATACCGACGAAATAGTGGAAGCATTGAAGTTCATGGGGTTCGTGAGTAGGGGAGAGGATGCCGAAAAATTCGCTGAAAAAATGATTGACGCCGGTCAAGAGTTTTTAGAAAATGAAGTAAAAATAGAAGGATTCAATTTTAATAATATCGAATTTGATCCCACCTCTGCCGACTTTAGTAAAATCATAAACCTCTTTAGTTTTAAAGATATTGCGAATACTTTTCAAGTCCCAAAAGACTATATTTTACTCAATAGAATGTTGATTTTAATCATGGGTTTGAGTGGCGAATTAGCACCACAAATGAATCCTATCGAAGTCGTTCGACCTTACATCAAAAACATGATGTTGAGCGATCGGGATCATCTTTTTTCTTTTGTAAAAGACACGATTCAATCTAATCTTACGAACTTGATTACCTTGCCTGGTGAGTTCAGAAAAGTGCTCAATAAAACCAAACGCGGCAACCTCGAACTCAAAATCAAATCTTTCGATGATAGGTCAAATGCGTTCTATTTTTTAGGACAACAATTTCTTTTTGGAATATTGGCAATGGGTGCAGCGGCTTTTGCTTATGACGCTTTCAAAGATGGATTTTACGATATTTATCGTTGGTGTTTGGGAGGTGCTGGTGTTTCGGCTTTTTTGTTTTTGAGGGCGATGTTTTTGGCAGGGCGGTATCGAAAGCGATAAATTGGTACTTTTGGGATTGTTAATCAAATTATTAAATGAGCGGTTTCATACTTAAACTATACGAAGTGTTTTTTATTGAACCACAAAAGACACAACAGGGGCACAAAAGTCTTATGTGTTCTTTTGTGCCTTTTGTGGTGCAAAAATATATCTATATAGTTTTTTTAATTGGACTTCTATCTTCAACCACAAATGCCCAAACTGAACTCGACTCCATGCTCCAACTGCTCAACGGAGCCAAACAAGATACGACACGAGTCCTCATCCTCGACGAACTCGGTTGGATGCTAAAAATGGAAGATCCCGATCAAGCACGAAAACATCTCAACGAAGCCATCGAACTTTCCAATAAATTAAATTACAAACGCGGACTGAGCAAGGCATGGAACGACCTCGGAGTAGTCGAAACAATTCACAATAATATCGAAGCCGCGATTGAGGCAAATACCAATGCTTTGAAAATTCGAGAAGAGTTGGGGGATAAAAAAGGGATAGCATCGGTTTATAATAATTTGGCGAGTATTTACGATGAACAAGGAAAGTACATTGAAGCCATTTCAAACTATCAAAAATCAAAACAACTTCGTGAAGAATTGAAAGATACAGCTCGTATTGCTCGTCTGCACTACAACCTTGCAATCGCACATGACAACCTTGGTAACTATGTCGAAGCGCAAAATTTTATTTTAAAATATAGAATTCACGCCGAGCAAACTGAGGATGAAGAAGCGCTTGCAAATGCCTTTAATGTGGAGGGAAATATTCAATTTGGATTGGATGATTTCAAAGCGGCATTGGTCAGTTATAGTAAAGCAGATTCGCTTTACGCGAAATTGGAATATGATTGGGAACGGGCAACTGCATTGACAAATGTTGGAAGTATTTTGGGGGATATAGCAGATAAAGAAGTTGACGCAGAAAACTTCAATGAAGCGAAAATTCTATTTGATTCAGCAATTGATATTACGAAAGAGGTCATTAAAATCCGAACTGAAATAGAAGACGAAAGCGGATTAGGAGAGGCTTATAATAATATAGGTGGAGTGTATAAAGATTACGGTTCCTATAAACTGGAAATAGGAAAGAAGAACGAGGCGAATCAATTCTGGAACATCGCTTTGAACTACTTTAGAAAAGCAGAAGAGAAGTTTGATTCCACGAATTCTAAAAAGGGATTGCTTGAAGTTTATAACGGATACGGTGATGTTTATCGTCGAAAAAAGGATTTTGGAGAGGCGAAAAATTACACTCAAAAAATGCTTGATTTGGCTATCGAATTAGGAGATCAGCGTTTTGAAAGAAATGCTTATAAAGACTTTTCAAAAATCTATGCTACGCAAGGAGATTATAAAACGGGCTATGATTACGAAAAGAAATACAACAAACTTCGTCACGTTATTATTAATGAAGATCGTGCAAGATCTCTTGTCTATCAACGTGCTTTATTTGGTGATATGCAAAAAGACTTGGAGGTAGAAAGACAAGCTGCTCGAAATGCTTTGCTTGACGCAAAAATCGAAAGAGAAGCCATTGTTAGAAATTCATTAATTGGTGGAGCGATGGCATTGTTACTTTTGGCAATGTTGCTTTATAATCGTTATAGAATCAAAACAAAGGCCAATCAAGCCCTCGAAGAAAAAAACATTATCATCGAAAAAGAACGCGAACGTTCTGATGAATTGTTGCTCAATATTCTTCCTGAGGAAACGGCCAATGAGTTGAAAGAGAAGGGTAGTGCGAAGGCAAGAAAGTATGATTCCGTTACGGTGCTTTTCAGTGATTTTAAAGGCTTCACAATGATTGCTGAAAAGTTGACTCCTGAGGAATTAGTTGCTGAACTCGACGCTTGCTTCCGTGGTTTCGATGCGATTATGGATAAATACAATGTCGAAAAAATTAAAACGATTGGTGATGCTTACATGGCCGTTGGTGGCCTTCCTGAACCCAATCAAACGCACCCGCAAAATGTAATTAACGCTGCGCTCGAAATGCAAGCTTTCATGGATAAACGTCGTGAAACGGTGGATACTTTTCAGATGCGAGTTGGAATTCATACTGGTTCGGTTGTGGCTGGAGTTGTTGGTAATCGGAAGTTTGCCTATGATATTTGGGGCGACGCGGTTAACCTTGCTGCGCGTATGGAGTCAAGTGGTGAGCCAGGCAAAGTCAATATTTCGGAAGTGACTTTGGCGTTAGTAAAAGATAAATTTAAATGGATTTCTCGGGGAAAAATTGCAGCGAAGAATAAGGGGGAAGTGGAGATGTTTTTTGTAGAGCGGCTTTCTTAGAGCGGCTTTCTCGGAGCGATTTAGAGGAACGCGGATTCACGCGGATTTTTTTTTACGGAGCGATTTGATGGGACACGGATTGAACGGATTGAGAGGGATTTGAACGGATTTTAGGAAATGCTTAATCAAGGTCAATCTTTGATTAGTTGTGTTGGCTTCGACCTAATCCTGAAAATTCTGGAATCCTGTGAATCCTGATTCAGACAAAAAGAAGTGAGCGACTTGCACGAGCGATTTAGAGGAACGCGGATGACGCGGATGCACGCGGGTTTACGCGGATTTTTCTTTCGAAAAAGAGCGATTCAAGGGACACGGATCGAACGGATTAAAAAGGATTTAGACGGATTTTTTTTTGGAACGCTTAATCAAAGTCAATCTTCAATTAGTTGAGCTGGCTTCGATCTAATTCTGAAAATTCTGGAATCCTGCGAATCCTGATTCAGACAAAAAAGAAGTGAGCGACTTTCACGAGCGATTTAGAGGAACGCGGATGCACGCGGATTTTCGCGGATTTTTTTCACGAAGCGATTTGATTTTTTGAAATGCATAAATTGAGTCAATCTTAAACTTGTTGAGTTCGCTTCGCCCTAATCCTGAAAATCCTATAACGTGTCCGCCGAAGGCTGATCCTGCGAATCCTCATTCAGACAAGAAAATATCCATAATCCGCGAAAATCCGCCTAATCCACGTTCCACTAAACCATGAGCGCGCGTCCTACTTCCCAAAAGAATAAACAATCACCGCAATCCCAATATAAACCAACCAAACCAAAACACTACTCCAAAACTTACTTCCAACCCGCAAACGAATCACAGAAGTCAATGCCAGAATAGCACCAATTCCACTAAAAAATCCAAAGCTGCTCCATTGGAAAGGATAGACCACCGAACTCGAAGTATTCCAAATCAAATCAGGGAAAAAACCTTTTACGACCGTGTAAATGAAAGTACCAACAACAGCAATGGCTATTCCCATTAAAATTAATTTCCAACCTTCAATTCTTTTTTTGATGCTACTAGCTGATTTGATAGCAGAGCTGACCACCAACCAAATGATAAATAACATTGCCGCTACACGGATATCATCCGCGTATGCAGGAGAGAAATTTTGCAACCCTTTTTCAACAAACAGACAAGCAAATAGTCCGATTGCTAAAATCAAGGTGCTGAAAATTGATGTTTTTAAAATGACTTGCCAGTCTGATGCTTTTGTTTGTTCTGCCATTGAGAGAGAATTGAGAGAATGAGCGTTTGAGAGAATTTATTAGAATAAAGTCTATTCAATTGATTTCCAAAACTTGATAATCCCTAAACCGCTTAAAATTGCGATTCCGAAAGCTAAAAATCCGAAAGATGTATTTCCATAAATGAAAAAACCAGTTCCGAATAAGATGCCGTAAACTAAAAAGACGCCGAGGAACATGCAAAGAATTTCGGTAGGTAATTTTCCAGTAGTGACGTCTTCTTGTTCCAGTTTGCCTTCTTGTATGCCTTTGGCGATTACGTTTTTCCAACCACCCGAATGCGGTTTTATTAATTTATAAAAAGAAACGAGTTTGGAATGCTCTGTCGGACGTGTCATAAAGGTTACGATTACCCAACCCAAAGTCGTGATGCCGATTCCAGCCAGTAGTATTTGCCAGTCCTCCAATCCGTGGTCGTTATTGTAAAAATAAATTGCAACTACAAAAGAAATAACCATCCCGGCGACTTCACTCCATGCATTGATTCGCCACCAAAACCATCTTAAAATAAACAGTAAACCCGTCCCCGCTCCAATTTGTAAAAGTAAAGTGAACCAATCGTAAGCACTTTCCAGTTTTGGCGCAATAAAAGCTGCCGCTGCCATTAGAAATACGGTAGAAATACGACCGATGCGAACAAGTTCTTTTTCGTCAGCTTTTGGATTGATAAAACGTTTGTAAAAGTCATTTGAAATATAACTCGCACCCCAATTTAGGTGAGTAGAAATTGTGGACATAAACGCACCAATCAAAGAAGCAATGATGAGTCCCAAAAGTCCAGGGGGCAAAAAAGTCAACATCGCTGGATATGCCAAATCATCATTAATAACTTTTTCATCAATATGTGGAAAAGCAGCTTTAAGCGAAGCGAAATCAGGGAATACAATCAATGAAGCCAAAGCAATGATAATCCACGGCCACGGACGCAATGCATAATGTGCAATATTGAAAAGTAAGGTAGCGCCTACTGCATTTCTTTCATCTTTGGCAGAAAGCATTCTTTGAGCGATATAACCACCGCCACCCGGTTCGGCACCTGGGTACCAAACACTCCACCACTGCACCGCTAATGGTATGATTATCAACGGAATAGCGACATTCATATCGTTGAAATCTGGAATCATGGAGAGTTTTGGCGCCACGTTCTCATGCGCTAAAAGGCTTGAAAGTCCATTGACTTGAGGCAAGTCAAGGACGACAAACATCGCCCAAACCGTTCCGATCATTGCTAAAATAAATTGGAAAAAATCGGTCCAAATCACACCTCTCAATCCACCCATGACGGTGTAAAGAACAGTAACAACTGAGGCAATCGTTAAAGTCTGTGTAGGTGTCAAACCGAGCAGTACACTACCGATTTTAATACCTGCCAAACAAACTGATGCCATGATCATGACATTGAAAAATACGCCCAAATATATTGCTCGAAAACCACGCAAAAACGCAGCAGGTTTGCCGCTGTAACGCAACTCATAAAATTCTAAATCGGTCGAAATTCCAGAGCGTCTCCACAACCGTGCATATACGAAAACCGTCAACATGCCAGTCAATAAAAAAGCCCACCAAACCCAGTTGCCAGCAACGCCATTTTTACGAACAATATCTGTAACCAAGTTGGGTGTATCGGCAGAGAAAGTAGTGGCCACCATCGAGATTCCGAGCAGCCACCAAGGCATATTTCGACCTGATAAAAAGTACTCAGAATAGCTTTTGCTTGATTGCTTTGAGGCAATAAAACCGATAAGGAGCGAAAGCACAAAAAAGCCAATAATGAAAGACCAATCAAGGGTAGTAAGTTGCATGTAAAGTTGATTTTCGTTGTGTATGTTTTAGCAGCTAAGATAGTAGAGTTTATTTAGTTTCTAAAAATGCTTCATTTGAATCCTTTGTTTAGGAAAGCGAAATGATTTTGACATGTTCTTTTTTTTACCATAAAAAAAACATTCCATAGCAGGGCAGTGCACTGATTTTTTCAAGGGATTAAAGAAAAAAAATACTCTTTCATATTTGTACACTTTATTAATTCCGTATTCCTATTGGAATTTTATAACTTAGCAAATACAAATTCTTTGTTGCGTTTATTTCGAAAATACTATTACAAACTAAAAACCTTTCAGAATGCTCAAAGCTATTATTATTGATGACGAATCAGAAAGTTTAGAGGCCGTTTCCAATCAGTTAAAAACCTTTTGTCCTCAACTGCGAATCGTGGCATCTTGCGATGGTGCAGTCTCTGGTATAAAAGCAATCAATCTGCATCAACCAGATATTATTTTTTTAGATATTGAAATGCCTGGTATGACGGGTTTGGAAATGCTTGGCACCTTTTCTGAAATCAAATTTGGAATCATCTTTATCACTGAGTACAACAAATATGCGATGGATGCCATCAAACTCAGCGCCTTGGATTATTTACTAAAGCCATTAGATACGGTGGAATTGATGAGTGCCGTCAAAAAAGCAGAAGAAAAATTCTTTCGTGAGAAAACGATGAAGCGCTTTCAATTGATGCTTGATCTGATGGAAGGGCGAGAGAGTACAGCGAAAATGAAGAAGTCACATACCATTGCCTTGCCTATGCTTGATGCGATTATCTACGTGCAACTTGATAATATTGTGAATATTGACGCACATCAAAGCTACTGCGAATTTCACTTTTCAAATCGACCATCTATCTTGATTTCAAAAAATATAGGCACGTATGAAGATTCACTTGTTCCATTCAATTTTATGCGAGTGCATCGTTCTCATATTGTAAATCTCTCAAAAGTTCAGGAATTCAGAAGAACTGATGGAGGGATTCTGCTTATGGAAAATGGAAATGTTGTTAGTATTTCCCGAAATAAAAAAGAAAAAGTTTTGAAGCGGCTTGGAGGTGGTTAATTAAATCTGTGTTCGATCATTTCGATCATTGAGCGATACCAATTGATGTGTTATTATAAGCAGGACTATCGCAATGCGCTATATGTCAATCAATACATTCGGTAGCGGTGTTTTTATACAATCAGAAGAAAAAACCCGCCTCTGACCGAAGTCGGAGACGGGTACACATATAAACGTGTTTGGGTTAGTCTAAATTAAAGACTTCTTCTATTTTTTAAAGGGTATATGTCAAACCAAGTACCCAGAATGATTGAAGTGGATCGTTATCACTACCTAACTCAGAGATATTGAAATTTTCACTATCTAATGCGTTATTAGTAAGGAATCTATTGTAAGAAAGTTGTTTGTTTCCTGCAAAACCGAAATCAAGTCCAACTCCTAATCCTTTCCAGAAAGTAGTACTAACTCCATTCGTCCAAACCCAGTTAGTTAAGTTATCTGGATCTTCGTAGCTAATAAATGAAGATAGATTTGTTTTCCATGCCAAGCCCATAGGCAATGAACGAGAGTAATCTGCAACAATTTTAAGACCTAAAGAAGAGGTGTAAGAGAGGTCACTGTCAGCAAAAACTAAATTGTAGTTCAATGGGTGAAATACAACTACAGCATTAGGAATTGGCAACCAAGTAGCACCTACTCCAACGTCTAAAAATCCAGGATTGTTGAATGAATTTAAGAAAGTAGTTCTGTAGTCACCTAATGCAGAAATAGCCCACTTGTCAGTTAATTTGTAACCATAAAGTGAATTGATGTTAAAGGCATCTGCCGTAGTTTGAAAATCTACACTTACATCTGGATCAGTGTTTAATTTAGTTTGTTGAACTACTAAATTTGCTCCATTTCTCCAGAAAAATTTGTCACGATCCAAGTTTGCAAATGCGTTTCCAGTAGCACCAATTATTGATGCAAAAGTATTTTGATTGTCTGGTCCCCAGTTGTTAAACTGAGAGAAGTTAGCACCTAAAGTTCCTAATGCACCTATTTTCCAACCTGGGAAAGAAGCAATTTGTGTAGCTAATGCATCTGCTTCACCCTGTAAAGCTGCGATTTTAGCTTCTTTGTCTGCTTTTTGTGCTTTTAATTCAGCAACTGTTGCTTGTGCACTCACGAAATTAGCTGCAAAAACAACGATCGTTAGTAAGAGAATTTTTTTAAACATTTTTTTAAATTTTGAATTTGTTTTGAAAAAAATCGAGTAATAAAAATTATAAACTATTAATAAACGGGACATTTGCCCTAATAACAAACATCTCCCAATTTCCATACTCAAAATGGAATCTTGAGTATAATCGAATTTCTATTTATGTGTTTGATAATAGTTATTGGTAAATCTTTACTTTTTCTTTAGATAGGGTACTAAGCGGAAAGATTACCTTGGCGTTTTCAGAAGTTAAGGTTAAGGAAGTATTGTCTATTCCAACGACTTCACCTTTTACACCATCTATTTCAATGGTGTCGCCAAGGTTAAATTTGTTTTTACTATAAAATGAGGCTAAAAAGTTTTCAACAGTACTTTTGGATGCAAGACCGTACCCGATTGCAAATGCAAAGATAACGCCCGCTAACAATATGCTAATATTTGCTCTTATAAAATCTGTATCGATACCTGCTTGAGAAAGGGCACTTACTCCTATTGTTAGGAAAATAATCCAAAATGCCATACTCCCGATGATACCAGCAGATGGTATTCCCAATGATGCACATGTTGACTTAATGATACCTGAAAGTGTGTCTGCGATAACAAGACCAACAGCCAATAATACTAATGCAGTAAGGAATTGTGGAATGTAATTGATTAAATCTCTAACTAGATTGGAGAGAGAGTCCATCCCTAAAATGTCCACAGATGCTACTAAAAAGAAAAGCATCATTAGGTAATAGAATATTTTGGACAAAACCGAACTTATCTCAATATTGAAGTTACTTTTTTTTAGAAGATCAACTTCGTTTAGTTTTTCTCCAAGTTTATCGGCATTCAACTTGTCAAGTAGTTTTTTTACCATTTTTGCTACCATTTTGGCTATGATATAGCCAATTATAAACACAAACAGTGCGCCTACAATATTTGGTATCGAAATAAGTACTTGATTGATAAGTGGTTCTAATAAGTCCATTCTAAATCTAATGAGGGCGTTTAGGTAAAGTTTTTATTTAGGAAAATTTCTTGGACCGTTATACCCATTGTCAGGTGTACGGCGTTTTTTTTGATCGTCGTATTCACGATTACTGCCGCCAGTCATCGCTACAAATGCTTCCAAAACTCTAGGAAGGAAAACCTCAATCAGGTTTCCTGCAAAAGTGAAAAAATTCGTTGTGCTTTGAACATTAGCATCTATTCTGTTCGGAGCCTCACCTATTCTGGTTTCTTCCTCCTCCATGAACCGCTTGAAATTGTTAATACTCATAATAGTCAATTTTCTTTAAAAAGGTCATTATAAACGGCTTTCGCTTTTTGTTTTGCGCGCATGATTTTCATCTTAACTGCGCTTTCAGACTTGTTGAGGGCTTCGGCAATTTCTATAATCGAAAAATCTTCGTTATATTTCATTAAAAGAATCGCTTTATCTCCTTCCGGTATTTTTTCAAGAACAATTTTGAGTCGATCTACTCTCATCAATAATAATTCTTGATCTTCAATATCATCAATCACGTCAGGAGCGCGTTCCATTTCATCAGAAAATACATTTTTATTCTTTTTGTTTTTTCTGATGACGTCGATACAATAGTTATACGTAATCGAGTAAATCCACGTTGAAAACTTGGATTTACCCGTAAACTTTGCCAGATTTAGATAAATTTTAGTGAAGATCTCCTGTGCGGCATCTTCTGCACGAGCTTCGTCTTTTAATAAAGAGATACATTTTGCATATACTTTAGAGGAATACCTTTTGTATAATATTCCAAAGTATGAGGAGTCTCTCGTTTGAAGATAACGCTCAATGACTTCTAAATCTGATATTTCCTTGTTTCTGGTTAACTGCAATTTAGGTGTAGGAAAGTTGTTTTTAAATTAATAACACTCCAAAGAGTGAGGAGTACTTTCCAGTTCACGACTCGTTAGACGGAGGAAAAAGCTGGAAGTCTCAAAAAAAAACAAAAATAGTGAAATGTTTTGACTTGGAGCTAATATTTGACGTTTAGAAGTATTTATATCGGTCTTAGCTACGAGCAGTACTGAGCGCATGCGAGCTATTGCCGTTTTAGCGATTTGTTCCATGCTGGCCTTATTTTTTTCGATAATTGAGAAAATTTTTTTAAGCATCCGCCGCGGCGGACGGTTCAATTTTTTTTATGAAAAGTAGCGGAAAAAGAAGTAAGTAGCGTGGCTTAAATAATCGTCATTTTTGACAGAGCAGATTTTTCGCTAATCGAGGCAAAAAATCATTGCATAGCCGAGCTACGGAATTATTTTTTAACAAAGAGTGGCGGAAAATATGTTTGTCACAAATGTGTCG
>CALLVG010000195.1 GCA_938010715.1 uncultured Saprospiraceae bacterium
AAAAGAATAAAATCTTTTGCTTGCTTATCAATAAATTCTTGGAAAGCAGTTGCCCCTACTTTTTGCAAATAAGAATCTGGATCTTCTCCATCTGGGATGAGACAGATCCGAACATTCAAATCAGTTGCGAGCGCTAAATCAAGTCCACGCAACGCCGCTTTGATCCCTGCTTTGTCTCCATCATAAAGAATTTTGAGGTTTGGTGTAAATCGCTTGATGAGCCGCAATTGCTCACGTGTGAGCGATGTCCCAGATGATGCAACGACATTTTCAAAGCCAGCTTGATTGAGCGAAATCACATCCGTATAACCCTCGACCAGCATACACTCATCGAGTTTACCGATGGCGCTTTTTGCTTGAAAAATACCAAAAAGCGATTTGCTTTTATTGTAAATTTCGGTCTCTGGTGAGTTAATGTATTTTGGTGCTTTTTTATCACTCTGTAAAATCCGTCCACCAAACGCAATCGGTTTTCCCGAAAGGTTGAAAATGGTAAACATCACACGGTCGCGGAAAAAATCACGGTTATTTTTGGCCAAACCGAGTTTTTCGAGCATCTCAGTTTTATGTCCTTTGCTTTCAGCGTATTTTAGAAAATTATTGACACCAGCTGGCGCATATCCCAACGAAAATTTACGAATCGTATCTTCTCTAAATCCACGATTTTTGAAATAACTCAAACCAACACTTTTCCCTCTGTCTGTTTCAAAAAGTTGTTCTTGGAAATAATCTTTTGCAAAGTCATTGACGACAAATAAGCTGTCATTTACTTGGCGTGCTTGTCGCTCCTCTTCAGTCAATTGTTTTTCGATGACCTCGATGTTGTACTTCGTTGCGAGGTATTTGATGGCTTCGACATAAGAAAATTTCTCATGCTCCATGACGAAGGTGGTCGGGTTGCCTGCCTTTCCACAACCAAAACATTTGAAGATGTTCTTAGCAGGCGAAACGACAAATGACGACGTCTTTTCATTATGAAAAGGACATAGACCTTTCATATTCGAGCCGTACCGTTTGAGCGGCATGAAATCCTGAACGACATCCTCAATCTTAGCGGTATCGTAAACTTCCTGTATTGTTTTTGGTGCGATCATCTAAATACAAAGGTAGGAAATTGTAAAATGTTTGAGGCGATAATTTTAGATGTTCAAAATACGACAATTTATACGTTAAAGTTATAAGCGGAATTTTGAATATTTAGTTGTAAGTAGTTGTTAGTCAGTTGATTATAGTATTATATTTTTAAATGTTAAAAACTATAACAATTTGATGAATAACAATCTTGGCAGTTCGAGCGTATTATATTCGTTGGTTCTGAAATTATTCTTCTAACCACAACTTGTCTCGAATTCACTTCGGGATTATTCTGAAAAATAGCGAAGAGAATCGGTTAAGAAATGCACAATTCCGAAACCGAGTTTTCCCAAATCCGATGTTTTCCATTAAACCGATGGCAATGAGGGGATGGCCGATTCTCTTTTTTTTTACCCAAATAAATTTGGGTTCTACTTCACCACTTTAAACAGAAAGACTCATAATTGGGTGTTCTCATAGTGTGTGGTCTGCCCCGATGCCGTTGGTATTCGGGGCAGTTTCGTTTATGAATCAAGATTTTTTGTAAAAACTTTCCAGCTTCTTATTTACTTTTTTAACGATACGACGAATGTTTCTATCCTCCGCTATTTCGTTTTTGAAAAGGGAATTAAAAACAAGCATAAACCCAGTTGTCTTTACATAATAAGGAAATGGTTTAGAAAGTTCTTGGAAACTCGCATCTTTAAAAACGACTGCTTCGGCTCCCGAGTCAGGTAATGTTTCTTTAAAAAGCATCAAAAAATTTCTTCCTTCTAATGAAAGGGAAGGCTCTATTTTAAAGCTTTTATTTAAAAAACAGTTTTCTCCACCATTGCCCAAAAGGGCTTCTTTTCTCAACGTATCGTAGGCGAAATAGACATCAGAAAAATTGTATTCGGTTTCAAAATAAGTGATCCACGAACTGTTTTCTGCATCACGATCTTCTATGATTTTCTGAATTTTGTTCGGTAAGCTTGCTCTTGTTTGCGCACTAATATCTCCTTCTTCGAGTATGCGATTGAGTTCTTTTATCTTTTTGAACTCACTAGTTAAGCGTACGATCAGAATTCCATCTTTTAAATCTCTGATAGCTTCAGTAGGTGTGCTTTTTTTAGGAATTTCTACTTTGGCTTGACCAAAAATAGGAGTCATACAAAATAATAAGAGTGCGGTCGCATAAAATTTGTGTAGCATAGTTTTTCTTTTTCTAACACAAAGGTAATTGAGTATTTTAGAAGATTTGTAATGTAATCCCCGAAAAGTCAGGTTTCTGATGTTTATTTACAGAAATAAAACCTTTCAAATAATTCAAAGGGCTTCTTATATTTGCAGCCAAATTTGAAAATAAAAAATCATACCCGATGCATTCAGTGGATATTGAAGCGATTAATCAACAGATTTATATTGATAGTGCTTTTGTCGAAAAGCTAAACGAAGTCACCTCAGAAGTAATTGTTGGTCAAAAAACAATGATGGAACGATTACTTCTTGGCTTATTGTCAAGAGGTCATATTTTGTTGGAAGGCTTGCCCGGTTTGGCAAAAACATTAGCCATCAAAACGCTTTCAACTGCGATTGATGCGGATTTTAGCCGTATTCAATTTACGCCTGATTTGCTGCCAGCCGATATTTTAGGAACGATGATTTATAACCCTTCCAAAAATGAATTTACGGTTAGAAAAGGGCCGATTTTTTCCAATTTCATATTAGCCGATGAGATTAACCGAGCGCCTGCAAAAGTTCAATCTGCTTTGCTTGAAGCGATGCAAGAACGTCAGGTTACCATCGGAAAAGAGACTTTCAAATTGCAAGAACCTTTCCTTGTTTTAGCTACTCAAAATCCAATCGAACAGGAAGGTACTTACCCACTGCCAGAGGCACAGGTTGACCGTTTTATGCTGAAAGTCAAAATCGGCTACCCATCAAAAGAAGAAGAAAGAGAAATCATGCGTCGCAATATGCAGCATGATAATTTCGATGTCATAAAACCAATCATTACTACCAAAGAAATATTGACCGCTCGCGAATCTGTGAAGAAAGTGTACATGGATGAAAAGATTGAGCAGTACATTCTTGATATCATTTTTGCAACGCGTAATCCATCTGATGTTGGTTTGAATGACCTCGGCCACATGATCAGCTACGGAGGTTCTCCTCGTGCAAGTATCAATCTTGCCAAAGCGTCCAAAGCATTTGCTTTTTTGCGTCGTCGTGGATATGTGATTCCTGAAGATGTGCGTACAATTTGTCACGATGTGTTGCGTCACCGTATCGGTTTGACTTATGAAGCTGAAGCGGAAAATATCACGCAGGAGGATGTCATTAATCGTATTTTGAATAGGGTGGAGGTGCCATGATTTTCTTTGAGCTACATTGAGGTTTAGCTACACTGAGCGACTTAGAGGAACGCGGATGACGCGGATAGACGCGGGTTTTCGCGGATAATAAAACGGGACGTTTTATTATTTTCAAAAATGAAAATCCGCAAAAAAGTGTGTACCAAACTTAATATATTTTTCTTACGTCGCTCAGAGAAAAAAAATCTGCGAAAATCCGTGTTCATCTGCGTCATCCGCGTTCCACTAAATCGCTCTATGCTCGACTTTACCCCTCATGTCGAAACCACATCATAATCCCCCCAATCGCTGTAATTAGTCCCAAAAGCATCGTCCCTGCCTTAATCGAAAATTGCAAATGATTCGCAAAGGTGGTAATCTCTTCCTCTAAATGTGGGTATTTAGGAATAATCTCTTCCTCTACTTTTTTCTTACTAAAAATATCGGTGGCATTAAATTCTACACGGTTTTGTACCATGATTTTATAAGATTTCATGACCTTCACTCTGAAATAGATATTGAGGAAAAGCATGACTAAAAAGAGTCCAACAACAATAGAAACAAGTAAAATATACACAGATTAGAAATTTAGTTGATTAGTTTATCAGTGAATTAGGAGCAAAGTGCTTCTGCAAATCTACTTATTGAAATGGAAATTACCCTCCGCTCAGCAAATAAAGAAGATGTGCCAGCTATTTTGGAAATATCCAACCATGCTATTTTGCATACGACCGCCAATTATGAGTACGAACCCAAGAGTTTGGAATATCAAATGGGTTGGTACAAGGAACGAATTGCAGCGGGTTTTCCAATAATCGTAGCGACTAACGATGATAAAGTAGTTGGTTATGGAAGTTTTGGAAAGTTTCGTTCACGACGAGGATATGATAATACGATAGAACATTCAGTTTATGTGCATCATGAGCACCGTGGTCAAAAGATTGGCCATCAATTAATGCAAGAATTGATCAATATCGCCAAAGCACAAAACTATCATGTGATGATTGCGGTAGTGGATAATTTAAATCAAGGCAGCCTTCGTTTTCATAAAAAGTTTGGTTTTGAAGAAGTAGGGAAATTTAAGGAAATCGGGTATAAATTTGATCAGTGGTTGGATGTTTATTTTTTGCAGTTGA
>CALLVG010000196.1 GCA_938010715.1 uncultured Saprospiraceae bacterium
TTGCTCGGTTGGTTATCGCTCAGAGAAGTTAGGAGAGAAGTTGAAAAAACGTGGATTTACCAATGTGACAAATCTTTATGGTTCTATTTTCGAATGGGCGAATGAAGGTTATCCATTAGTAGATAAGAATGGCGATGCTACTGATCAAGTGCATACCTACAATAAAAAATGGAGCAAATGGGTCGAGAAAGGAAAGGCAGAAAAGGTTTGGTAAAATGAACTACGACCTAATTCTTTTCAACATAGAAAAACATATCTCCCTCGACGAAAGAGAACGAAATTTCTTCTGCTCACTTTTAAAAGAGAAACAGTTTTCTAAAAAAGATTTTGTCCTCGCAGGAGGGCAACTTTGCCGCAATATTTCATTTGTCAATACTGGAATTTTAAGAGCCTTTTTTAATCATGATGGAAAAGAATCTACTATCATGTTTGCGATGAAAGATTGGTGGATAACAGATATGAATTGCTTTATTAATCGGCAACCTGCTATGTTAAATATTGTGGCTTTAGAAGAAACCGAAGTGCTTCAATTAAGCAAGGAGAACATGGACAAGCTACTCCTCAACTTCCCAAAGTTTGAAAAGTTTTTTAGGATTATTTTTCAAAACGCATATGTTCGGGAGCAATTGAGGACGATTCAAAACCTGTCGCTTCCAGCAGCAGAGCGCTACGATAATTTTTGTACAAAGTACGAACGAATCTCCCAAATGATAACTCAAAAACAAATTGCTTCCTATCTCGGAATTACCCCAGAGTTTTTGAGTTCTATTCGAGCAAAAAAAGCCAATCTGTGATTTCTTAATCTACCTTAAGTTTTTTGTCGCCTTTTGTCTTTTCCTTTGTGGAAACAAACAAAAGAAAAATATGCTAATCCTTATCGCAGGTCCTTACCGTAGTGGAACCAACAATGATCCACATTTAATCGAACAAAATCTTCAAAAGTTAGAATCGTACGCATTGCCAATTTTTCGATTGGGACATATGCCAATTGTTGGTGAATGGCTTGCTTTGCCGCTGATGAAGTTAGCTGGTTCAAAAGAAGTTGGAGATGAAATTTTTCATGAAATACAATACCCAGTGGCGCATCGAATGCTCGTAAAATGTGATGCTGTTTTGAGAATTGAAGGTGCTTCTAATGGAGCAGATCAAGATGTCGAAGTAGCCAAAAAATTAGGTTTGAAAATTTATTACAAGTTGGAAGATATTCCGAAAGCGGAATAGAATCCCATTTCTAATTTAGTTTTTAACTTTGGCGCACACAAAACGCCACCATTGCTAAACGCATTTGTTCAAGGTTGGAAAACGGGAATCAGCTCATGGCGAGTTGGATTGATAGTTTATGTCACTCAATTTTTGTTGGCAATGGTGTTGGGCGTATTGGTCGCGAGTGAATTAATTGCGCCAATCGAAAACTCATTAGAACTAAAAAAACTCTTAAACGGCTACGACCACACCGTCATTTCTGACTTGAAAAATGTGCATGGAGACTTCATGCGAATACTCACTGGCGGCCTACCATGGTTGGCTTTGATATGGATGATTTTTAGCGTTTTCATGAATGGTGGATTACTTTTTACTATTCAAAAGAAAGAACCTACTTGGGATATTTTTTGGGCAGGTGGCGCGGTATTTTTTGTTCCATTTTTACAGATGGGATTGTTTTTTCTGATTATCATCCTTCTACTTTCGGTATTAATTTGGGCGCCATTGGTTTCTAATTGGGAATCAATCATCAGAAGCCTTCCTTCCGAACGAGAATACGTTTTTATACTAATTGGTGTTTTTTTTCTCTACGTTTTGTTGATGCTCTTCCTTTTTGCATGGTCGGTTTCATCCAGACTTTTCTACTTGAAAAGAAATCTAAGTGTCCTGGAGTCCATCAAAACTGCTTTTCATTTTGTAAGAAAAAACTTCCGCTCAATAGAAGGAATGTTGATAGTTTTTGCATTTGTACAATTAATTGTTGTTGGACTGTATTGGCTACTGGAAAGTAATTTAGGAATGATAAGTACTCTCCTTATTTTTGTTTTCTTTTTAATACAACAACTGCTCATTTTCTTCAGAATCATCTGGCGAATAAGCACTTACGCAGCGATAAATGAATTAATTGAGTGGAGAGATAATTGGTTCAGAGAGCTGATTGACTAAAAATTTCCCCTCACATCAAATAATTCTTTGATGTCTAAACTACAAACTTTGAAGAATTTGTCCCTTCAAAACGAATACATATCAGATAAAATGCGTCTCATCCATTGATGTTAATTAGAAAACCTGCACCTTTGCAGTCCTAACTAAATAATCATTCTTCAATAGATTCCATGAATCATTCAAATTCGAAGCAAATGCCTTTTTTATTGCTTTGAGTTTAGTTTCTGGCGTTTTTTGAAGAATACAAAAAATCTTACTAAATAATGGAAGTCCTTAATCAGAAAAACCAACTTAAAAATTTGGTTCCTGCTGCCCTTGTTGAAAAAACAATTATTAAAGGTCAAGGTCAATTGAGTAGTACTGGTGCCCTTGTGGTCAAAACAGGAAAATTCACGGGCCGTTCACCTAAAGACAGATACATTGTTGAAGACGCATTGACTAAAGATTCTGTAGATTGGGGTGATATCAATATCCCAATTACGAACGATACCTATCAAAAACTTTTCGCTAAAATTACGAAGTACGCAGACTCATTGGAGGAGGTGTATGTGCGAGATGCACATGCTTGCGCCAATCCAAACTACAAACTCAATGTTCGAGTTTATACGGAGTATCCTTGGCAAAATATGTTTGTTTACAACATGTTTTTGCGCCCAAATGAAAGTGATTTGAAAAACTTTTCTCCCGATTGGAAAGTATATGCATTCCCAGGTGTAAAAGCAGATCCTAAAACACATGGCACTCGCCAAGACAATTTCTCCATCATCAACTTTTCTACCAAAACGATTATCATTGGTGGAACAGCTTATACTGGTGAAATCAAGAAAGGAATCTTCTCTGTTTTGAATTACACTTTGCCATCCGAGAACAATGTATTGTCCATGCACTGTTCTGCAAATGTAGGTGCAAAAGGAGATACTGCGCTTTTCTTCGGATTGTCTGGAACGGGTAAAACGACTCTTTCAAATGATCCAGAAAGAAGGTTGATTGGTGATGATGAGCATGGCTGGTCAAAAGAAAGTGTTTTCAACTTTGAAGGAGGTTGTTATGCAAAAACCATCGACCTTTCTCCAAGTAAAGAACCTCAAATTTATAAAGCCATCAAATTTGGTGCTTTATTGGAAAATGTAGGTTTTCAGGAGGACGGAACGACTGTTGATTATGCAAATGTAGATATTACGCAAAACACGCGAGTGAGCTATCCGATTTATCATATTGATAATATCATGTATAACTCTCGTGGTGATTTGCCTCGCAATATATTCTTCTTGACTTGCGATGCCTTCGGAATTTTACCTCCGATCTCCAAGTTAACGCCAGAGCAAGCGATGTACCACTTCATTAGTGGTTATACTGCAAAAATTGCTGGTACCGAAGAAGGTATCAACGAGCCATTAGCAACATTCTCTGCTTGTTTTGGTGCGCCGTTTTTACCATTACATCCGACTGCTTACGCGCAGTTGTTGGGTGATAAACTCAAAAAAGGAAGCCGCCAAGGTGATGGAAAAATCAATGTTTGGCTAATCAACACTGGTTGGACTGGTGGCGGTTACGGCGTTGGAAATCGTATGGAGTTGAGTTTCACTCGTGCGATGATCAAAGCCGCTCTGAACGGTGATTTGAATGAGGTGGAATACAGAGAGCATCCAGTTTTTGGCTTAATGATGCCAAAGACTTGTCCAGATGTTCCAAACGCAGTTTTGAATCCAAGAGACACTTGGAGAAATGAAGCTGATTATGATAAAACAGCAGCAAAACTTTCGAAACTTTTTAATGAAAATTTCAAAAAGTACGCAGCGAAAGCTGACAAAGCAATTGTAGCTGCTGCTCCTGTACTATAAGCATTCTATTCACCGTAATTAAACGCTTTGCAAAATTTACGGTGAATGAGAAATAATTAAAACTCGGGCGAACGAATTAATTTTCGTTCGCCCTTTTGTTTTAAGCGACGTTTACTAAACTTTTAAAATTTAGTAAACGTAACCTTCTTTTTTATGGTTCTTAGAAAAATCCCGTGATTGAAGTCAGGTCGAAGTTGAAAATTTCTTTTCCTAACGGACAATAAAATTTCAACTTCGACCTGACCACGGAATTTGTCTAAGAATGTTTTTTATTTACTTCGAATAAACTTGACCGTTTTACTTCCAACTTTAATAAAGTAAACTCCCGTCGGTAATTCCGAAACCGAAATAGGATTTTTTGCGAAAGCTGTCCGCTTCACAATTTGTCCCATTTGGTTGAAAATAATTACTTCACCATTAGGAGTGTTCTTTCCAAAAATCAAATTAATTTCATCGTTGGCTGGATTTGGAAATACACTAAATTCATCTTTCAAATTTTCCAAAGAAAGGGAATTCATTTCCAAATTTCTATTGTTGTTTGATTGTTTCAATGAAGTCGTGATTTGGAAGGTTTCAGCAATATTACAGGTAAAACCTTGATTCCAATTTTCGGCAGTTAAGATGAATAAATTATAAATTTCTGGTGTCAATTGAATCGTGGACATTTCTGGACAGGGTGTTCCGTTTGGTGTTTCGCAGTTGAAAATTTCTACACCTCTGCTATCAATAATCTTTACAGCAGCAATCGGGGCAGTGATGTTTGAAAAACTCACTGAAGTGGCATTAATTGAAAAGTCAACAGGACAGCCGGTTGTGGGATTCCCACAGTTTTCAACAATTTTTGCAATACAATTAGAAATGCCTTGGTCCCACTTGGAACAACCTGCTCGCCTTGATAGACGTCTGAAATAGGTTGTTTCAAAAAGTTCTACTGGTGTATAAGTTGATTGGGTTGCTCCAGGGATTTCATCTGAAATGTCAAAAGGACAGTAATCGGTAGAACTTATCCATTGATACTCCATTGTACCCGAACCGCCTGAAGGAAATATATCTGAAGTAATCGGAGCAGGTGTTTCTCCAAAACAAACTGCTTCGTCTCCTGAAATTTCACCTCCATCTGTTACATTCTCACACCCAGGTATGCTAAGTATCTCAATCGCTTCAAATATATTACAAACCTGATTATCCCAATCTGAGAAAGATTGAATTTGTACAAAATATAAATCAGTGTTAGGTAGAATGAAGACTTCCGTCATATTGCAAGGGGAAATCCAATCTTGGCAACTTTGAATTATATTGAAAGTTCGGTCGTAAATGTTTATCAAGTTATAAGTGTCTGTGAGTTGTGAAACGGTCAATGTATTTCCATCAAGTTGATATGAGACAGCGCAATTGTTATTTGGTGGTGGCATTGTTGTTCCAGCACATGAGCAATCTGCTTGGATGACATCATTGTTTGTGTTTGGATTTCCATCATCACACGCATCGCCTGTTTGTGAAATGTTAGGATTGTTGTCGTCGCAATCTTCGTTTGCACAAATGCCGTCGCCGTCTGCATCGCCACCTGCGTTTGCACAAGGTGCGATTACAGAACCTACCGATATTTTTACCACATCTGAAAAGGTATAAAAAGTTTTAGTTGTAGTTAATTCCGTTTTATCGGTTGCTCGAATTCTAAATTGATATTCACCATCTTGAGTGAAATTAACAGTAGTTATCCGGCTGGTTGGTGTGGCAATCGTTGCAGGTGCAGGGCCGCTTACCATTGTCCACTCAACAGGTAGAGAAGTGTTTTCAGCTCCTGCTTTTTCAACGACTCCTGTCAAAGTTGCTGAACCAGCAACAGATTGATCTGCCCCTGCGTCAGCGTGAAAATTTGTCTGACCAGGCATGTCTAGCCATTTTCTATAAAAATCAAATTTTCCGATAAAAAATTCATCTGGATTTTGGTGCGCTCCTTCTACTTTATGAATCAATGTTTTTGGTCCTTTCAGTTGATTGTAGGCGCCAAATTGAGCCATCGGAATTGAGGTCAAATCTTCATAACCAATTGAAGCCAAAACTGGACCTTCAAATCGTTTAGCCGCTCGCAGTACATCGTAATATTTAGTGGCTTCCAAAACCTGATCAACATCTACTCCCTGAATCACAAAAGGTGCTTGCTGCAAATAATGAGGGAATCCACTTGCTTTTCCATATTTAAAACCAGTGTGTTCTGCATGCGCGAAAATTGATGCTGAAACACCAGTTACTCGGTCGTCAATTCCAGCGGTGAGCAATGACATTCCTCCTCCTTCACTTACGCCATTCAGAATAATTCCTTCCCCTCTAAACTCTGGCATTGTTTGTATATAATCCATTGCGCGAAGTATACCAAAAACTCCATATCGAAAGTAAATACTATCTCGATTGTCCCAAATCATTGGCTCATAAGCATCAGCAACTTGCGTGTCGGGTTCTCCATCATGCATCCAAATTGCCATAGATATTGCTCCTAATTCATCAGCGATTTCAGGTCTTGGAACACATAAATTTGGTCCAACGCCAAATGCTGAATGAGTGATCACCGCAGGCAAATCAATCCCACCGTTTGGAATTGATAAATAACCGTAGAGCCTTCTGCCTTCTATGCTTCCTAAAGAAATTCTAAAATCAGTTGTATTAGGATTGGGGGTAGTGATTGGCGTCAATTGAGGGTCAAGTGGTACAGCAGCCAATTTAGCTTTTTGTGCTTCCCAAAAAGCATCAAAATCTGCTGGGTCATCTTCGTAAGGTTCAATGTCAAATGGAGAGAAAGTTGCTCCAATGACATCCAAACCATCGTTAGCGACTACCAAACAAATAACTGCCCCTGGTTCGTTCAGAGTAAATGGAATTTCTATTGTACCCCCTAATTGAATAGTGCCTCTTTCGAGTGCTGGTGTAACGCCATGGTCATAATGGATGACATAATTTGCAGAACCACTTCCACCGGTGACAATGAAATTCATGGATTCACCCGCTTCATAAGTGGCATCTGGCCGATCGGTCGTAACATTAACAGTCTGACCGAAAATAAAAAATGGTAATAACATGATGAGGCATGTTATGATGGAAAAGTACTTCTTCATAATTTTAATAGTCAGGTTAACAAGGAATTTAAATAAGATTTATTTACAGTCTTTTTGCTATTGTTTCCGAACTTGATTTAGTTAAAATTGTGAGTGTTATTTGAACATACAAGTCACAAAAATAAGGTTCATAATTGCTTCAATCATAACATGGTTCGTGTATATTTATATATAAAAATATAGATATGTTTTCTCTATTGAATCGTAAAATTGTAAAATGTATAAAAATGCTGATAATTTGTTAGAACAAATCAGTGATGTGGATCGTGTAATTGCTGTTCATGAGAAAGATGAAGTTGGTATTATGAAAAGCCAATATCTACGCAGACGTAATCAATTTTTAAATGAATTGAAATTACTATTAGGTGAACTGAATATTCGGCCAGATGATTTGATAGCGGCGTAACTCAATGAGTTATAGGAGTATTTCTTCTGACATCTTTTGTCAGAATCAGGATTTTCAGAATTACGATTGAACCTTTAAAAAGAAACTGAATATAGAACTCAAAAACAAAAGATACCGCCCAAAAAGAACCTCTCACATCTCAAACAGAAGCTACTGCTCAAAATCCTGAAAATTCTAAAACGTCTCCGCCGAAGGCTGATCCTGTGAATTCTGATTCAGACATTTTAAAATCTGCATGAAATCAATTAACTTGCAAGTGCGTTATATTCAAAAAAATCGAATCATGGATTTACAATCTGATAAATTAGTTCTTATTCAAGCATTACTTCAGGTGAAGGATGAAAAGGTACTAAATGAAATCAAGCAATTGTTGGAAAATTATTTTTCCGAAAATAAAGAGATTGATATTTGGGATGAATTGACACAAAAAGAGCAGGCATTTATTGAACAAGCACGAAAGGACATTAAAGCTGGAAAAGGCATCTCACATGAAGATGCAATGAAATCCTTCAGAGAACAACTTGGTCAATGAGTTTACCAATCATTTGGGCGCCGGGAACTCGACAACAATATGCCGATTTACTCAAATTTATTGAAAACGAATTTGGTTTAGAAGCGGCTTTAAAATTTTTAGAAACCGAAAGTACAAAATGCAAGATCTCCAATGGGATGAAGAAAAAAACAGAATAAACGAAACTAAGCATAATATATCGTTTGAACAGGCAGCAGAGGTATTCAATGATGAAAATAGATTACAATTTGCTACTGATAGA
>CALLVG010000197.1 GCA_938010715.1 uncultured Saprospiraceae bacterium
AATCGTGTATGTTTTTGATTAACATTAATTCTTACAGCTGGCAAGTCATGTGTTTTTCGAATTTTCGAAAAAATAAAACCAAAGAATCAGACAACATATTTTTACACAAAGTTTGTAATTAAAAAGGTAATAAAAAATTAATGGCAGATTTACCAAGTTCAAATTGTCTTTCGCCCCAGATGCTTTCTCAAGTATTTCGGAATACAACCAACTCTTACAAATTGTATTGGGTTTACACAAAATGGTACACAACAAAGATATGCTATGACAAACTAAAAGTAAAGAATAGTATTATAACTTATTGATAATCAATATTTTATGTTGTTTTTGACATACTATAAAAAACTATGAAAAACCACCCTTTTTCGTTTTGGGAGCAGGGGGCCGCAGGTTCGAATCCTGCCACCCCGACACACTGATTATCAAGGAGTTACGATGTTTTTCGTAACTCCTTTTTTTATGTGGAACAATAGGCACTAACTTATCATAAAAAACGAAGCACAGATTAAACTGGTTTAATAAATACACTAATGAGCCACTTTGGGTCTCAAAAAGCAAGCAAGAATCAATTTTCAAACCTAAATTTTTCTGATACTTGCAATATGGATACACTTAACATCGAATACAAAAATGGCTATGCCCTCGTTCAGATTGATAATGGGAAAGTCAATGCAGTCAATACCGTTTTAGCTAAAGAACTTAAAGGTGCCTTTCTCGATTTTGAAAAAAACAAAAAGGTTGGAGGAGTTGTTTTGGTCGGAAGACCGCACTGTTTCAGTGCTGGCTTGGATATTATGATGATGGCAACCGGAGGTGTTGATAAAACAGTTGAATTTTGGAAAATTTTCATGGAAGCCATTCAAGCTATGGCTCGTTTTTCAAAACCTTTTGTATGTGGTATCACTGGTTTTGCACCTGCAGCAGGAACAACAATCGCTCTTTGTGCGGATTACAGAATCATGGGTAAAGGTGAAAAACATGTCATCGGATTAAACGAATTCAAGATGTCTTTGGTTATTCCTGAAATCATGGCTGATATTTATGCCTATCACATGGGCGAAAAAGCAGCATGGGAGGCCGTTCAAAATGCGCAACTTTTCAACGCAGAAGACGCTATAAAAGTAGGCTTAGTAAACGAAGCGGTAGCAGTAGAGGAAGTAATCGAACGTTCAGAAGCAAGAATGCAAAAAATGCTCAAAATACTTCCTGCAACCTATATCAACTCAAAAGCAACACTGAGGAAAGGATTATTGCAAGCAGTTGATAAAGATATCGCCGCAATGACTGCAGATCTTCGCCGACACATGGAGGACCCGATGACTAAAAAACTATTCGAAGCTTTTTTAGCAAAATTGAAAAAGTAGAGGAGGGGATGGGAGATCGCTCGCTGTTAGATGTGAGACGCTAAATATTTGAGTTCACATCGCTTAGGATTTTTGGGAACTCGTCACTCATCTAATATCTAAAAGCAACGCGATCTAAAATTTAACGTCTAAAAAAAGATAATTATTCACTTGAAAGCAAAAGGACTTGCTACAAATGCGGTCTCTGCGCTCTAATCTAAATAAAAAATGGAAGCATATATTTATGACGCTATCCGAACCGTTCGCGGTAAGGGAAACAAAAAAGGGGCACTTATGGGAGTGACACCTACTGAATTAGCAACTCAGGTTTTAGTTGAATTGCGTGAGCGACATGATTTGGACACGACCCAAGTAGAGGATGTGATTCTCGGATGTGTTGGTCAAGTGATGGATCAAGCTGCCAATATAGCCAAATCTGCAGCGCAATCATCTGGCTATGGCGATCACCTTTGTGGAGTGACCTTGAATCGTTTTTGTGGTTCAGGCTTAGAAGCCATTAACCAAGCTGCAGCTTATGTCAAATCTGGTTTCAGAGGTATGATGATTGCAGGGGGTGTGGAATCTATGTCTCGTGTAAAAATGGGCGCTGACGGAGGTGGAATGTTTGTCGATCCTGCTTTAGCCATTCCTGGAAACATCGTTCCACAAGGAATTTCTGCTGATTTAATTGCAACGATTGATGGCTTCTCCAGAAACGATGTGGATACCTTTGCAGCCGAGTCGCAACGCCGTGCCTCAGCTGCTGAAGCCGCTGGTCTTTTCAATAAATCTCGTATCAATGTCAAAGATGTAAATGGAATACCTGTTTTATCGACTGATGAAAATATTCGTCCTTCCACAACGGTAGAAGGGTTGGCAAATTTGAAACCTTCATTCGCTCAAATGGGCGCAATGGCAGGTTTTGACGGAGTAGCAATCGACAAATATCCACAAGTCACTGAAATTGATCACGTGCATCATGCAGGTAACTCTTCTGCCATTGTTGATGGTGCTGCAATTACCCTTATCGGAAATAAAGAATCTGGAGATAATTTAGGTTTAAAACCACGTTTCAAGATTAGAGCCGCAGCAGTTTATGGAACAGACCCAACGATTATGTTGACTGGCCCAGCACCTGCTTCTTTAAAAGCATTGAAGCAAGCCGGTATGAAGGTTAGCGATATCGACCTGTTTGAATGTAATGAAGCATTTGCAGCAGTAGCAATGCGTTTTATGCAAAAATTGAAAGTGCCGCACGATAAAATGAATGTCAATGGAGGTGCCATCGCAATGGGTCATCCACTTGGCGCAACTGGCTGTATGCTAACTGGTACGTTGATGGATGAGTTGGAAAGACAAGATTTGAATACTGGTTTGATCACCCTTTGTATTGGTGGTGGAATGGGAATTGCCTCAATCATCGAACGAGTGTAACGCAACGCGGAATAATATTCCGCGATTGCCACTTCTGCATACGTAACGTGGAGCGGTGCTCCGCGATACCGCTCAAGAATCGCAAACCAGAATTTTAAAGAACGAAGCCATCCAGGTTCGTTCTAAAAATAAGAATTGAAATGCAAATTGAAGCTTCGTAAAGATCATTTGCATTTTTTGATTTTTTCAAAATAATTGCGGAGCACCGCTCCGTACTACGTAAAAATTAAATCATGTCAAACTATAAAAACGACTATTTAGAATACAATGTGGACGCAGACGGCGTAGCCACAATCAATATCAACCAAGTCAACGAACCAGCAAATTTACTCAGTATGGCATTCGTGGACGCTTTCGCGGAAGCTGGACAAAAAGCAATTGCTGATGCAGACGTGAAAGGCGTAATCGTCACTTCGACGCGTCGCATGTTTATGGCAGGTGGCGATTTGAGAATGTTAGCAAAACCAGTAACCGATGCTAAAGCATTCTTTGAAGCAGTTCGTGGAATTACGATGAAGTTTCGAGCAATCGAGACAGCTGGAAAGCCATTCGCAGCCGCAATCGGAGGAGCTGCATTGGGTGGCGGTTTAGAATTAGCATTGGTCTGTCATCATCGAATTGTATTAAATCATCCTGCAATAAAAATCGGTTTACCAGAAGCAAAAGTAGGTTTGTTGCCAGGCGGCGGTGGAACGGTTAAGTTGCCTTATTTATGTGGTTTGCAAAAAGCGTTGACTTACATTTTGCAAGGAAGAGAATTGCGTCCTGCAGCAGCTTTGAAAGACGGAATCGTTGATGAATTGGCGGACTCTCCAGAAGAAATGATGTCAAAAGCCAAAGCATGGATTTTGGCCAATCCAGAACCAATTCAACCTTGGGATAATAAAAAACATAGAATTCCAGGTGGTGGAATTTGGACGCCAAATGGCATGATGACGATGATGGGCGCTGTAGGAAATGTAGGGAAATTGGCGCATGGAAATTATCCAAATCAAGAACACATTCTGAAAGTAACGCATGATGGTATTCAAGTTCCGATTGATAGAGCGTTGGAAATTGAGGCGAGATATTTCACAGCTTGCGTGATGTCAAAAGAGGCGAAGAACATGATCAACACTGGCTTTTTTCAAATGCAAAAAGCTAAAAAAGGATCAGCTCGTCCGAAAGATGAACCTAAATATGAGGTGAAAAAATTAGGAATTTTAGGTGCTGGAATGATGGGAGCAGGTATCGCTTACGTTTCTGCGAAAGCAGGAATGGAGGTTGTTTTGAAAGACATTTCGATGGAAGGCGCGGAGCGAGGAAAAGCCTATTCAACAAAATTGTTAGATAAAGCCATCGCAAAAGGTCGCTCTACGGAAGAGAAAAAACAGCCTTGTTGAGTAAAATTACACCAGTCATTGATCCTGAATCAATGAAAGGATGCGACTTAGTTATCGAAGCAGTTTTCGAAGATCCGAACTTAAAAGATAAGGTGACGAAACAAACCGAAGCCGTTTTGGAAAAGGATAAAGTTTACGCTTCAAACACTTCAACGATTCCGATTACGCTTTTAGCAAAATCATCTGAACGACCTGATAATTTTATCGGAATTCATTTTTTCTCACCAGTCGATAAAATGCCTTTGGTAGAAATTATTGTTGGTGAAAAAACGGGCCCAAAAGCAATTGCAGCAGCGGTAGATTATACTTTAGCAATTAGAAAAGTACCGATTGTAGTGAATGATTCTCGTGGGTTTTTTACCTCACGATGTTTCGGAACATACTGTAATGAAGGAATGTTTTTATTGGAAGAAGGCGTTTTGCCAGCCGTCATTGAAAATATTGGAAAACGTATTGGAATGCCTGTTGGGGCATTGGCCGTTCATGATGAAGTGACTTTGACATTGAGCAAGCACATCATCGACAGTAATCCTGATTCGATGAAAAATCCAGAAACTGCTCGCTCTTATAAAATCGTAAGTTCGATGATTGAAAAGGGTAGAACGAGTAAAAAAGATGGTGCAGGTTTTTATGATTACCCAGCAGGGGAGAAGAAAAGATTGTGGCCAGAATTGACAACCATGTTCAATTCAAAACCAGATGCTTTAGACCAAAAGACAATCGAAAAACGATTACTGCACAGACAAGCATTGGAGAGTTTCCGATGTTTGGATGAGGGCGTTTTGCGTTCCTCTCGCGATGGAGATTTGGGTTCTGTTTTAGGTTGGGGATTCCCGATTTATACAGGAGGTTCGATATCGTATATTGATTATGTTGGTATCAATGAGTTCGTTGCAGATTGTGACGCTTTCGCGAAAAATTATGGGGGAGAGCGTTGGTCAGTGCCGCAAAGTTTGCGTGATTTAGCAGCAGCTGGAAAATCTGTTCATGACTTCGGCAAGAAGATTTTATCTGCCGCCGAAATCAAAAAATTGAACGAACCGGAATTGGTAAAACTTGCCAATAAAATGGGCATCGCAGCTACTGTAGATGATTTGAAAGCAGATACTTTGAAGAAGGTTTTGGATAAGGTAGGGTAGTAAGTAACGGCTTCCTTAAAAAATAAAAGAGGCGTACAATTAATTTTGTACGCCTCTTTATATTTATTCAAAATCGCTCAATTGAACGATTCAGCTTTTATTAAAAAATTTAATTTTCGCCGTATTTCTCGTTGATATAAGTAGCTTTTAGAATTTCTTTTCTTCTCTTTTCAGAAGGCGGAGTGAAGTGTTTTCTTGCACGGACATTCCTTAATAATTTGACTCTTCGGTGTTTGTTTTTGTAACGTTTGAGCATTCTTTCGATAGACTCGCCTTCTTTTCTGTTTATTATTAGCATTTAAATTTTTTAATAAAATAATATATTTCTGTTAATACAAATTAAATTCTGTAGAACAAACGCTTAACCCAAGAGCTCCACCGCGTTTTTGAAGTTTCTCCTTAATTTGAGAATTCCACGCATTTTTAATTGACGAATCCTTTCTCTGGAAATGCCAATTTCTTCTGAAATCTCAGCAAGCGATGCCGGGTGATCCACTCCGATACCATAATATTTAGCGAGTATCATAGCTTGTCGTTCTGGCAAATAGCCTAACATTTCTCCGATTTTAACCTTCATTGACTCTTGATCACTAATCTCAAAATCAGGTGAACTTATTTCATTATCTTCCATTGAAGCATGACGGGCAGTGTCAGAATCGGCACTTATAGGTGCATCCAAAGAAGCACATCGTTTATTGAATTGAAGCCCTTTTCTAATTTGATCAGCTGAGATTCCGGTGAAGGTAGTCAATTCCTCGGTAGTAGGCTCACGTTCTTGTTCTTGGAGTATTTTGGAGGTTGCTTCCAAAATTTTGGTAGTATTCCCTCTCACATTAGCTGGCACTCTAATTTTCCTTGCTTTGTCATTGATGGCTTGCAACATACATTGTCTAATCCACCAAACGGCATAAGATATAAATTTGAATCCGCGAGAAGTATCAAATCGTTTTGCAGCTTTAATTAAACCAATATTTCCCTCGCTAATCAGGTCGCCGAGTGGCAAACCGAGATTCTGGTATTGCTTCGCTACTGAGACTACAAAACGTAGGTTTTTATTCAAAATTTCGTCCAAAACGTCCTCGCCATTATTTAACCGTTCAAATAGTTTAAACTCTTCGGCGGGAGACATGACTTGGAATTTGGAAATTTCAGCGAAGTATTTTTCAAGTGATTTCTCGTCGCGACGAGTGATGTTTTTGGATATTTTTAAAGTACGCATAAGATTGTTTTTAGTAGGCCATAAAAAGAATATTACTAACTTGGTTTGGGATGGAAAACAACGCTATAAATTTTGGTGAAAGCAACCCTTCATAACATTGAAAGTCTCAATGAGAATTAGAGATTACCTTAAAATTAAATTTTTAAAATCTTAGAAAAGAAAAATGATAGTTTTCGAAGTCTAAGTAGTCTGACAGAATTAGCTCAAAA
>CALLVG010000198.1 GCA_938010715.1 uncultured Saprospiraceae bacterium
GGGATGGCGATTTGATTAAGTTGATATTTCTCGGGTTGCCCTGGAAGTCCCTGACCTTCTGTTCCAAGTGGTTGAAGTTCTATAACCTGACCTTGATAAGTGGTCGTTGGGTTAAACATGTAATAACTCACTCCTGCAAAAATAAAAGGTCGAAAAGAACTCAAAAACTCATCATCTTTTAAAAAAGTAAAATTAAACTCTGGGATGAAGGAGAATTCAGAAATAGGTGTCTTGAAAGATAAATTTCTCGTTTTCACAAAATTACTTATGGAATGCAAATCAGAACCACTGATCGACATTTGCGAAAATTGTCCTCTAAAAGAAAGATAATCTGTTAAATTGTAACGACCAAAAATAGCTACCGCAAGTTGAGTCTCTTCCAAAATAGGAAGTTCGGGGACAAAATCTCCAGAGTAGTTGCTGCCACCAACCATTAGTCCCAACTCAATATTTTGACTTGAACCAACAATTGACACGAGAAGAAAAAAGGAAAGAATAATCGGTTTGAACATGATGGTGGAGTATAGATTTCGGTAAATGGAAAAATGGATAGATTGGGATACAAAAATAGAAGTTTCTATTTAACGAAGACTAACCATTTTGTTGTATTTTGGGGAATACCGCTACAAGTCCAAAAAACTTGCCATCTCATCATATTTCAAAAACATTAACATGTTTATTTATATATTTAGACTTTCTTCTAAAATATTTAGTATGCAATCGAATACTTCTTTTTACGCCACTTTTCGTTAAAAAAAATGGGTGGTGTCAATAAAAGGGTTGATAAATTTTTTGTAAAAAATTCGTGACTCGCGCGAGCTATATTTAGTTTTTTCAAAGAAAAATCAACACCTAAAATATCACTACCAAAAAATGTAATTCCAAACCAAGCACAACCAGTCTATGTTCTGTTCTACGATAGTTTATATTTCAATTCTACCACTCCAGATGAGTATGTCTTTGAATCTATTAATTGAAGTTGAGATTGAATTGGTGTCCCGCCAAAAAGCTCAATTCCATTGGGTATAATAATAGGCATAACATGAACAATCAGCTCATCAATCAAATCTGCGTTGAGTAAACTTGAGTTAGCCAACCCACCGCCAATGAGCCAAATATCAGCCCCTACTTGAGTTTTAAGATTCTTTGCAAATTCGATAAGATTTTCGGAAACGAACTCAACGTATTCGGTATCAGCCAAATCTGATTTGGAAGTTAGAACGTAGTTTTTCTTATCAGGGTAAGGAAAATCAATTCCCCAATTGATGATTTGCTGATAAGTCCTAAAACCCTGAATAGTCGTATCTATACTTTTGTAAAAATCATGATAACCATAATCGGTTTTATCTGGATTTGGAATTTCTTCCAACCACGCTACTCCACCGTCAGCGGAAGCTATTTTTCCGTTTAAACTTACGGCGCTATAAAGTATTATTTTTCTCATGATAATTTTTTAGATTGTAAAAAAGCGGGGCAAACGCATCAGCGTTTTATTTTCACAAAAATCGCTCGTTTAGAAACACTCAAAAAATGAAGTTGTTTAAAAAACTCATTGATTGGCTTCAAGCGGCAAATTTCATCATGAATTGAAGAGAGAAATCATTTCTTGAGTAATACCTATCGTTTGCGAAACTTCAGTTCCGCTGAAAAAAAAACAACTTTCGAAAGACCTGAAGCTCCGTATCCGCAAAGGTAAAAAGACATTTTTTCAGCAAAAAGCTATTGATTTTTTCAACGCTACTTAGATCCCAGCCTAACCCTGAGCCCTACTCCTAAAGAATAAGCATTATAAAATTGGAATTTGGTTGCTCCAGTCACCAATTTCGGACTGCGCCGATAGGCCATTTTCATAAAAACAGAGGATTGTTGGAAAAGTGGATATTCTGCTCCACAACTAAATTGAACTCCGATTCTATTTTTGAAATAGAACTTAGGATTATCAATAACCTCCATGTTTTCATCATCAATTAACCGACGCTCTCTTCCTTTATATGTATGTGCAAATGCGTAACTCATTCCAACCGTACCAAAAACGTTCATCTTTCCGAAAGAATGACGATAACCAACCTCTATTGGAACATTAAAATAAGAATGAAAATTATTGTGTTTGATTTTTCTAATTTCCGAATTTTCGAGCGCAACAGAGTCGCTAAAAAACAAGGTGTCTGCATTTTGGGTAACAAAATAAAAAGCCTTTTCATTCAGAATATTAGTGAAAGAAACATTTAACGAATCCTCAAAATCGAAAAACTCTACTACCCTATTATACTCCAATCCAGATTGCAATGACCAACCAGATTGATGCTGATATCCAACCGATAAATTGGTAGAAAGTAAAAAACGAGAAGTCACTGCATCCTCATTTTTTTTCACTTCGTCAGGAAACCCTGGCTCAAAATCGCCAAGTTGTGTGGTTCGATTTATTAATCCAATTTCGCCAGCAGTACTCGCAAAAAAGTAATTCTTTCGATCAATCACCTTTTTAATTTCTTTCGCTTCCTCGGGTTTCAATTGAGGGGTTGTGAGATTCAATTTCATTTCCCAATCAAATGGTAATTCTTCCATTTCTAAAGTGGGAAGTACGGCTATTAGGTTTGTCTTTTTTCGCGCTGCTCTATTCGTTGAATGATTTAGATTATTGGAATTTAAATTAGCAGAATTATTGTTGAACTGGGTTAAACTTTTTTTTGAATTTATGCTTTGAGATACACCATAATCAAAAACCAACGCTCTTTGATTTGAAAAGATAGTCGCATCATTTTTGATAAAATTGGACTTGGAATTTACCGTAGGCTTTGCACTTTCAATATCCTTTGAGGTTCCAATTTTAAGCTCGTTATTTTCTGATAAAGAAGAAGGATTCGTTTTATCTAATTGATTTTTATCTGCGTTACTGGCAATCGTATTGGAAACTGTTTCTGACTTTTCATCTGGTTGATTAACATCATATGCATCTACTTCACTGTCCTCTATTTTTGAATTAATATCATTGCTGATGGTATGGTCAAGTTCGGTTCCATTTCCAATAAAAAATCCAATATCAGATACCCCCCAACAGGTTCCAATCAATAGTAATGGCAATAACCAAAACCACCTTCGGTTAAATCTCGATTTCTTTTGGGAAAGTTCTTTTTGCATATTGCCCAAGAGTGTTTCCTTGTCCCAATCGACTTTGTGATTCTTTAATTTATTTTTAAAATGTTCTTCCATTTTTTTTCAAAATATATAATACAACTCAAGTCGTCAAACTTGATCAGTTCTTAAATCAGGCTTCGAAAAATTATTATCAATTGACCTTTTTTCAATCATAACCCTAAGCATTTTTTTGGCTCGGGTCAATTGAGATCGAGATGCGCTCGCAGTGATATTGAGCATTTCGCCAATTTCATTATGATTATAACCTTCAACCACTTTTAGGTTAAAAATAATGCGACAGCCCTCTGGCAATTTTTTCAAAAGATTCAAAATATCTTCTGCTTCTAATTGTTCCACGATTGAGGTTTCGAGAGATACTTCATCCGCAAAAACTTCTTCGCCTGCGAAAACCATTTTTTTATTCTTACGATAATCTTTAAATGACTTGTTGATTAAAATTCGGCTAATCCAAGCCCCTACCGTTCCCTTCTCTTCATCAAATTGATCTATCTTTTTAAAAAAAATAAGAAAGGTTTCTTGCACCAAATCTTTGGCCGAAGAAAGATCCTTTGAGTAACGAATAGCAATAGACATCATCTCATCAGCATACAACAAGTACAGCTCTTTTTGAGCCAACCATTCTTGGTTTTTACATCCTTTAACTAATCGTTGTATGTTGATTTTTTTTGTCAAATTACACTATATTTCTGAACCATTCCTAAGTTGCAAGAATAACCCTAAATGATGAGTGAAAAATAAGTTGTTCTTTTCGGATAAGTTATTTTTAATCATCACTAAGTAGTTAGTCAAAAAATAAACATTGATTGCTCTACTACTCATTTCAGAATAAAGACTATTGAATCCGCGCCCTGAAACTTCCTACCAAATTTCCTAAAGATACTTCTTCGGTATCCATAACTTCACCGCTAAAAGTTCCTTCTACAAACGTACCATCATTCTTGGTGATAGTTGCGCTCAATTCGGAACCACCCAAACTGTTTCCGTTGGACCAAGAGCCAGTAGCAGTATAGTATCTAACTACGAGGTTGAAATCGCAAGTATGGCTTCCTATTGCGGAGCCATCGAAGACCATTGTAAGTCTATTGCCATCATTCAAAGAGTGCTCCGCTTGCTTTAGTACCATTTGTCCATTGGGTAAAATATTGGCAACTGTAAAAACATCACCTCCTTTTTCTGATCCATTTTCAACATTATATTTTAAAAACGTATCGTCATCTATATCGCAGACAATTTGGTCAGGGGCATCAGTTCGCTGACCTGTAGTATGGGTTACTGTCACCTCTACATATTTTCGAGGATTTTGAGTAGCAACACTAAGAAGAATAGGATACGCCGTCGAGCCACAACCTGAAATATTAACAGCTGTATTGCCACCTACTTGTAAGGTAAGCTCACCTCTTTTATAGAAAAGATTATGACCGTAAACTTTTTCTCCATTACAATCCGTAATATTACTAAGCGTTACCAAATCATAGTCATGTGAGAAATCAATACTTTGATCCACTAAACTCCCAAGTTCTTCACTTTCAGAAAAAGGGCCCAATTCAACAACTCCTCCATCTCCACAATACACAGGTTGATAGTGCAAAAACAACTTTTCATTTGGCAAAGTAGTCATATAAAAGCGAGGTTGTTCAGGGCCTACTAAAGAAGTCCCAATCAATTCGTTATCTGCATTTGTAATGTAATACCAAGTTTCTCGGGAGGAGGACGGATCTTGCAATATCCCAGTCAGGGTAATATATGATTCTGCATCAGTAAGTAGCTCTCCCTGAATATTTGGATATGTATTTCTCATCAGGTGTACTCGCCAACTTGGAATAGTTTCACCCTCAATCTGAACTACATTATTATAATATCCAGGTGCTTCAAATAGAAAATAGGCACCTTCAGCAGGTACAAGTTGGTCAGGAAAAGTAAAGCGCCCATCTTTATCTGTATTGGATTCCCATAAAATAGCTCCTTTAAACATTAGTTTAACAGTCGCATTATGAATCGAATTATTAGAAAGACCACCCCATGATTTCAAACTTTTTTCTTCTTCTACAATCGCCCACCATGAGAAATCTATAGTTGTAATAGGTTCTGTGGTTGGCTCTTCTATTACGTTATCTATAATATCAGAATTTTTTTGACATGCTGTAAAACAAAAACCAAGAAAAAATAAGCTTAGATAAATATATTTCATATATAATGTATTAGGAATGGTTCAGCAATAAATTGCGTTTCTATGGGTCGTTATTTTTTTCTTCTGCAAGGCGAAAAACGTAGGCGATGCAAGGCATCTACGAGGCTTTTCAACGCAGCAGAAGGGAAAAAGAACAACCAAAGGAATGTAAGTAAAGTTGAAATAATAACATTTCGATTTGAAGCGGTTCATTTCCGAAACTTTATTAGTCTTTATTCTAAAATGAGTTGTAGAGCAATCGATGCTTATTTTTTCGATAATTAAGGCAAAAAATTAAGTATCCGCCGCGGCGGATTGTTCAATTTTTTAACGCGTGTCCCGATTTAACATCGGGGAAAAGTAGCGGAAAAAGAAGTTTTCGAATTGCATACAAATTATTTTAGAATAAAGACTATTATTTCAACTTTACTAAATTTATTTTTGAAACATTCATTTATGAAGAAGCGATCTGATAGCCACCTCAAATTGGAAAATATTTTGGGTTGATTCGATTTAGTAGCACCCAAAAAATAACTTCTCTCCTCAATTCAAAAAATTGGCTCGAAAAACCTCATTATCAGTCACTTTTCGATTACTAATTTTTTGAAATCGGGAAGTTATTTTTTGAGCGTTTCCAAATTTTATCAACCACTCAATAGTACTATCCTTGAGAATTAGAAAACGCTTGAAGATGGAGTAAATTAAATTGAAAAAATATTCGTTCTTGCAAAAATATATAAAATGGGGTGGCAGTCAATCGAACAAGTAAACTATCATGGCGTTGATGTTTTTGTAATGAAAAAGAATTTAGTAAAGCTAAAAAAATAATTATTCAACTTTGTTACAATTTATTCTTTTCATGTTCCTTAAGTAACCGTCCAATATCATGCATAAAGAAGTTGTCTCAGCAGAGTGGTTGAATAACAATCAATCCAACAAAAACCTGATAATTTTAGATGCCAGTCCTAAAAAAACAATATCGGGCAAGGTTTCGACCGTTGCGGATTTATGTATTCCCAACGCAAGAATTTTTGATATAAAAGGAACATTCTCAAACCAAGAAAGCAATTTTCCTAACACCGTACCTTCTGCCGCTCAATTTGAAAAAGCATGTCAATCATTGGGAATCTATAAAGATTCTAAGATAGTGGTCTATGATAATTTGGGAATCTACACCAGCCCAAGAGCATGGTGGTTATTCAAAACAATGGGTCATGAAAATATTAGCGTCTTGGATGGAGGTTTGCCCGAATGGGTTAAAGCAGGATTTGAAACAGTTAAAAAATCAACTGTAATACAAGAGTTCCCCAAAGGAAATTTTAAAAGTAAAATCAATGAAGAGTTTGTCATTGAGTATGAAACGGTAATTGAAAACACAGTTTCAAATAATTTTAAAATCGTAGATGCTCGCTCAACAGGACGTTTTAGCGGCACCGCAGATGAGCCAAGAAAGCATCTTAAAAGTGGAAGCATCCCGAACTCGATAAACATCCCATCTTCTTCATTGTTAGAAAATGGAAAATTCAAATCTATCGAAGATTTGAGAGAAATTTTCACAAAAAAAACAACTAAAAAGGATAAATTAGTTTTTAGTTGTGGTTCTGGAATAACCGCCTGCATTGTGATGTTAGCGAGTGAGATTGCTTTCAAAAAGAGTCGATATTTATATGATGGTTCTTGGACTGAATATGCAGAATTGCAAAATTTGAATAAGTAGGTTGGTATGTAACCAATTAGTCTTTTTTCTTAAACGCTTTTTATTGGACAATAAAATTGAAGTTGTTTAATAAATCTTTTCTCTATGAAACCTATCTATGAAACTAATTGAATTTGTACTTTCGCCTCGTACAATCAAAAGTCAGCGTATTAAAGTCTAAAAAAACCTCAAATACGCTTAAAAGGAAGACCTTATAGGTGTGAGAAAAAATAATTGGATGAATAAATTGAAGTTCTTCTCAGAAAGTTTAAAAAATCTGAGAACGGTTGGCACATTTACGAGAAGTTCAAAATTTGCTTGCGAGAAAATGGTAAGCTATGTGGATTTTGAAAATTCAAAAGTAATTGTTGAGTTGGGTGCCGGTGATGGCGTAATTACCAAGCACATTGTCGAAAAAATGAGAGATGATGCGATTCTTTTGACTTTTGAAGTCAATGAAGAGTTTTGCAAAACCATCCGAAAAGAAATTGACGACCCCAGAGTTAAAGTGATAGAAGACTCTGCAGAAAAACTCCCTTATTATTTAGAGCAGTATGGTTGTAAAGAAGTGGATAACATTGTTTCTGCGATTCCTTTTGTTTCAATTCCCGAAAAACTTGGAAAAAGAATCATTAATATTTCAAAAGGTACCTTGAAGAAAGGTGGTCGCTTCATTCAAATCCATTATTCGCTTTTAGTAAAAAGTCGATATGAAGAGATTTTTAACAACGTAGAAATACATTTTGAAGCGAGAAATATGCCTCCCGCGTTTGTTCTCGAATGTTGGGATTAGAATTTGAGCATTAACTACAAACAGGCTAAAAGTGAATCACTTTTAGCCTGTTTTTTATTTAAAGTTGTTTCTATTTTTTTCTAAAAGAATAAAGAAACACCAACCAAGCACTCACCAACATCAAAAAAGAAGCGACCAAGGGATAAGCGGCATCAAAACCCGCCATTACGCCTCCAATCAAAGGTGGAACAATCTGCCCCAAAGAAGACATTGACTGTTTAATACCTAAAATATCGCCTTGTAGGTCTGCGCTCGCTTGTTGAGAAACCAATGCTGTAAGATTCGGATTGGTCATTCCATAGCTCACCGCAATAAGCGGTTGAATCAGATAAAACATCCAACCTTCATTTGGAATCAAAAGGCATAGAACAAAAACGCCAACCAATAAAGGCGTCAGCTTTAGAATTTGCTCTGGTTTGAATCGTTTTGTAACGAGTCGCAGGATGCCTGCTTGAGTAATAAACAGCCAGATTCCAACCCAACCAAAGAGCAATCCAACGTCTCGCGGCGAAAAATTAAACTCTCGATATAAGTAAACTGCAAAGAATTGAGTAAAAAGGCTGAAGCCAAATGAGATAAGGATCACGACCGTAAAAATGCCTCTGAGATTGGGCATCTTGCTTATCTTTCTGACGTTGTGCAAGCCTTGAAAAAAGGAGATTTCGTTTTTGACTTTGTTATGGTTTGTTTCTGGAAAAAAGAAATAAACCATTATCATATTGATAAAAGTCAAAACTGCTGTAAACCAAAACGGCGTGGCCAATGAAAACCAACTTACCACCGTGCTATCTGCCAACAAACCACCAATACTCGGGCCTATCACGAAACCTAATCCAAACGCAGCACCGACCAGACCGAAGTTCTTTGTCTTCGATTCATCATCACTAATATCGGAGATACTCGAAAGGATAACGGCAATATTCCCTGCCATGAAACCAGGGATCATGCGACTCACAAAAATTAAGGCCAACATGCCGCTATAAAGAGAAAAACCAAAAAGCAAATAGCCAATCAAAGCGCCAACCATTGAAAGTAGCAGAACAGGTTTGCGCCCCACTCTATCTGAATATTTACCAAGAATCGGCGCACCAAAAAACTGCATCAACGGATAACTTGCTATCAAAAGTCCATAAACAATTGAACTCTTTCCTTGCGAAAATTGCTCTGCAAAAATCGCCGTATCCCCCTCAAACAACGCGGGAATTACTGGAATAATAATCGTCACTCCCAACATGTCCAAAAAGGCCGTTAGGAAGATTATCAGCAGTAATGACGTTGAATTGGATTTCTTAGAATCAGACATTCAAGCAATTTGGTCGCAATATAACTACTCAGAGACAAATCAAAATTAAAATGAGAAATTAAAATCAAAAACACTGATAATCAATCATTTATAAATTTAAATTTTGAACATTCTTTTTGAGAAACTGAACAAAAATCAACTACCAACCAAAAACATTTTTCTTTTCTTTTATTCCAAGAAATTGGGAAAGTGGCGCGATGCCGTCTGATAGGTTATATTCAAAAATCAACTCAGAAGGAATCTGATTTTTTAAATTTTGTATTGCATTTTCGAATGCATCTTGGCTTTGCTTTTTGGCTGCTTCTATATCGCTTTTGTAATTAGCAGTCATTTGACGCACCAATTCAATTTGCGGATAAAGCAGATAATCTAAATCATCTTTGGCGAACCCCAAATTTTCCAAACTATATAAATTTTCGAATACTGGACGATGCCAGTGACTTACATTTTCATTCAAAAAGATAACTCTACACTCGTGCGTTTCTTTGTAAAAATTCAGCAAATCTGTACAAAAATTCATGGCAGGCAATCCAATAAATCCATTGAATTTCTTCTTACGAGTTTCAAAAATCTGATCCCAATAAAAGTCTTTTCGTGGCATCATTAAATGAGTCTCATTTTCAGAAAACTTGATTTTTCCAGCATGAGCTATTGCCTTGATTTTACTTTTGTTATGGAAATTTTTAGAAACCATAAAAGATTTTATGCCAAGACCATTCAGATGATTTTGCAATAAATAATTGGATGTCCGATTGAGTCCAATTCCGATGATGAAAAAATCTTTGGAAGTCTCCGATGCGGTTGCAGCGGTACTTGACGTAGCTTCTATATTAAAAATATCGAAACCAACATTTCTTAGAATTGATTTGAATGCAGTAGTCATTGTGTAAGCCTTGATTCGTTTATACACTTACACTAATGCGATATTGATGCCACAGATCAAAAGAGGCTTTATCAGAAGGTCTAATGTGGTGGATTTTCAAAATCCGTCACATTTATAAGCTATTCATAATCAACGACTTAGTATTACTCAAAGACATGCTCGGTTTTGAAAATCGAATATATTAGAAATTCTTAAAATGAATACCGTAATCCAACATCCCCTCCAAATGAAGTAACATTAATATCTTTCACAAATCGATCAACCATCTGATTGCTTTTCAGTTGATACATAAAAGTAGGGGATGCTTCAAAACTCATATTTTCAGTCAATTTATAGCCAAAATTTAAACTTGCAATTGCATCCGATCCGATGCCAGATGATTTTCTTTTTAAAGAGCGCGGCACTTCGTTTTTGATTTCAAGTTTTGGATGATTGATGGTTCCCTCGATCTTCAATTCATTTTCAATTGGAATATTAACGGCCAAACCTACTCCACCACCCAAAATCCAACAACCCATTTCATATTGATAATTTAATTTTAATGGAATGGAAATATTCGTTCTCTTTCTTTTTATATCCAAATCAAACAGAATTTCTTCATTGTTTGAAATTGGTTCATTCATTCGCTTTTTAGCCTTGATTTCTATGTCAGCCAATCCATCACCTGTATTGATAAAAAACCTAAAATCAGGTGGTCGATTACTGGCTTGACCTTGTCTATTTTTGTACTTAGTTATTATATTTTGGGTAGCCTGCAAGGTTTCCAAACGATAGGCGATACCAGTTTCAATTCTCCAATTACCTTTCAATCTAAAAGCAAATTTCAAACCTACCTGTCTGATGTTACCCGTAAAATCTCTATTCAAATTTTGTAGATGATGTGGTGGAATGTTTGCAGGAATTGGCCCTTTCCCAACAAAATCAATGCTTTCTGTCGATTGGTAATAACTAGCAAATGGCATAATTGAAACACCACTTTTCATTTTTGAAATAGGAATAATTTTATTGAAAGTAGCGACGTTAGGAATTTTAAAATTATAATTTTCATCAACTTTCAAAAAATTATCAATCTGATTCAATTGTTGAATTACAATTTCGGATCGCTGTTCTGTTGAGGTATTTTTATTTAAAAATGGCTTTTCAAAAAACTCATTTTTTTTCTCTGAACTTGATTCGCTTTCAAATTTTTGCTCCTCATTTTGATTAGCCAAATTAGATGAGTTCCCACTTTCATCAAATTGCTGAGTGGGCAACTCATCTACAAAATTACGAACCTGTTTTTCCGCAACAACTTCCTGAGAAGTTGTGGATTGCGAATTAACGACGGGTAACTTTTGGGTCTTTAAATTCTTGATAGGACTATCTTTGGAAGGCTCTATTTTATTTGTTTGGACAACCTTATTTTCATTAGATAAATTGGAATTTGGATTTTCTTTTGTTGTGGTAATTGTATTTTCTGATTGTGGGGTTTTAGTAATTTTACTATTTAATTCTTTTTTATTTTTCAAAATATCGTTAACAATAACTTCTTGATTATCAACTCTTTGCGATATTTTTTCAATTTTATTATGAAAATAATAGTATTGGGCAAAACCGACACAAAGCAAAACACTTGCGGCAGCCACCCACCATTTTATGCCAATAGAAACTATGGCACCAGTAGTACCCTTTGTAGCTGTAGCAGGTTCCTCCGTCAACCCCTTACTAATGTTTTCCCAAACATCATTTGATGGATTTTCCTCATAACCTTCAAAAGATTTTTTAAGGAATTTATCTAACCCATCATTAGGTAGATTTTTTTTCATAATAGATTCTTAAGACTATTTCCTTTTATTTAACAACGTTTTTTCTAATTGCTTTCGCAAAAAGGCTTTGGCTCGGTTCAGTTGCGATTTTGAGGTACCTACACTGATACCACATATTTCAGAAATTTCTTGATGAGAATACCCTTCCAAGATGTAAAGGTTGAGTACTGTCCGAAAACCATCGGGCATGCTTCTCATCAATTTTATTAATTCTTCAGTTCGGTTTTTATTGACTGAATCATCTTCAAAATCATTCTGATATTCGATATAAAAAGCATGATCTTCCAAGTTCACTTCACTCGGTTTTCTATTTTGCTTTCGCAAAAATTGAAGTGCCGTGTTGACGATTACTTTTCTCATCCAACCTTCAAAGACACCTTCGCCAGTGTATTGATACAAGTCTCTAAATACTTTCATATACCCTTCCTGCAAAACATCTTCTGCATCCGAACGACTTCGGGTATAACGCAGACAAACAGCAAACATTTTGCCTTTTGTCAAGTCATACAGTTGCTTCTGAGCATGGCTATTGCCTTGCTTACAAGCCCCGAGTATTTCGTTAAGACGCTCGCTCATTTAAACAGGTTAGATTCGTAATTGCCAATTAGGTGATTGTGCTTTTGGGATGGTTGCATGGTGAAGGTAAAAAAACGAATGGCGCGTAGCGCCATGCTTCATTTTGAGTCGTGCCACCATAACATTTTGCAAAAGTCTCTTTTAGGAACGATCAAAAAATAAGTTTCCGATTTCAAAAAATTAGTGAAGGAAAAGTGATTGATAATGAGGTTTTTCGAGCTAATTTTTTGAATTAAAGAGGGAAGTTATTTTTTGAGTAATACTTAAGAAAAAGAAATCAACAAAATCGAAAGCCCAGCCATTAACACCCCAACCCAATTGAGCTTAGACAAATGTTCCTTAAATAAAAAGTAAGCAATCAGCGCAGAAAGGCCGATGATACCGACATTATTAATGGGTAAAACGACGGAGGCATCCCAACCGTAGCCCAAGGTCTTCATCAAATAAACAATGCTAAAGAAATTAATCACGCCCAAAATAGCACCAGCAATGATGTTTCTAATAACCAATTTGGAACGACCAGTTACCAATTGGAAAACTAAGGTCATCAATCCAATCACTCCAGCGACGCCAAATAGAGTTGCAATAAAATTGATATCACCACTCGTTTCTGCTTTCGTTTCCACTTCAAAAAGTAGAATTTCGATGATTCCACTTCCGATCAAAACAGTAGCAGGAAAGATGTATTGCCACTTGGGCATAGGGTCAATCTCAGTTGATTTTTCGCTTTTTTCAGGGAGATTGGTTAGAATGATGGCCGCGATGGCAGCTAATATTCCTAAAATCTTCATGCCACTAACTCCTTCTGCATGCATGAAAATTGCCCAAGTTACGGAGAGCAAAATCGACATTTTTTGCATGACGGCTCCGACTGTCACCCCAAATTTTTGTACCGTAAAAGCAACCACATTAAAGGTAGAAATAAATAATGTTCCCAATGCCAAAGCGTACGGAAACCAAAACTGCTCCATCACATTTGCCTCAATTGGGAATGCGCCCAAAGAGACCCAAGCACTCAATACACAAAACAGATAATTGAAAACAATCGCCTGAAAAGTGTCGATTTGGTATCGAGGAAAGAATTTGAATAGAAAAACAATAGCTGTCGAGCTACTAACAGAAAGTAATAGGTATATCAATTGAATTTTTTGGGACAAAGGTAATTTCATTTTATGAATACAAAACTATCCAAAAAGTAATTCGTTAATTCTTACATTTGCGCCCTGATAAAAGCAGCAATCATTTTTTAAAAAATTACTATAAAAATTTATATTCAACATGGCAGAACATCATAAATGTGTGATCATCGGAAGTGGCCCTGCGGGTTACACTGCAGCTATTTACGCAGCACGTGCAGACTTAAAACCAATTATTTATACTGGTCAAGAGCCAGGTGGTCAATTGATGATTACAAATGACGTAGAAAATTACCCAGGTTATCCAGATGGAATCAGAGGTCCACAGATGATGGAAGATTTTCAAAAACAAGCAGAGCGTTTCGGTACCGAAATCCGTTACGATATGATTGAAAAAGTGGATTTCACGGGGCCAGTCCATAAGATTTGGTCTGCTGGCGGAGAGGAAATTCATGCAGACTCCATTATAATTTCTACTGGTGCATCTGCCAAATGGTTGGGCTTAGAATCTGAAACAAGATTGATGAACGAAGGCGTTTCTGCCTGTGCAGTTTGTGATGGTTTCTTTTTCAAGGGTCAAAAAGTAATTGTTGTCGGTGGTGGTGATACGGCTGCGGAGGAAGCAACTTACCTTGCAAAACTTTGCCCAGAGGTACACATGTTGGTCAGAAGAGACGAAATGCGAGCTTCTAAAATCATGGCTGATCGTGTCATGAAAACAGAAAATATCACCGTGCACTGGAATACCGAAACGGTTGAAGTTTTGGGTGAAAAAAGTGTAACGGGTGCAAAAGTTAGAAACCGAGTTTCTGGCGAAGAATCTACGATTGAAGCAACGGGTTTCTTCGTAGCGATTGGTCATAAACCAAACACTGGCATTTTCAAAGATTGGTTGGATATGGATGAAACAGGTTATTTGCTTCCAATTCCTGGAACGGCAAAAACTAAGATTTCAGGTGTATTCGTTTCTGGTGATGCGGCGGATAAGACTTATCGTCAGGCAGTGACTGCTGCGGGCACGGGTTGTATGGCGGCATTGGATGCAGAGCGTTATTTGACTGAGGAAGGGATTATTTAAATTAACTCTCAGGAGAGCGGTGTGAGGAGAGAGAGGATTCCTTTTTATGATATAAAAACGGCTTTCAGACTTTGGGTTTGGAGGCCGTTTTTTTTGTTTCTTTCTTTTTGTCTGAATCAGGATTCTCAGGATTATAGAATTTTCTGGGTTGGATTGTGGGTAAATCTATGATTTTACAAATTATCCTAAGCCGTGCTACTTTTCAACATAGAACCACAAAATTTAGGCAATCGTACGACCATTTTTAGCCAATTTCCAACCCAACCAACCCATTGGAAGATAAGCGCCAATCAAATCCAAGAGCATAAACCATGTCGGAGTGTTTGGAATCATAAAAACCATGGAGAATCCTCCTATTAAGAAAAACACTCCTATAACCAAAGCGAACATTCTATGATGAGAAGCCGCAATTTTCACAGCCGTAAACGCTCCTATGAGTGTCCCCAAAGCGTGTGCTAAAAAAGGAACTACAAAATTCTCTGGTTTGTATAAATGGATATTCGCTTTGATACTTTCCAGATCATTTGGGTCAACGCCTTCTGGCAAAGAAATCATTCCGTCCGTTATGAAAATAAGACCTCCGTTGACTAATCCACCGACTAAGATGCCTGCGATTACGGCTAAGATATTTCTTAAAATTGGATTCATTTTGTTTGTTTTTAATTTGCTAATGTTGACGTAAAATTAAAAATCATATTGCAACTACTAGAATAGACTTTATTCTGAAATTAATAGCTTTACGATTCAAAAAAGAAATCAAAAAAAAATGACACTAGGAGAAGCGTTTTTAGGAGAATTAATTTTGGAATCAGAAGTTACAAGAAGATATTTAGAGTCAGTTCCTTTTGAAAAGAAAGATTATAAACCTGCCGAAAAATCTGAAACATTGGGAAGACTCGCCATTCATCTGGCAGAGATAATGGCTTGGTGGAGCGCTTGCATCAAAAAAGATAAATTAGACTTTATTGATTTTGAACCTAAGGACATCAACTCAACTGCTGAACTTTTAGCGTACTTCGATCAATTATTGGAGCAGGCAAAAAATGACCTATCGGAAGTGAAGGATGAAGAATTTGACAAAGATTGGTCTATGACGTACGGCGAAGAAGTTCTTTTCACCTTACCAAAGAAACAAGTGGCAAGAACATTTTGTATGAATCACTTGGTTCATCACCGAGCGCAATTGGGTGTGTATTTGAGAATGTTAGATATTCCTGTACCTGCGGTTTACGGCCCATCGGCTGATGATGAGCATGTCACTACAATTCAAAATTTTAGAAAGTTCATAATAGAATAAAAAAAAGGAGCCAACAAAAGCTGACTCCTTCTGATCAATCCAAATCATTCTCAGATTACTCTACCTTAGGAACGATAAGTAGTCATTTTTGAGTGGTTCTTTTTGAGTTACTCTTCGTTTCGAAAAAGTTCATTTAGTATTACTCAAAAAATAACTTTCCTCTTCAATTCAAAAAATTAGCTCGAAAAACCTCATTATCAATCACTTTTCCTTCACTAATTTTTGAAATCGGGAACTTATTTTTTGAGCGTTCCTTATACTTGATAAACTCACTTTTCAGTGCCTCGATTAACCCAAAAACCACGAACTCAAAATTTAACTACTCATTTTTTCACCGTTCCTATCGGAATATTCCGCATTGGGCATATCGTATTCTTGCTCGGCATAAACATTCGGTTGTGTTGGATAATCAAATCCTATCGACCGAGAAGGTGCTGAACTTGGCGCAATTTGAGCAAATTGCTCCGCACGTTTTCTGAAAAAGCCATTCCAACGATTGGAAACGCCCATCCATACTAACTCTGGTACACTCAAGTCCACATCATGCTCGTCGTACTCGACTTCGATGCCACTACCTCTTCGGTAAACTTCGACACTGATAATGCAAACAAATGCAAGCACTACACTGAATCCAACAAACCAAGAAAACAATCCACCCCAAAAAGTGGCATTCGTCACCTCAGCTTTATGGACTTTCACAGTCGAAGCCGTAACTGCTGCCACAGATGCTTTCATCTCTTTTTTGGCAGCTGCGATGGCTGACTTCTTTTCAGCGCGCCATTTCTCCAATCGCTTCGTGTTTTTGTCTTGCAAAACAGCCAGTGCATTAGACTTTTCTAACAGTAAAGAACTTCCTTTTTTGCGGTACTTGGCTGCTTGACTTTTAGCCCATTTTTCACCAGAAGCATATTTGTGATCGTAGTTGGTTGCCTTTTGTTCGGCCGCCGCAATTTTCGCATCATATTTATCGGCTGTTCTATCCAAAACGGATTCGTTGTTGCTGTTGAGCAATTTCCACTCGCTATCATATTGACTGGCGATGAGTTTCACATCTTCGCGGTAACTGCTTTTGAATTTGGTATCATCGACATGCGTTGACACGGGCACATTACTGACAAAAGCATGGTTGATTCCATTCGTCGAAAGACGGAAAGACATCACGCCCATCCCTATGGTGATAGCGGTTACAATCGCAAAAAGTGCGATGTACCATTTGTTTTTGAAACGCTTCCAAACCAATGCTCGGGTGGCGACTTGCAAAAATTTGCGGCCACCCAATTCCAAAACTGCGACGACTAAAATCGTTGCGACTATTGAAACAAGTGTTGCCACTATTTTCGAACTACCTGCCAACTCGCTCTGCGAAATATGCCATATCGTTACTGCTTCTGTCAGCGCACTGATGACCTGCGCCACCTTTCCTATCATATCAATACTGGGTGCAATCGGTCTAAATAAATTGTAGAAATCTCGATTCGTTGCCGAGGTTTCTTTTGCGATTAGTTTAATTTTATTATTCATTAAAAATCTAAAAATTTTGGTTTTCGACACGAGCAAATCAAAGTCAGTGAACCTGACTTCAAGTACTCTAAACCATCAATAATAATATTATCGAAAACCGAGTTGAAAAAAATATCGCGACAAAGTGTGTACAAAACAGGAAAAAGAGATTTTTCCAAAAATCAGAAAGCAGATTACACCAACACATAACAATGCCGCATAATATTAATACGATACAAAAACAAAAATGTAACATTTGTAATAAAAATAATATTTATTACTTTTGTACAAAAAGTAACTATGCCAGAGAACAACAAAGAAAAGGAAACACTCAAAGTACTGAGAGTCAGCGCCTTACCACATCAGTCCGCAAAAATAAACGCCGCAAGGAAAGGTTTGAAATTGCAAATCTACATTGAATCATTGATTGCTAAGGACGAAGCAGGGAAAGTGGATTGGGGGTAATCAACGATAAAATAATAGACTTTATGCTGAAATAGTTTGTAGCGCAACAGATACTTTTTTTTGCTAACTGAGGCAAAAAATATGTTTGTCACAAATGTGTCGATTATTTAAGCCGTGCTATTTACCCAATTTTATAAGCAATTCCGCTTTTCAGGCCAATCGTAACCACAATCTGTAGTTTGTCCTCTATTAGAGGTTGTCTATCTTTTTGAAGCCGTAAATATTTTATTATTACCTGCAATTCTACTTAATTTGTGACATCAATAGTGCTAGCACATTATTTCGGCACTATGAAACACTTATCATAAAATGTATCACCGTCAGTTTGATTTAATTAAAACTGAATTTTGGATTTCCTTGTATTAAGACGCCCCTCTTTTTATGAGGAATTCTACTTTTTAACCTAACCTAATAGTCTTTTTCCGCTACTTTTCCCCGATGTAAAATCGGGACACGCGTCAAAAAATAGAACCGTCCGCCGCCGCGGGTGCTTAGATTTTTTACCTCAATTACCAAAAAAATAAGCATTCGTTGGGCGACAAACTATTTCAAAATAAAGTCTATTGGAAAAGGCGTCTAAAGTCTTTCGTCCTCTACTTAAGGTTGTCTGTAACTTTGACCTCGTAAATATTTTACTTTTCATCCCTATTTTGCTTTATTTGTGACAATTGAAATTTGAATATTTTCCTCAGATTATGATTCACTTTTTTTGAGATTTTCACGATTACTCAAAAAATTAGTTCGAAAAAACTCATTATCAATCATTTTTCCTACACTATTTTTTTTTGGAATCGGAATGTTAATTTTTGAGCATTTCCTAATTTTGTTTGCTTTACTAAAAGTTGAGATTTCCTTATACTGAGACCTACAAAATCTTTGATATAAGGAAATCTTTTTTTCTTCCCGTACAATTCCAAATTTCAAGACCTCACTTTTTATCTTTGGTGTTTTATCTACAAATGCTTAGTACAGGACAAAACATAGGTTTACTAAACTTCCCCTTAAATTAAAGGCTCGATTTTAAAAGGTTGATATCGGAAGTTACATTAAAATCAAGTTTAGTAAACCTCCGATTCTAATTTTGTCCTGCAAATAGCTACAAATGTTTAAATCGGTATGTCCGATAGATTACTTCCACTGTTCGCTATCATTTTATTTTTTTGCGCTCCCGCAGCAAAAGGACAGGACTATCTGACTGAATTATCAAGTTACACCCAAAAGGATGGTCTTTCAAGTCGATTTATAAAATGGGTGTATGAAGATAGTCGAGGATTTGTTTGGATACCCACCCAAAACGGATTGAATCGATTTGATGGTCACGACTTTAAGGTATTTACTAAAAAAAACTCCAACCTCTTCTTAGATCGATGCGCAATGGTTTATGAAGATGTAAATGGAAACATTTGGGTCGGTTATCAAACAACAGGAAGTTCGGATGTGTTCGGTTGGCGTTCTATCATCACCCCTGATTTTGAAATTTTTGATTTAGAAGAATTTTTCAAAAATGAATTGCCTTTTCCTGCCAAAGAAATCCGTCGAGTTGAGGAAGCCCCCAAAAAAGGATTAATCATCACGACCGATGCTGGGGCTATCTATAAGTATGATGGTGCCTTCCAAAAAATAGCAGAAGACCAACAACTCAAGAACAGTAACTTTCTTCATCTTGATTCCAATGGAAAAGTATATTTTCTTTCAAATAAATATTTGCTGATTGCTCAAAATGATAGGCAAATCCAGCTTATCAAAAGACAGAGCATCCTCCACCTTCCGATTTTGAAGGGTTCAAATATCTATTGGTATAAATATGAAGATCTGAAAAAAACTCCTTCAAAAGCTAAGATGATTTCAGCTACGGAAACAATTGATTTGTTACCTCGGCACTTTTTCAAAAAGGATAAAAACCTTCATATCCTTGACCTAATACCGCACTACAGCTTTGTTTCCTTTTGTTTTAAATATGATGATTTTTTTAAAAAATATCATCCTGAAACTGGAGAGATAGCAATCGTCAGTAAGAAATTATCAGAAGAATATCCTAGTGCCAACGTGCAGGCAGGTAGGTTTTCGAGAAAGAATAAATATTGGTTTTGGAACTTGGAGGGTCTAAATCTTTTGACCTTTAAGCCCAACCCTTTTCAAAGTTATTTAAAGGGAATTTCACAAAGCACAAGAGCGATTTATAAAATAGGCGATGATAGATTTTCAATTGCACCGAAAACGCCATATTTCAATTCCAAAACGAAAGAAATTAAACAGGTGACCAATCTTCAATTTCCTCCTACAAGAAGTTTTGTAAAGCTGAAAGATGACAAACTATTAATGGGTGATTATGGAAGTAAAATTCAAATTTACGATTTAAAAACTGGTGACCTTGAATGGATTTATTTGAAGGAAAAAGACAAATCAAATTTTTCTGGAAAAGGGTTTTTAGTGCCGTTTAAAGATAATTCAGACAACATTTGGATAGGTACCGATAACGGAATTGTGAAATTGAACCAAGAAATTGACTCAACTGAAGTATTTAAAAACTATAATCAATTTGAAGCACTTTCTATAGAAAAAATCTCTTGGTTTAAAGAGTATTCCGACGGTATTTGGGGTGCATCTTCCGATGGACTTTTTGTACTAAAACCCGATGAAGGAATCACTGCTCGCCACCAACCATTACCCAAATTGAGAGTGGAGCATTTTCTTAGAGAAGATTCTATTTTCTGGTTGGCGACCTACGGAGAAGGATTGATAAAATGGAATTTAAAAGCAGGAACGATTAAAAAATATGGAATAGAAAGTGGCTTGCAGGACGAACATTTAATGGCGGTTTATCCTGATAAAAACGAAAACTTGTGGGTGACCACCAATTGGGGGCTGGCTCGATTTAATCGACAAAAAGAGACCTTCAACGTTTTTATGAAATCGGATGGAATCAATCACAATGAGTTTAATATTTCCTCTCATTTTCAAGATGAGGATGGCAAGTTATTTTTTGGTGGATTAGACGGTATTACGGCTTTCGACCCAAACAATTTTTCGGACACCCAAAAAGATACGCTTGCAAAATTTGTTTTAACAGGATATGAGGAAATGGATACCAAGTATAATTTCGTTACAGATAAAACAGCAGATTTCTTAAAAAAAAAGTCTATTACAATCACGCCTGATGTTAAAACATTCACCATAAGGTTTGCGCTTTTAAATTATGAAAACACGGATTTTACACGCTACGCACACAAGATTGAAGGATTGGATAACGATTGGATTTTTGATAAAGAAAACCACTTAAAACTCAGTCGATTACCTTACGGTAAATATACTTTACGGTTGAAAGCTATTGATTATCATGGAAATGAATATAATGAAATTTCTATTCCTATGAAAATCATCGCTCCATTTTATCTTCAAACAATATGGCAACTCAGCGGTACACTACTTTTAATAGGACTTATCTATCTTATTTTTAAACATCGTGGATACGCCGCTCAGGAAGAGCAAGAGAGACTTGAAAAATTGGTTAGTGAAAGAACTTCTGAGCTAAGAAGTCTGAATGAAACGAAGGATCGGCTTTTTGCAATATTGGCGCATGACTTACGCAACCCCGTCATCGCATTTGAAGAATTGTCTGAAACGATCAATTACTTAATTCAGAAAAATGATCCGGTGCAACTCTCCAAACTTGGAACCCAAGTTGAGCTGGAAGCCAAACAGTTACACCACCTTTTGGACAACTTATTGAATTGGGCATTGACGCAAAGAAAAGAGGTTCCTATTGAACTTTCTTATTTTAATCTAAAAAGCTTCTTAGAAGAAATGACCCAAGTCTTTGACGGTTTAGCAAATGGAGAAGGCATAAAACTAACAGTCGAATGCGATAAAAATGTTGAACTAAAAACAGATAGAAGATTATTGGAGATTGTTTCGAGAAATATACTGACCAATGCGTTCAGATATACGAAGAAAGGTGGAAATGTCAATGTCTATGTTCAAGAACAAAAGGAGTGTATCCTCATCAATTATGAAGATGACGGAGACGGTATGACCACTAAAGAATTAGAAAATCTTTTTGATGTAAAAAGAAAATTTCGTTCTAAGGGAACTACCTCAACTGTATCTTTGGGTATGCACCTCAGTAAAGAAATTTTGGAATTGGTAGATGGGGACATCTCTGCAAAAGCACACATTGGCGAGGGAACTTTAGTCACCATAAAACTGCCTATTAATACCTAAATTTGAGCTAAAATTAAAATTTGTGTTTTTTTTTTAGATATTTCGTTTTCATTTCAGCCAATCTACGATCAAAAGGGCTGTTTTTGAGCCTATACTTTAGCAATAAAAGTGCTCTTTTATAGACTATTCTTTATTCTAAAATAATTTGTTTGCAATTCAAATACTTTACAATAAAGTCTAATATGAGATAACACTTTTGTTTTTACAAACAATGAAACTCTGTGGACAAACATCGTATTCTTATCGTAGAGGATAATTTTCTCTTTGCTGTGAAATTAGAAAATAACTTGACCCAATGGGGACATGAGGTTATTGGCATCTGTGAAACAGGTCAAAGTGTTTTGGAATCATTGGAAACAGAAACGCCTACTTTAATTTTAATGGACATCAACCTCAAAGGTAATATGAATGGGGTTGAAACAGCTAAACAAATCCGCCACAGAGAAATTCCTATTGTTTTTATTACTGGACGTACAGATGAGGATACCTTTGAAGAAGCAAAAAACACTTCTGGAATCACCTATTTAGTCAAACCTTTTGACTTGATGACGCTTCGTGGCATCATCGATTTTAATCCTTACCTACAACTCGAAAAACAGCCAGAACAAGAAGAAGAACTTGATTTCCTATTTCTAAAACGAAATAAGGAATTAGTAAAGGTTAACACCTCCGATATTACCTACATAAAATCCGATCGAAACTATTGCGACATCCATGTTGAGGAGAAGGTCTATTTTATGAAAATCTCTCTTACTCAACTTATTAAACAACTTCCATCGGATATTTTGGTAAAACTTCACAGAGCATATATCGTTAATTTGGAAAAGGTAGAAGGGCTTGTGCTATCTGAAAACATTGTAAAAATTGCAGGTAAGGAATTGCCAATTGGAAGAAAATATAAGAAAGATTTTCTTGAAAAGATTAATAATTTTAGAATTAAGAAATAGGTTTTTCTGTACAGGACAAAAGTTAAGGAACGCTCAAAAAATAAGTTCCCGATTTCAAAAAATTAGTGAAGGAAAAGTGATTGATAATGAGGTTTTTCGAGCTAATTTTTGAATTGAAGAGGGAAGTTATTTTTTGAGTAATACTAAATCGGAGGTTTACTAAAGTCAGTTGTTGAGGACGACATTGAGATGGGAGTACATTTTACCGAGCAATTCGAAATCTTCTAAAAATCAAAATCACGTCTTTTTGTATTGAATTTTTCATTTGGATTTTCATTTTAACAAAAAAAGCTATAGAATCGCAAAAAATCTGATGACATGAGTGATTCAAAATTAATAGATGGCTTCGAACACATCCCCTACAAAATGGAATCCTTTTCAGAAAAGGAAATGACCGAACGTAGCAAATCCTATTTTGATTGGTTGGAAGAGCGGCGCTCAGTGCGCGACTTTACAGATAAAGCCGTACCGAAAGCAGTGATTGAAAATCTGATAAAAACAGCCTCCACTGCCCCATCGGGCGCACACAAACAGCCGTGGACATTTTGTGCAGTAAGCGATCCAGCAATCAAAAAACAAATCAGAATTGCTGCCGAAGCAGAAGAAAAAGAAAGCTACGAATCACGCATGAGCGAGCGATGGAAAGAAGATCTAAAACCAATGGGCACCAATTGGCAAAAACCATTTTTGGAAACCGTTCCTTGGTTGATTATCGTTTTTAAGCGCGTGTATGAAATGGATGGTGATGTAAAAGCAAACAACTATTATGTCAACGAATCAGTCGGTATAGCCACTGGCATGTTGATATCTGCTATACATAATGCAGGCTTGGTCACATTGACCCACACGCCAAGTCCAATGAATTTTTTAGCAAACATTTTGGAGCGGCCAAAGAACGAAAGGGCCTTTTTATTGTTACCTGTTGGTTATCCGTCGTCTGATGCTTTAGTACCGAACAATCGGAGAAAAGGATTAGAGGAAATGAGTGTCTTTTATGAATAGAAGAATTATCAAATGAACTTCAAATATATAGTCGGATCAATTATTTCTGCACCACTGTTGCCGTTGATGTATTTTCAAGGAAAAAAAATTCGTCAAACTGTACCCGAACTACCTGAGGCTCAGGGGATTGAAGGATTCGTATCAAAAAGAAAAGGCCCTACTTTTAAATTATTGACCATAGGAGAAAGTACCATGGCCGGGGTAGGAGCAACGACCCACGAGGAAGCATTTTCGGGTACTTTAGCAAAAGAACTTGCTACAAAATTGAATGTCAATATCCACTGGAAAGTATATGCAAAGAGTGGCTATACTTTAAAAAGAGTGACCCACAAAATACTCCCTCAAATAGAAGAAACTGATGCAGATCTAATCGTCATCGGAATGGGCGCCAATAATGCATTCAAATTATCGAGTCCTGCTAAATGGACTAAAGATGTTGCGGAATTAATAAAATCGTTGAGAGCGCAATTTCCAAAAACACCGCTTGCCTTTATCAACATGCCTCCTATAAAAGACTTTCCTGCGTTTACACCTACCATAAAATTTGTGATTGGTAATTTGGTTAATCTACTTGGAGGCGCATTAGAAAAAGAAATTAAAAACCATGAATCGGTATTTTTCAATTCAGAAAAACTTGCTTTTGATGACTGGACAGAAAGATTCGGTTACGAAAAAGATTATTCGTTGTTTTTTAGTGATGGCATTCATCCGACAGTATTAACTTACCAAATGTGGGCGAAGAATTTCTCTAACTTTTTGGTAAATGAAGTCCCATTTAAGCAATCTTTGGAAAAAGTTACTTAAATTTGAAAACTCAAATGAACTGGTTTCGAACACAAAACTACAAGAACGATCATGAACTTGTATTTCGTTTTCTAAACTGAACCCAATGCGACTACATCTTATAATCCTATTTTCTACATTTTACCTTTCAATTTTTTCTCAAACTACGGAGCTTATTGACGGCCTCAATCGACCAACAGGTTTGGCGATGCATGACAATCAACTCTACTTCGCAGAAATAAACAGCCATCGAATTTCGAAGATTAATTTAATGGAAAATGATACGGTTGCCACCGAAATAATTGGAGGGCTACTCTCCCCTACTGCTTTGGCAATTGATGGAGGTAAACTCTATTTTGCGGAATTAGGTTGGGGCAAAGTATCTATGATCGATCTCTCAGATCCTGAACTCAAAGCCATTGAATTGATTCGCGATCTTAAATCACCCACTTCTATTTTGATTCATGAAGATGCATTATTTGTTGCAGAATTGGATGGCAATCAAATTTCAAAAATCGATTTGACGGATTCCGTTTTCACTACAGAAATCATTGCCGAAAACTTACGTCAACCAAGTGGTTTGGCTATTTATAAAAATCAATTATTCTTCAACGAAAACAATGGTGGGTTTTTATCCAAAATAGATTTGGCAGATTCTACATTTACACCACAACAGGTACTTTCAAGTTTGGGCTCACTGCAAGGTATGGCGGTTTCTGAAAACGATTTGTACCTTGCTGGTTTTGGTGGAAATCGTATTTTCAAAATGGATTTACGAGACTCGATTTTGACAGCAGAAATTTATGTCAATGAGATAGGACGACCTTACAACATGGTTACTGTTGACAATTATTTATACTTTACCGATTTTGATGGAAACCGTATTTCTAAAATTGAAATCAACCCACCGACAACGACTTTCAAAATTAAAAAGGAGCAGGTTATCGTTTACCCAAATCCAGCTTTTGATTTTATTATAATCGAAAATGAACTCGATCCAAATGGTTGGATTTTTGATTTGAATGGCAAAGCGATTAAGCAATTTTCAACTCCTAATATTTCTTTGAAAGGAATTTCACAAGGCACTTATTTTTTGAAATTGAAAAATGGAAAAGTGTCGAAATTTGTAGTTCTTTGAGCAAAGTCATTTACCAGTTTTATCTACAATTCAATCTGACTACCTGCTTATGAATCAACGCATCGCACACATCGCACTCGTCGTCAAAAACTACGATGAAGCCATCGAATTTTACACCAAAAAAATGCACTTTGACTTAATCGAAGACACCGATTTAGGAGATGGTAAAAGATGGGTTTTGGTAAGACCAAAAGGAGATTCGAACTGCTGCTTACTACTCGCCGAACCAATCAACGAACGTCAAGCAAAAAGCATCGGCAACCAAACAGGTGGTCGCGTTTTTCTATTTTTATATACAGATAATTTTGAAAGAGATTATCAAAATTTGATAAAAAACAATATTGAAATCATACGGCCACCGGTCGTCGAGACTTTCGGAACAGTGGCCGTTTTTTCAGATTTATATGGCAATTGGTGGGACTTGATTGAACCAAGCAAAACCAATCTACTCTAACTGCACCCGCTTCCCTTTCGGATATTTGACTTTATAGCCAAGTCGTAATTTTTTCCTATCATTGGAAGGCAGGGTCAAATCCCATCTTACAATTCCAGTTTCTTTATTGACCGAAGCATTGCTACTTTCCAATTCATCTATATCAATTTTCTTATTTTTTGAAATTGGAAATTGGTCTTCAATTCTAATTTTAATCGCTTGTGATTTTTTATTGACAACCGAAATTTCGAAGGTGCGTGTGTCCACTCGGTTACCACCCAAAAGTTGTTTTTTGGTAAAGTCTTTCATCTTCGTTCTTTGTACGATAATGTTTTTATCACGTCCCAAAGAGATAGCCAAAGTATCTTCCACACTTTCAAAATCAAGAAATGACTTTCCTAAAAAAGTGCCTTCAAAAAATAGATTGGTCTCTGCACTCAACAAACCGTATTGTTCCCAATTGGTAATTTCTCCAACCAAAAAGGCATCCTTATCCAATTTAGGAACAGCGTAGTATTGATAGTTTGCTGGCACGTTAAATGACTGAATATCAACGGTTTGCATTTTTCCGTCGCTCTTTATAGTTACTGGTATTTTGATGGTATAATTGAAGGTAGTCAAGGCTTTTTCAACGGAGACTTCTGCTGTTTCAGCCTTTTCATCTTTTTTACCGATGTCTTTTTCTGATATAAGTCCACCTTGCACTCTAATTCCATCTACCATATAAAAATTGGAAGCACTTCTCGACCCTTTCATCATGCTTCTTTTTTTACGTCCCGTAATAACAACCTCGTCCAAAGTTGCCCCTTCTCCCAAATAGACATTCACATTCATCGCGTAAGAGGTCACAGGCACCGACAATGATGTAAAACCGGTGTAGCTAATTTCCAGTGTCGAAACATTGGGTGGAATCTTCAATTTGAATCGACCACTTATATCTGTGGCTGTCCCGATTTTAGTACCAGAAAAAAGTACTGATGCGCCAATCAATGGTTCTCCATTAAAATCGCGAACCGTACCGACCACATGTCCTCCTATCCTTCCACTTTCCACTTGATAAGATCCTTTTCGACTTCCACGATTCGCATACGGATTGTGAAAATCTAAAAACCACGGATTCAAATCTGGTTTGGTGCCGCCCAAAGTTGGGTTACCCGTCGAAAGAGTCAACTGAACTTTATCCCAATCTTCACCTGTATTTTGATTGATTTTTGCTTTTTGGTTTAGAACGATTGGAGAAGACACATCTTTCACACGTGCATCATACATGGGTTGCCAACTGGCCGAACGAACAAAGTAATCCAAATTGAACCGAGCATTTTTGGTGTTTGCCGCATTGACCACAACGACGACCTCGCCAACTGGTGGAGTCTGCTTTTGTTTCATTTCATTGATCTGCGCGTAGATTTTGTTGAGGGTATCATTTTTATGTTTAAGGGTTTCTTCGTGTTCCAGTTGTTTTTCGAGAACATCAAACATCCTTTTTCGATGAAAATCGGCTAACTGTTCCACATCGGTTGGAGAAGCAGGACTGTTTTGAATTCCAACGATTTTCACCATATTCTTATCCAAAAAAGCTTCTTCTTTTTTAAAAACTTCCAATTGCTTTTTGGTGAGACTTATTTTTTTCTCCAACGAATAGGTTGTTTCCGTCAATTGTTTGAGCGTTTCGTTCTTTTCTTTTTCATCTAAAAAGTTGCGACGAAAACTTACAGAAAGAATCGTAAAATCGCCTTTGCCAGAAACCCGTAAACTGTTTTCATCAATTTCGGAACTTAGACCTTTGAAGACAACTTCCGTCCTTCCTGACTGGATTTGTGCGGCGCCCGTTCTATGAATCTGGGCACCTGCCCTGAAAAGTGTAATGGAATCAATTTGAGAAGTAGCGGCTACTTCTTGTGCTTTTCCAAATTGAAAAATTGTAGTGACGAGCAACGTAAGCAAAATGAATCGAGTCATTGTTTTTATTTTAAAAAACGTTTTTAAGGAACGCTCAAAAAA
>CALLVG010000199.1 GCA_938010715.1 uncultured Saprospiraceae bacterium
GAGTTAGAAAAAGTTAAATCATAAGCAGGAGCTAAACTCCATTTGCCACTCTTATTCATGAGAAAAGAAACGTTTTTACTATGATCGTCGCGGTTGTGTGCAAACACATTAAAAGCGGCCAAACGCAATACTTTTTCATAAGCAGATACCTGTTTTTCGAGTCGAAAAGCGGCATCCATCAAATGTCCATAATCCATACTACTCAATCTAAAATTATCATGTAACAACCCAGCCGCAGAGTGCAAATGTAAACGATCATTTCCAATGCGATCAAATCGTTTCGTACCGAAATAAGAATTTTTAGTATCACCTTTGAACAAACGACATTCACTCATTTTTAGACCTGCTGCCGTAGCCATTTGAGAGTATGCAAATTCAATATTTGCAATATCAATAGCATCTGTCGAAGTTGGGAACTTAATTATCCAATGCTCATATCCTTTTGGTAAATCTTGCTTTCCAAAAATCAAATGATCGGTTTTAGAATTCCAGCCAACCAAAATTTTTGGTCTTGCACCTCCCGAAGAACCACCCAAATAAAGCAATTCTTCAATCACCTCAGAAGCAGTTCCTTCTAATATTTTTTTGGATTCAGCTGCAATATCATCTAGTTCAATTTGTTTTTTAAAATCAAAAATAGATGCCTTTCCTGGTTTGTAAATCAAGGCACCTGCGCCCGATTGACCTACAAAAGATAATCGATCCAATGCAGTAATTTGATTTGGTAAAATTCCTTTGGAAGAAAGTGTTCTATCCAATAACAAACGTCCCCAACCATCTGGTAAAGAATCATAAAAGACACCAAACAAACCGTCGAGCACTTCGATGTCAGGGTTTACAATTTCAGTCGTTAAAGGCAACTTGAAGGGTGAAATTTCTAACCCAGATTCAATAAATTTTGGGTAATATTTGAAATATATTTTTCGTCCCTCATTAACCAATTCTCCAACTTCGATTTTTTGTCCTTCTAACAAAAGCGAAACAATTATCTGCTTTACGTTTTTCATTTGTTTCTGGTTTTGTCGCTAAAAAGCTTTTCGATTTTTGACAAATCTTCTTTTTGTAAAAAAAGAGACTCAAACTCAGAAAGCCTACCTAAAATATGTGCTAACTTCAAAAGGGATTCGAAAGAGATTTTACCCGTCCGTTCAAACCTTTTTACACTTCCATGAGAAACCCCAGATCGCTCAGCCAATTCAGCTTGCGACATTTTTGATTCCTTCCTTAATTGACGACATTTTTCCGCTATGTCTTTCAAAACATCAGACGGAAGTTTAGAAATACTAAATCTATTCATTGGCTAATATATTAGCCAAATATAACTAAATTCAATCTAAATAGATAATATTTGAACCAATTTTACAAAACCAACAAACCTATTCCCTTCACGATTTCCATTTCTTCCGAATCCCAAAAGTCATTAAACCGATTGAATTGCTCTTCGAAGTTTATTCTCAATTCTCCGAAAGTCATTATTTTATTTTGAGGAGTAGGACTCATTTTTTCTAAAATAGAAATCAACCATTCCCCTTTTTCTTTTTTGAAAGAAATTTTGAACGTGTCAGTTTTATCATAAAATACCAGTTTGACATATTTTCCATTCTTTGACTTTTCAATTAACGGTTGAGCGCCAATCCAGACGACTTTAGCCGTTGACTTGGGTTCCTCAATACCAAAATACAGACAATCATCGATATAGGAAGGAGAGATAGTCGTTTTAGGAATTTTGAAATCAAACCACGCTTGCAGCGGCATTTCAAAACCGATTCCGTGCATATAATTGAGCAGTGATTTTTTCAAACCAAAACTAAATTGGTCGTGATCGATTCCTGTTTTATCAGTGAATTGAATATCATTATTTGCAAACGAAATGGGTTGTAAATCAGGCGTAACGCCATATTCCGCAGGCGACATCCCAACAGGACTATGCGCAGTCAATGCAAACTGATGCCAGAAGCCCGATTGCAAAACACCTACCTCAAAAAGCTGTCGAACCATTTCAAGACTATCAACCGTTTCCTTAATGGTTTGCGTCGGGTAGCCGTACATCAAATAAGCATGTACCATGATTCCCGACTCTGTAAAACTGGCGGTCACTTTTGCGACCTGCTCAACTGTCACCCCTTTCTGAATCAAATCCAACAATCGGTCAGAAGCAACCTCCAAACCACCTGAAACAGCGATACAACCCGATGCTTTGAGCAATCGACAAAGGTCACGTGTGAAGTTCTTTTCAAAACGAATATTCGTCCACCAAGTCACCGTCAATTTACGTCGAATAATTTCGAGCGCAACCGAACGCATCAATGCAGGTGGCGCAGCTTCATCCACAAAATGAAAACCTCGTTCTCCAGTTTGAGCGATGAGTGCTTCCATTCTATCCACCAAAATGCCCGCAGCAATTGGCTCATATTTTTGAATATAATCCAATGAAATATCGCAAAAAGTGCATTTACCCCAGTAGCAGCCATGCGCCATCGTCAATTTATTCCACCGTCCGTCACTCCAAAGACTATGCATCGGATTCGCAATTTCAATCACTGAAATATATTGATCAAGCAACAGATCCGAATAGTCGGGTGTCCCCAAGTCAGCCTGTTTATAATCTTTTCTTATTGAAAAATTATTGTAGAGTACTTCTCCTTTTTCGAGTAGAAAAGTTCTTTTATAAAAATTGTGATTTGGATTCTTAACAGATGGATCGAGGATATTTGAAACCAATAATTCAATCGGTAACTCGCCATCATCCAAAGTGATAAAATCAAAAAATTCAAACACACGCACATCCGAAACAGAACGCAATTCCGTATTCGGGAAACCACCTCCCATTGATGTTTTTATGGTTGGAAAATTTGATTTAATAAATTGCGCACAACGAAAAGCACTATATAAATTCCCTGGAAAAGGAACGGAGAGACAAACCAGTTTCGGTTGAACTGTTTTTAATTTTTTTGCTAAAATTTGCAATGTGATTTCATCAATATAAGTCAATTCACTTTGCAAATGCTCATAGATTTCATCAAACGAGTTCGCACTCATTCCCAATCGTTCGGCATACCGACTGAAGCCAAAATTT
>CALLVG010000200.1 GCA_938010715.1 uncultured Saprospiraceae bacterium
GTCATTTCTGACAGAGCAGATTTTTTGCTAACCAAGGCAAAAAATCTTTGCATAGCCGCGCTACGGAAATATTTTTTAACGCAGGGTAGCGAAAAATTTGTTTGTCAAAAATGTGTCGATTATTTGAGTTAGGCTACTTAAGTCATTTTTCACACGTTCCTTAGTACATGTTTTTTATTCAAAAAAAGATGATTTAAAACATCATAATCGTTTGACTATCAAATAATTATAGAATAATTAATAGAATTTAAAAATGATTTTAATGCATATTTTTCCTTTGATGAAGGAATAAAATGAGTTTACTTTGTAACTTGCTTTTACCCAAACAGATGTTTTTAAATTTATTTACATAACATCTAATTCAAATTTACATTAGAATGAAGCCTCTGAGTACAAGACAAAACATAGGTTTACTAAACTTCGCTTTCGCTAAATGCGCTGTTTTCAATAATTCTATTCGCGAGTTTTTTGAAAATTAACTTTAGTAAACCTCATTATTTCACTTTTGTCCTGTACTTAGATAAAGTCTATTAAACCTAAAGAACCAATGAACAAAAAACATTATGAAGGCAATGGAATGGAATCCCCTCCTGTGAAGCCAGAATTAATAGCATTATTTAAGTATCTAAAAACAGATAGTTCTGCCAAGATTATTATATCAACCGTAGAAGATACGGTTTTTTTGGAAGTAGAAGAAATTGTTCATGTGAGTGGCAGTAGCAACTATTCGACGTTCTATCTCACGGGCGGTGAAAAAGTAATGGCTTCCAAAGGTTTGAAATATTTTGAAGACATGCTGCCAGAAAAGATTTTTTTTAGAAGCCACCAATCGCACCTAATCAATTTGCGTTTTTTGAAAAGAATATGGCATCAGAAAAGCATCATTGTTTTGTCTAACGGCGAACAAGTACCTCTTGCTCGAACACGAAAAAATAATCTATTAAATAAAATGAAATCACTTTTTAAAATAGAAAGCTAATTCCGTTCTCTATCAAGAGCTTGTTTAAAACTCCACAATTGAGCGAAAGTGAAAAAATTTTATTTTGAATGAGGCGAAAAACGTAGGCGATGCCTTAGCTTCTTGGGTTTGCTTGATGCCAGAGCATCAAAAGCTTTTTAACGCGTGTCCCGATTTTACATCGGGAAAATTCAGAATGAAGTTTACCGCTTGCAGCCAATTAAGGGAAATTTAAACATGCTCTAAAATTAAACCAGTTTAACGCATCCTAAACAATATTTCTATTACTTTGTATCCTATAAAAACAGATATAAAATGGCTAAGAAATATTGCGATATTGAAAACCTCAAGTACATTCTCAACGAGGTACATGATTTCTCTTCCTTATTAAAGTTGGAACATTTTGCTGACCATGATGCCGAGGCAATTGACACCTTTTTGGATTCCGTAAAAGACTTCTCTGATAAAGAATTATATCCATGTTTTACGGAAATGGATAGCCCACCTGCGCATTACAAAGATGGAAAAATCATCGTTCATCCACAGGTCGGAACGGTCATGAAACAAGGTGGTGAAATGGGGTTGATAAACGCCACTTTTCCATACGAATCAAATGGTTTGCAAATGCCATTGACGGCTTTCACGGCAGCGCACTATATTATGGATGCGGCGAATAATCACTTGCCAGGCTACTTAGGTTTGACGATGGGCGCGACGGAATTGATTATTCATTTCGCAAGTGATGAGTTGAAAAACACTTACGTGGAAAAGATGGGCTCAGGTCAGTGGGGCGGCACCATGTGTTTGACCGAACCACAGGCAGGAAGTTCCCTTTCTGACATCGTAACCAGTGCAACACCAACCGAAAATGGCCACTATAAAATCAAAGGACAAAAGATATTTATCTCCGCAGGTGACCATGAGTATGCTGATAATTTCGTGCATCTCGTTTTGGCGCGTATCGAAGGAGCGCCTGCTGGAACCAAAGGAATTTCCCTTTTCGTAGTTCCTAAAAAGCGACCTGAATCGGATGGCAGCTTGACGCCAAACGATGTCATCACGGCTGGTGATTTTCAAAAAATGGGTCAAAAAGGATATTGTACAACGCATTTGATGTTTGGTGAAAATGATGATTGCGAAGGTTACTTAGTTGGGAATCCGCATCAAGGTTTACGTTATATGTTTTTGATGATGAATGGCGCTCGAATCGGAGTTGGACGAGGTGCGGCAGCAATCGCAGAAGCAGCTTACCAAGCATCTTTACAATATGCCAACGAAAGACCACAAGGAAGAAAAATAACCAACACGGGCAAAAAAGACCCAACTTCAAAACAAAATCTAATCATCAAACACGCCGATGTTCGTCGGATGTTGTTGATGCAAAAATCAGTGGCAGAAGGTTCCTTGAGTTTGGTTTTGAAAGCTGCGAAATTGGCTGATTTATACAATTTTACAAAAGACGAAAAAGAGAAAGAACATCATAAATTGCTTTTGGAAATATTGATTCCTTTAGTGAAAACTTATCCATCTGAGATGGGATTGCAGTCAGCGTCTAATGGACTTCAAGTATTGGGCGGTTATGGCTTTTGTTCCGAATATGTTTTACAGCAGTACTACCGTGACTTACGTATTTTCTCAATTTATGAAGGAACAACTGGTATCCAATCATTGGATTTGTTGGGTAGAAAAGTGGTAATGAATGGCGGTGAGGCACTTCGCATTTTAGCAGCTGAAATCATGAACACCATGAAAGCGGCATCCGATTACGATGAACTCAGACCGTATGCAGGAAAGTTGGGAGAAAAACTCCAATTAGTACAAAAAGTAATCGAACACCTCGCTCAGTATGCCATGAAAGGTGACTTTGAAAGATACACTGCTGACGCGACTGTTTTCATGGAAATGTTTGGTCATGTGGTGATGAGTTGGTTATGGTTAGAAATGGCGACTTTCTCAAAAGAAGCATTGGTCAAAGGCGACACTAAACACGCACCCGAATTTCACGAAAGTAAAATTCACACCATGAAGTATTATTTCAAATATGAACTGGCAAAGACAACTTCGCAAGCAGAAGTGTTGATGGATGCAGCAAGTTTGACAATTGCTTCTGATAAAGAAATTTTTGCTTAAAGTAATGATTGTTTGACTGTCAAGATTGTTTGATTGTTATTATAACAATTTAGCAATCAAACAATCTTAACAATCAATAAATTATATGCAAAAACACATCGACCCAACCCGCGACCAATTCAAAGCCATCGCAACTTCCAATATCGAAGGCAAACTCTCCATGCTTAATCTTTTAAAGTTTAAAGAAAAAGCAGGTGACATCTCGGGCAAAGAACAGTATAAACGATACATGGCAGCCGCCGCTCCTTTTTTCGAAAAGGTAAATGCGAAAATCGTTTTCTACGGAAAACCAATTGCCAGTTTCATTGGCCCAACAGAAATAGAATGGGACAAAGTACTCATCGTGGAGTACGCCGATAAATCTGACTTTATAAAAATGCTGACTGCTGAAGGTTATCCTTCTGAAATGCGAGCGAAAGCATTGGAAGATTCACGGCTCATTGTTTGCAAATAGTTTTGTTTCTTGTGGTCTCTGCTAACTGAAGCGATTTAGTGGAACGCGGATCAGCCACGGCAGACACGTGACGCGGATTTGACGGATTTTCGCAGATTTTTACCTTTTAAACCAAACAAATGAACAAGGCACTGGATATCAAAAATTGGAATGAAGGAGGAAATTCATATGTGCTTAAAGGCAACTCGAAAAATAAATGGGTTGGATTTCAAGTAACGGTTATTGACGAGTTAGTTAAGAAGTTTGATGATGAATTTAATATCGTTATTTGGACAGATCCTGATTTAGAAAATGATTATTATTGCATACCTTTTTCTTCTGTAAAACATCTTTTTGTCGAAGAAAGAATGACAACTGGTAAATTCAAAAATCGTTGGACAGCTATTATTAAAGATGGTAGATTTTTGATGCACAGCAATCAAAAATATTCAGAAGATATCTCTCATTTTTATTCAGCGGAGCTGCTCCCAAAAAGTTCGATAGAAATAAATGATGATTTTTTTATTGAAAATGCAAAAGCAGAGATTAATGTACGGTATGGCCAATCCAAGTTTAGAAAAGGTGTTCTAAAAAATTTCAATAATAAATGTGGGCTTACAGGGATTTCGGAAAGTTCGCTAATAAGAGCTAGTCATATTGTTCCTTGGGCACATAGGAAAGATTGTAGAGGAGATATTACAAATGGAATTTCTTTATACTGTGAAATTGATGCTTTATTTGATGGTGGCTACATTTCCTTTTCAAATAATTACGAAGTCATTATCTCTGATAAATTTGATACTTTTTCTAATCCTTTGAAAGAACAATTAAATAAGCTAAGAGAGAGGAAATTGGATAGACCTAAAAAAGCTTTGAAACCTGAATATTTAGAATATCATAGAAAAATTATTTTGAAATAATCAGTGCACTCACTAATTAACTGATCAACTCAGTCAACTAATCAACTAAAAAAAATGTACGATAAATTACTCTCCCCTCTCGACCTCGGATTCACCACTTTAAAAAATAGAGTCCTCATGGGGTCGATGCATACGATGCTCGAAGAAGTCCCTGGCGGAATGGAACGTTTGGCTGAGTTTTACGCCGAACGTGCAAGAGGCGAAGTTGGCTTGATTGTTACAGGTGGTATCGCTCCGAACATGGAAGGAAATGCCTTGCCGATTGGTCATCCGATGAATTCAAAAAAGACAGCTGATACGCATAAAATTGTCACTAAAGCAGTGCATGATGCAGGTGGAAAAATCTGTATGCAAGTCTTACACGTGGGGCGATATGGTTATACCGAAAAGAATGTTTCGGCAAGTGATACGAAGGCGCCGATTTCCCCTTTCCCGGCAAGAGCATTGACAGGCGAGGAGGTCGAGCAAACAATTCAAGATTACGTAAAAGCAGCTAAATTGGCGCAATACGCAAATTACGACGGCGTGGAAATTATGGGTTCAGAAGGATATTTAATCAACCAATTCATTGTCACCAAAACCAATCGTCGAACAGATGACTGGGGTGGTTCTTACGAAAATAGAATTAAATTTCCATTAGAAATCGTACGTCGAACGAGAGAAGCGGTGGGCGAAAAATTCATCATCATTTACCGATTGTCAATGTTGGATTTGGTAGAAGGTGGCAGTACTTGGGAAGAGGTCGTTCACCTTGCCAAAGAAATTGAAAAGGCAGGAGCAACCATCATCAACACAGGTATCGGATGGCACGAATCACGGGTGCCAACCATCGGAACAGTAGTGCCGAGAGGTGGTTTCGCATGGGTGACAAAGCAAATGATGGGCGAGGTCAACATCCCGTTGATTACCACGAATCGTATCAATATGCCAGATGTTGCAGAGCAAATTTTGCAAGATGGTGCCGCAGATATGGTTTCAATGGCGCGTCCGTTTTTGGCAGATTCGCAATTTGTTTTGAAGGCGATGAAAGATAAATCGGAAGAAATCAACACTTGTATTGCATGTAATCAGGCCTGCTTAGACCATACCTTTACGATGCAAGTTTGCTCATGTATCGTCAATCCACGCGCATGCCACGAGACAGAACTGAACTTCCTTCCAACCGAAAATAAAAAGAAAATTGCCGTCATCGGCGCGGGCCCAGCAGGTTTGGCTTTTTCAACTGTTGCGGCAGAGCGCGGTCATACCGTTGATTTGTTTGAGGCTTCCGCCGAAATTGGTGGACAGTTCAATATGGCTAAAGTAATTCCTGGAAAAGAGGAGTATGCGGAGACGATTCGTTATTACAATTCCATATTGAAAAAACATGACGTCAATGTCAATTTGAATCACCGAGTGTCTGCCGATGAAATCATTAAAGGCGAATACGATGAGGTCATCATGGCAACAGGCGTTACACCTCGACAAGTAGATTTTGAAGGTGCAGATCATGCCAAAGTTTTAAGTTATGTTGACGTTTTACACAAAAAGAAACCCGTCGGAAAATCAGTCGCTATCATTGGCGCGGGTGGAATTGGATTCGATGTTGCAGAATACTTAGCCCATGATTTCAATCATGGGAGCCCAAGTCTCGATACGCCAAAGTACATGAAAGAATGGGGTGTTGATATGTCTTATCAAAAAGGTGGCGCGACGACTGCTCCACAACCTTCTCCCTCGCCACGTGAGATTTATTTATTGAAACGTTCACCTGGAAAGCATGGGAAAAAATTAGGAAAAACAACAGGTTGGATTCACCGTGCAAGTTTGGATTTGAAAGGTGTAAAAAAAATAGCAGGCGTCACTTACGACAAAGTGGATGATGCAGGTTTGCACATTACTGTTAGTGAAGAATCGAAAGTATTGCCAGTTGATAATGTCATCATTTGCGCGGGTCAAGTTCCGCTTCGTGAATTGCAAGCGAAGTTGGAAGCTGGTGGTCAAAAAGTTCATTTGATTGGTGGTGCAGATGTCGCTGCACAATTGGATGCGAAACGTGCGATTAAGCAAGCGAGTTATTTGGCGGCTGAGATTTGACAGGATGATTTTTGATTTTAAGATTGACAGGATGTAAGCGGAACTTCAGTTCCGCCTATTTTATTTATGAAAGTAGTTACTTGGAATTGTAATGGGGCACTGCGTAAGAAGTTTCATGTCCTTGAAATTTTTGATGCCGATATTTACGTTATTCAAGAATGTGAGGATCCTTCAAAAACTAATGATGAAAAATTCCTTGAGTGGGCCGATAGATATTTGTGGAGAGGAGATTCGAAGAATAAAGGAATTGGTGTTTTTGTAAAAAAGAACTTAAGCCTTGAGAAACTGGATTGGTCTGATCTCTACGAGGGCAAAAGCGTAAAACATTTTTTGCCTTGTAGAATTAATAGTGATTTTAATTTATTAGCCATTTGGACTCATCGAAATAATTCTCCGACAACTGGATATATTGGTCAACTTTGGAAGTATTTGAAAATCAATCAGCACCTTTTTAATAAATCACTTTTAGTTGGCGATTTTAATAGCAATAAGATTTGGGATAAAAGACGACGAGTGGGTAATCACACAGATGTGGTTAATGAATTAGAAAAAATTGGAATTAGGAGTTTATATCACGAATATTACAAAGAGGAGCAAGGCGAAGAGACTCGTCCAACTTTTTTTCTTCATCGAAAAAAAGAAAAATCTTATCACATTGATTACATTTTTGGAAGTCAAGAGTTTGAAAGGACACTTCAGGGTTTTGAAATAGGAGAGATGGACTATTGGTTGGAGTGGAGCGACCATTTACCGGTTATTTGTAATTTCTAAAACTCCACCCGATACCGCACCACAGGCAAAAGCGGTAATCCCGTGCGACTCTCAATTGGGTTTTCATCTTCCTCCAAGAAGTAATCGGGGAGCTGCACTTCGTACCATACATTTCGACGGCGATAAACATTTTGTACTCCAATATTTAACTCGTGTGTGAAATTTTTCTTTTTGAAAGTAGCGAGAATTCCAACATCTAATCGATGAAAGTTGGGGATGAGATGTGCATTTGTTCTACTCACAATAGAGTCAAGATCTTCGCCATCGACTGTGATCGGATTGTAAAACCCGAGCGTATCTAAAAATAAAGTTTGTGGAATTCCGCTGTTGAATTGCCAATTGGCATACGCCCAAATTTTTGGAGTAATTTTGACGTAGGCATTAATGGCAATTGCATTTCGTTGATCAAATCTAAAAGGGTACACCTCTCCATCATTTAGATTGTTGAACCGTCTTGTGGATTTGGTGTACGCATACGCAATGTCACCTCTGAATTTTTTAGATTGAGTTTCCGCTTCCAATTCGATGCCTCTCGAATTCCCAACACCAGAAATGACATCTTCTTGCCAAGCGAAACTGGCATTACTGGTTAAGGTCGGAAGGGTAGTACCTTCTCGATATTGAATCAAATTGTCGATTGATTTGTTATAAGCAGAGGCTTTTATTTTTAGTTTTTCCGAAGGTTGATAAGTTGCAGTAAGATTAAATTGATCGGCGATTTGTGGTTGAACTCGCTCCGAAGCGGGAACCCACAGATCATTTGGAAATCCTACTTCTGAATTGGTTAGTTGATGGAGTGGCTGCTCTATTTTTTCAGCAGAAAAAAGTAAAGAGATAATATTAGTAGGTCGATATTCAATCGCGATTCTTGGCTGAAAAAGAAAGAAGTTATCATTAAATTTGTTTAATAAATCCTTCGATTGAAAAAGTGCTGCTCTTGCACCAAAATTCAATCTCCACTTTTGTGAAAACGAAAAATCTTCATTAAAATAAAAATGTAATTCATTGCTTTCAAAGGGATTTTCAATTGAGTCTTCTAAAACCTCTGCGTAGAAAAAATCACCACCAATATTCACAGTTTCAAAGTCGATAAACTCATCGGTAAATTTGGCGCTACCAGGTTTGTATTTGATGTGGTGAAAACCAGTTCCAAAAGTCAAGTGATGTTTCTTTCCTAAAAATAAATCAAAATCATAGTCAACTCCCAAGTCATTTATTCTACCCGTAAAGGCAGAATACTCTCTTCCAGCATCTCCATAATAAAATCCATCTTCTTCCAAAAAAGCATAATCGTAAACTGCGAAATTGGTCGCTTTAGATTGGAAATTTGAATAGCTAAAAGTGGCATTTGAAAACAATTGTTGATTCCAAATATGATTCCATCGAAGTGCAAATATTTCATTTCCCCAAACTAAATTATAAGAAAGTGAATCATCCGAAAACTCAAAATCCTCGTTATCATAATATCGATTTACGGAGTCTGAAAATTTATCATTTCCAACATAAGCACTCAAGAATATTTTATGATCATTGTTGATTTTATGATGTAATTTGGCATTTATATCATAAAAATATTGGTTGGTCAAGCCATCCTCAAACCAATATTCAAATTCGTCTTCAAAGAAAAATTCCTTTTGATTTGCAGTATAATTTTTAATAAAATTATCAACATGCGATCTTCTAAACGAGAGCAACAAACCAGTTTTATCTTTTACTAAAGGTCCTTCAATCATTGCCTCAGAAGTAATGTTGCTAATGGCAGCGCTACCGCCCCATTTTTTCAAACTTCCTTCTTTCAATCTCAAATCCAGAACCGAAGAAATACGACCGCCGTTACGCGGATTAAAATTACTTTTTGAAAATTTTGCATGTTGTAAAAGTGTCGGATTGAAAATAGAATACAAACCAAAAGTATGACTCGGACTGTAAACTTTCACCCCATCAAAAAGAATCAAATTTTGATCTGTGTTGCCACCTCGAACGTGCAATCCACCCAATCCATCTGGGCCAGATGAGACTCCAGGTTTTTTGTAGAGGTATTGAAAAATATCAGGTACGCCACCCGTCGCTACAAACGAATTTACTTTGTTGGTTAATAGCTCTTCTGCATCATCTTGAAAACGTGCATGATATTGCTCCGCACTTTGAGAACTCAAAACCACGACTTCGCTCAGGTACGCTTCTGGTTCCAATTCGATGTTTAAAGAAATACTGGATTTTTCTTCGATTTCTATTTCTTTGGTTTTGTAACCTATATAAGATGCAGATATTTTTTTAATTTCGAAAGGCAATTCAAAACTGAAAAACCCATGTTCGTTGGTATAACCTCCACTCTGGGTTTTTACATGAAAGACAGATCCGTTGATAAGTCGCTCTCCTGTTTTGGCATCAGACAGGTACCCGTAAACTCTTTTTTGTTTCGATAAAACAATCGTTCTGTCAACTATCAAAAAATCAACTTTTGTATTTTTTAAAAGTCGTGTTAATACTTTTTTAATTGACTCATTAACTGCTTGTATAGAAATCGTTTTATCTGAAAAATAGGAAGGCGTGAAGATGATTTCATAATCACTATCGGCTGCCAGATTGAGTAATACATCTTCTATTTTTTCATTGGAGACGTCGAGGTTTATTTTTTCAGTTTGGGTAAATCCAAAATTGGGAAGTAGAAAAAGAAGGAATAAAAACAGCAAGTGGATTTGAGTAGAAACTGTCCCCCTTCGGAGGGGGATGTCCGCCACGGCGGACGGGGGAGGAATTTTCCACAGATTTGAATGTGTCCACCCTCTTCGTCCCCCTCCGAAGGGGGATAGTCTCCGTGTAAATGGTTGGAATAATTTTAAACAGAAAACTTCTAATAAATTGAGTGAAACCTGTCCCCCTTTGGAGGGGGTACCCGTAGGGTGGGGGTGGATTTTTTCTCCTAAATTCAGTACACTTTCCTTACTCACATTCCCCATTTTTAAAAATAAATTTAGACTCACTTACCACTTCCACTTCAGCTTTTACGACCGCCGCCACTTTTTCTAAAACAGCCCCCATCTCACCTGCTTTCATCACTGCCGAAATTTCACAATCAAAAATTTGTGGATTTTCCATTTTAATAGAAATATCATAATGATGCTCCAATTGATTGACAACAGAACCAAGCGTTTGTGATTTAAAAATAAAACGACCCGTTTTCCAAACTAAATCATTTGGGGTGCCAGCTTCCGTTTTTCCAACTTCATTATTATT
>CALLVG010000201.1 GCA_938010715.1 uncultured Saprospiraceae bacterium
AAAAGAAAATATGGCTGCTGTATAATCAGATCCCTCTCTCCCTAAAGTCGTTGTATTGTTGTCAGCAGTGGAACCAATGAATCCTTGAGTAAGGACAAATTTACCAGCTTCCAAAATTGGAGTCACTTGAATCTTTGCATTCGCCTCAGTTTCTTCCCATTGAACCCATGCATCTCGATACAATTCGTCGGTGCGAATGATTCCTCTTGCATCCAACCATTGAGTAGGCTGATCTTGACTATTGAGGTAAGCTGTCAAAATTTTTGTAGAAAGCAACTCACCAACGGAAACGATTTGGTCATACATATAATCATAACCTTCGGGTTCATCATCTAAAACCCATTCGATTTCAACGAAAGTGTCATTTAGATCGTCGTAAACAGGGTGTTTTTCTCCGAACAGTTCGGTGCAGACTTGATAATGGAATTGTTTTATTTTTTCTAAAACTTCAGTTGCTTTTCCAGTTTGATTAAAATGTTCTTTAAGCACACCTTCGAGTGCATTGGTATTCTTTCCCATAGCAGAAACGACAATCACCAAGGGGTTTCCTTTTTCCTTTTGTAAAATGTTTCCGACGTTTCTAATGCTAGCTGCATCCTTAACCGATGCTCCTCCGAATTTGTAAACTTTTAAATTATTTGGCATTTAATTCCCTGATTATGAATGTTTTATGAAAGTATTCTCAATAGTAAACCATTAAAGCGCAAAGAAAAGTCAAAAAGTAAAATTAGTCGAATTTTATAGATGTTTTTGTAAGCCGTTCACTGCTTTTTTTCCTGATTCATATCCTAATTCATAAATTTCTTTCCATTTCAAAAACTGAAAAATATGATAATTTGTGATTCCTTCTGGTTCAATAATAAAATCACAAAGCTTGCGGCTCGGTTGCATATTCGATTGCAAAGACAAATCAAAGGTACGTTCTGCAATGCCCATTATATTACGAACTTTCTCTTTTGAAATAGGAAGTTTTGGACGGACATTAATACCAATCAAAAAATCCACTTTATCTCGGATTGGCTGCGTCGGTAAGTTCATCAAAACACCTCCATCGGTGTAAATTTTCCCATTTAAATCAATCGGTCGAAATGCCAGGGGAACTGCCGAGGAAGCCATGACTGCTTTTGCCAAAACGCCTGAATTTATAATTTCAATATCACCTGATTCCAAATTTGCAGCAGCCAAATAAAACGGCAAATTCAATTCTTCAAAGGTTTTTATTTCTAAAAAATCACTTAGCAATTTTTCAAATGAAGCTAAACTCGCCATTCCACGCCATGGATTTGAAAAACTTAAGGCCCTAAATCCAACAGATTTTTCAACAAAAGAAAGCATTTCATCTGCAGATTTTCCGCGACAGACCATCGAACCAATAATTGCTCCGGCACTTGTTCCAGAGACAATATCTGGTTTGATTCCAGCTTCTTCAAAAGCTTTTATCACGCCGATGTGTGCGATTCCTCTTGCTCCACCACCTGAAAATGCTAAACCGATTTTCATAAAAATTAACTTTGATTGCAAAGTTAACATCAAAAGTGTAGTAATTTTGTTCTTCAAGAAAAAGAGAAATATTAAATGAAATTGAAATTAGGATTTTCGCCCTGCCCAAATGATACTTTTATGTTTGATGCCATGATTCATGGCAAAATCGATACAGAAGATTTGGAATTTGAAGTAATTATGGAAGATGTTGAAAAACTCAATCAGTTGGCTTTCGCCGAAAGTTTAGACATCACTAAATTGAGTTATCATGCTTTTGCTCATCTGACAAAGGCTTATAAGTTGTTGGATGCGGGCAGTGCTTTAGGAAATAATTGTGGACCAATACTAATTGCTAAAAAGTTCCTCTCTCCTACCGAAATCAATGATTCTTTAATTGGTATTCCTGGAAAAATGACAACTGCTAACTTTTTGCTTTCGTTGACCTATCCTGAAGCCAATAATAAAAAAGAAATGCTCTTTTCAGATATTGAACAAGCATTATTAGATGGAGAAATTGACGCAGGCCTTATTATACATGAAAACAGATTCACCTTTCATGAGAAAGGATTGGTAAAATTATTGGATTGTGGCGAATATTGGGAATCAACCACTCAGCTCCCAATTCCGCTCGGTGGAATAGTGGTGAGTTCTAAATTGCCATTAAAAATTCAGCAAAAGGTAAATCGAGTAATGAAGAAAAGTGTAGAATATGCTTTCAAAAATCCAGACGCCTCCAAAACTTTCGTTAAAGAACATGCACAAGAAATGGATGAAATTGTGATGCGCCAACACATTAATCTTTATGTAAATGACTTTTCCCTTTCACTTGGAGCGCAAGGAAGAAAAGCAGTTGAAACTCTATTTGAACAAGCCAAACGCAAAAAAATAATCGAAAATCAAAACATAGATATTTTTATACATTAAAATAAATCATAATACTTGGCACAGATATTGCAATTTATATTAATGTGTAAGTTTTGGTTAAAGAATTGTAAGATTCGTTTTTTTCCGACCCGTGAGAATTCCTCACGGGTTCTTTTTTTTTATGCCAACTCTTCCATCTCTTTTCTATTTCATTTTCAGCAATCACATCGTCGGTTACATAAAGATATTCCGTGCTCTGAGCAAACCTGAAAGGGACATTAGTAAATATAATTTTGGTTCTATATTGAAGTGGGTGCGTTCAATTAAGCCTCAGAGAGGCGGTAATTTTTTTAGCAATAAAAATTTATAAAATGACTCCTAAGCACCAGTGGTGCGATCATTATGATCGCACCGCTGGTGCTTAGAGGAATTAGATCCGTATTATTCTTTCTATAAATATTAACGCCTCTCTGAGGCTCGCTAAATCAACTCATTGAAAATTGCTAAAATTGGTTCACCCACTTCATTCGACATAGAGCCATAATTTTTCACTCTCGTTGACTTCGACTTCCCCTCAGACGACTCATTTTAAGATTAACTAAAAATTTAGTTAGCAAACAAAATAATCAATTACAATTTTATTATACATTTAAGTAATTGACAATCAGTATTTTAATAAAATTAATATTTTAAATATATTAATAAACCACAATACTTGGCACAGATATTGCAATTTATATTAATGTGTAAGTTTTGGTTAAAGAATTGTAAGATTCGTTTTTTTCCGACCCGTGAGAATTCCTCACGGGTTCTTTTTTTTACACTCCTTCCTATATTATTGGCAATTCCTTTTTTACATTCTGTAAAAAGTATTTCTTTGCACCGCTTATCTAAGTTTTCAATATTTAACACACAAATTTAAAAGGAATTACCTATGATAATCGGGGTACCAAAAGAAATTAAGAACAACGAAAACAGAGTGGCTCTTACTCCTGCAGGAGCAATGGAGTTAACCAAAAGAGGACATAAGGTTTATGTTCAAAAAACAGCTGGCCAAAGTAGTGGATTCAAAGACAAAGAATACATTGCAGCAGGTGCCGAAATTCTTCCTAATATTGAAGCAGTTTATGACATTGCTGAAATGATTATGAAGGTGAAAGAGCCAATTGAGCAAGAATATAAATTGGTCAAAAAAGACCAACTACTTTTCACTTACTTCCACTTTGCGTCATACCAACCATTGACAGAGGCGATGATCAAGAGTAAATCAGTTTGTTTGGCTTACGAAACCGTCGAAACTCCAGACAGAAAACTACCACTTTTGATTCCAATGTCAGAAGTTGCTGGTAGAATGGCTACTCAAGAAGGAGCTAAATATTTGGAAAAACCAATGGGTGGTTTAGGTATTTTGCTCGGTGGTGTGCCGGGTGTGCAACCAGCAGAAGTAATGGTCATCGGAGGTGGAATCGTAGGTACGCAAGCAGCTAAAATGGCTGCTGGCCTCGGTGCTAATGTCAAAATCTTAGACATCAACCTTGATAGACTTCGTGAGTTGGCTGACTTAATGCCTGCAAACGTTGAAACCATTTATTCAAATGAATATACGGTTAGAAAATTGGTTCGTCAATCTCATTTGATTATTGGAGCAGTTTTAATTCCAGGAGCGAAAGCGCCAAATATTATCACCAGAGACATGTTAAAAACAATGCAAAAAGGTACTGTATTGGTAGATGTCGCTGTAGATCAAGGTGGTTGTTTTGAAACAACAAAACCTACTACACACGCCAAACCAACTTATAAAGTTGATGGAATTTTGCACTATTCAGTTGCAAATATGCCAGGTGCAGTCCCTTACACATCAACAGTTGCTTTGACTAATGCTACGCTTCCTTATGCTATCAAATTGGCAGAGCAAGGTTGGAAAAAAGCATGTAAAAATGATAACTCCTTAAAATTAGGGTTGAATGTCATTAACGGAGATGTGGTTTATAAAGGAGTAGCAGATGCATTCGATCTCAAATTAGTTGATGTCAATAAGTACTTAAAATAGGCATTTAAAAGTGTATATTTTTTTGACAAGATTTCGAGTGTTTTTAACCAATTATGCGGATCAGGAGTTAAGTTTTTCATAGCACCTTGCTTTTTTAGCAAGGGGTGACTCATTGAAAAAATACGTGGCTTTAGCCGAAAACAAAAACTTATATTCGGCTAAAGCCACACATCGCTACCTTTTTACACCAAGCGAAAGCTCGGTGCTATGAATCGTCACTTGTCCAACCAAAGGGATGATATTTTAAGCCCTGATTCACATGAATTGTATTATTAAAATTAATATTCTCTTAAAAAATTCTTTGGAATTAATTTAATTGGATTAATTTAGCATAAATAAAAGAAGCTAATACGTTGGTTTTACCAATTTTAATTTTCAGAAAGGTTGTTAAATCAAAATTGTGAACTGTTTTGGATTGAAATAAATATCCGAAATGAAAATAAAAGATCTAAACACAGTTACCCGAAAAAATAGGTCAAATCAAATTGAAAAACCAACGATCTATAAAGTTTTAACAGTCGGGTGATTTCTTACAAGAGTGAAGTAAACGATGAAAATCGTACTTCGCTCTTTTTTTTTGACATCGAACATTTTATCACTTAAATTGCCGATCATAAATTCATCACATGAAACTACGAGCAGCAATTTTATTATTATTTCTTTCTAATTCTCTCCTATCGAAAGACATTCATTGGAAAGGAAACACGGGCAATTGGACAGATGCATCACAATGGGAAAACAATGTTATTCCTACTCCAAATGATAATGCAATTATTACTGCTGGTATCGTAATCATTTCAAAAAAACAAAAAGTAGAAGTCAATCAAATTCAATTACTGGAAGGTGCTAAAATTGAAAACAATGGACATATCCTGATAACAGATGCATCAAGATTTGCTATTAAAATTGATGAATTTTCAATTTTTAAAAATTTAAAAAAAGGAATCATTGAAATAAAAAAAGCAAGTGAAAACGGTATTCAAATTTCAAATCGAGGAATGCTACTAAATTCAGGTAAAGTACTGATTGGCGCTCCAGTTTTTGGAACTGGAAAAAGAGGAAAACAAATCGGAGGAGACGGCTTGGTTTTAGATAATCAGGCAATTTTTAGAAATAATAAATTTTTAGAAGTTCAAAATACTTTAGGTAAAGCCATCATAATTCTCAATGAATCCGTTTTTACGAATCATAAAAAAATACTACTTGGCGGAACAAATTCTTTGCTTCAGCGACATGGTGTTCAAAATGAAGGCGTTTTCACCAATAATAAAAAAGGAAAAATTTATATCGACGGTACTTACCTTGATGGCATTCGCAATGAAAACAGCGGCCTTTTTGATAATATTGGAAAAATCTATTTAGGAAAAATAAAGTCGGTTTCTTCTTATGGAATTTACTGCGCAGACAACGCTGATTTTCGAAACCAGAAGCAAGGAAAAGTGTATTTCTATACCACAAGAAATGGTCAAACAAAAAAATCAGGTGCTGCAAAAATCACTAACGAAGGGAAATTTAAAATCAAAAAGAAGTGATTACTCGGAGCTCTGCCTCAGGTGGTTCTCGGTTGCGCTTGAAGCACAGAAGAGTTAGCTACTCAGGTTTAGGAATCACTTCCGTTCGCTCACCGAAGTACTGAACAAACTTTTGCATTTCAATCGCCAACTCTCTGTTTTGAGTCGCTTTGTAATACGTCTCAGCCAATCCTCTAAAAGTTTGATACATCATTCGATCCATCTCGCCGACCTGCATTTTGGTAGTCCAAAGATCGATTTTAAGGGTGTCCATTGTTTCTGGTTCAAAAAGAGAAAGCAACATAGCTTTGGATTCTTTCCATTTTACCTGTTTAGCATCATCAGACTTCCACTTCATACTGACAGGAACATTGTTCTCGTCCAATCCAACTCTGATGCTTATTTCTTTTGTTTTTTTTGCTGGTTTTCCCATTGTTTTATTTTTTTAATCAGTAGTGATTCGAGCGAAGTTTGTGTTTCTCGGCTTCGCTCGAAGTACAAACTTCAATCTAATAAGAGATTATACATTCATCAACCCTGTCAGTTCTTTGACTTCTTTCAAGGTCTGCTGCGCACGTGCTCGAATTGCTTTTGATGATTGTTTGATTTGTCCTTTAATCTCTTTTTTGTTGGCTACTAATTCCGCTCTTTTTTCTCTAAAATTGTTACTCAAATTTACAAGTGCATCTGCTGTCGCATCTTTTAAATCTGAATATCGAAGGTCTCCATTTTTATAAGATTGCATCAATGCAGCATGAATGCTATCATTGCCAGCAGCTTTTAGTAAAGTAAAAAGATTGACCAAACCAGCACTCATTTCATTTTCTTCTTTTGGCTCACCTGTATCGGTGACCGCCGAACGAATTTGTTTGCGAATTCGGTTTTCTTCCCCAAAAACGCTAATCCAATGTTTTTCACCTGCGCTCTTACTCATCTTGCGGGTCGGATCAGCTGGTGATAAAATCTTAGGCGTTTCGGTATGAAGTGTTTCAGGCAAAACGAAATATTCTTTTCCAACTTGATTGTTGAAACGAGAAGCAATTTCGCGTGTCAATTCAAGGTGTTGATCTTGATCTTTTCCAACTGGAACAAAATCAGCTCTATAAATTAATATATCCGCAGCCTGCAAAACTGGATAATCGAATAGACCAACTGATATGAATTTATCCTTGTTTTTCGAAGAACTGTCTTTGCTTTTGTCTTTGAATTGAGTCATTTTTTGAACTCGACCATAAGAAGCGAAATTATTAAAAATCCAACCTAACTCAACGTGCTCAGGCACCAATGACTGAATGAACAAATTCTCTGCCTTCACACCAACAGCCAACAAATTGAAAATCAAATCCCAACTATCTTGGCGTAATTTTTTGGTATTGTACGGCATCGTCATGGCATGATAATCCACGACTCCATAAAAACAATCGTATTGCTCCTGCAAATCAACCCAATTCTTGACGGCGCCAAAGTAGTTACCGTAATGCATTTCACCCGTTGGTTGGATACAAGAAAGAACAGTTTTCTTCATAATTGTTAATTATTTTCCTGCAATAACAGAAATCTCAATATTGACAAATTTAGGCAAATTAGCTACTTCAACTAATTCTCTTGCTGGTGCAATTTCATCGTTGAAATACTCCGCATACACTGCATTGATACGACTGTACATGTGCATGTCTTTTACAAAAACACTCGCTTTCACGATATCATCATAGGTCATGTCAGCAGCTTTCAATACTTCACCTATATTTTTCATGACTTGATGTGTTTCTTCTTCAATCGAAGAAGTAATTAACTCACCAGTTGGTGGGTGAATTGCGATTTGACCAGATGCAAATAAAGTACCGTTGAGCAAAACAGCCTGATTGTATGGGCCAACTGGAGCAGGTACATTCGGAGAATTGATGATCTTTTTCACTTTCAATACAGATTTTCAATGTTTTTAAAACTCAAAAAGCCCCACATCTTAAGAACCGATGGGAGCTTTTTAAATTATTCTTTCAGAATGGAAAAGAAGCTATTCCTCGATCTCCCCCTTTACCAAAACTTTTCCTCTATAATACAAGTCATCACCAACATAATATGCTTTGTGATATACGTGCTTTTCACCTGTTTTTGAACAAGTAGCGATTTGAGGAACAGCAGCACTCAAGTGCGTTCTACGCTTACGTTTTCTGGCCTTCGATGTCTTCCACTTAGGATGTGCCATTTTACACTATTTTATAAATTAAAAATTAATTTTTATTAAAATTCTTTAAAGCGTCCCAAATTGATTTGGTCGGCTCTTTTATCTCTTCTTTTTCGTGATGTAAGAATTCTGTAAATCCTTCTTCACATTGCTCACCCGCCATTTCGTGGTTCTTAGACATTGGTATGGCAAGTAGTATGAATTCGTAAACGAATTTAGAAATATCTATTTCGTTTTCTTTTTTTGAAATATAAATGATATCCATCTCATCTTCATTGATTTCATCATCTCCTGAATATTTTACCAAAAGCGTATATGTACGATTGATTGGTAATTTAAAATTGGACAAACATCTGTCACATTCAGTTTCAATTTGACCGTCAAAATCGAATGTTAGTTCCATAAAACTCGATTGTTTGCTCAAATAAACTTTTAAGTCAATGTTTCCTATTTTTATAGGTGACAATTCAAAATGTGTGAAAAAGTCATCATTTATTTCAAAATCATACTCATGTAAACCCTGACTAAGACTCGAAATTGTGAGTATATAATTAGCAAGTTCCTTCATAACAAATAGCATTTCTTTAAATGCGGCTGCAAAGATAGTTTTTTTTAATAATAAGGAAAGATCTAAACAGGAAAATTAGTTCTAATTTTTATTCAACAACGCATGATAATCGTTATTGACCTTCACAAAACGAGTTTTGAACTCTTGAACCTTCTGCGTCATGCTCTGATTTGCCTGATTGACAGATTGCATTCGGAGTTCCAATTGCTGATATTTTTCTTCCATTCCAGCCTGAGCAGTTTTCATTGAGGTTAGCTCATGGTGGGTGTCGTAATGCTTCTTTTCCCAGTAGGCCAAATCAGATTGTAATTGTTTGTTTCTGGCTTTCAAGCCTCTCATCGTACTCACAAACTCATTCGCATCTTTCAATTCAGCTTCTTGCTTTTTACTCAAAGCAGTGACCCTTGCCAATTGCTCTTCAGAAACTTTCAGTTTAGATTTATAGTCTTTTAAATATCTATTGAACTTATCCTTATCGGCCTTAAATTCTTTCAAATCCTCTAGGTCGGTTTGATATTTCGTTTGCAGTTTATCGAACTTTTGTTGCAAACGTTTCATGTCGGAATTGAGGACTTTTTGAGTAGATTCCAATTTCGTATTAGTTGTTTTCAATGTTTCCAACCGAGCACTCAAATCAGTTTTAGTTTCTTCTAAAGTTTGAATCTTAGACGCTGAAACTTCATTGGATTCCTCAAATTTGGTTTTCCAATTTTCGGCTTGACCTTTAAATTTGCCCATATCTTTTAGGGCTTTTTTCTCTGCTTTTTGCAGGCTTTTATGTTCTTTTTCTAATTCCTTGAAATTTTCTTTCCAGTTTCCTGTGTCTTTTTTTAATAAAAAATTCCCAATAAAATATCCAATCGCTCCAATCAATAGTCCCCACAAAACCGCAGCAAAAGTTGAAATTGAAATCATGTCTAATTTTTTTTTCTATTTGTGAAAATTAGGATAAGTAGCGAGGTTTAAATAATCGTCATTTTTTACAGCGCAGATTTTTTGCTAATCAAGCAAAAAAATCATTGCATAGCCGAACTACGGAATTATTTTTTAACGAAAAGTAGCGGAAAATATGTTTGTCACAAATGTGTCGGTTATTTAAGCCGTGCTAGTTAAATAGGTGAGTTCCTCTTTATTTTATTCAAATATCTAACCAATTGTAATGCGTATGTAACGGTTAAAAATTTCAAAAGATGTCGATACGAGCAAATTTGGCACATTTTTATAAAACTTAGCTCCGAGATTCGAGTTGATATACTCAGCAACCTGAATATATCTCCAAAATAAAGATGTTTAAAGTAGCTTTTAAGCTGCAAATCTGATTTTGAAGAACCCTTCGGCAAGCGCTCAGGAGGGCGCCTGTTTTTGCCAAATTTTCAATCTCAAATTTTTGCCTTTAAAACCTATTCTTAAACAACTTCAAAATAAAAAATCATAAAATGAAATTTTACGCATTATTCATTTCTACAATATTACTATTTTCCTGTCAAGATCAGGCATCGTCAAATAAAGATATCTCCACTAAAAAAGTAGCGGAGATTATTCAAACCAAAACTCCTACCATTCCAGAAGCAAGTGCAACCGCTAAAAGTGATGTTCCACAAGCAAAAGCAATTAATGCTAATGCAGCGACTGAGAAAGCAACTGAAATGAAAACCGAAAAACCACCATCTGCTCAGGAACAGGCAGGCATTGACAAAATAATAGAAAACGCGACAGCCACCAAACCAATTGCGATTCCTAAAGGTGCACCTAAACCATCTGTAAAAGAGGCTTCTAAACCAGTGGTTAAAACAGAAAAACCAGTTGTCGCAAAAACCGAGCAATCGAAACCGATTGCTATCGAAACAACTCAGCCAACCGCAACTTCAAAACCAGCACCTCAGAAAGAAACCAAAATCTCTCATGCAGCTTTTGATAGTTACCTAAAAAAATATGTCTCTGGGACTGGTATGGTAAATTATGGTGGCATGAAATCCGATTATCAACCCCTAAAAAATTATCTAAATAAATTGGCAGAAAGCACTCCAAAATCAGACTGGAGCCGCAACGAAAAATTAGCTTATTGGATAAACGCCTACAATGCCTATACGATTGATTTGATACTTTCAAATTATCCAGTTTCAAAAATTACAGACTTGGATGGTGGCAGTCCTTGGAAAGTGAGTCGAATTGAGTTAGAAGGAAAAAAATATTCCTTAGATCAGATTGAAAATCAAATCATTCGTCCTCAATTCAATGAGCCAAGGATTCATTTTGCAGTCAATTGTGCAGCAAAGTCTTGCCCTACCCTTATGAATGGTGCATTTTTACCTTCAAAATTATCAAGACAATTAGAAAGTCAAACCAAAATGTTTATTAATAATTCTGCCTTCAACAATATCACCGAGGGAAGCGCGAAAGTTTCCAAAATATTTGAATGGTACGGAGAAGATTTTGGAGATTTAAGAAACTACCTTAACAAATACAGTAATCAACAAATCGCAAAGGGAACCAAAATTGAGTTTAACGAATACGACTGGTCATTAAATGATAAATAGTCTTTATTCTGAAATAATTTGTATGCAATTCAAATATTTCTTTTTCCGCTACTTTTCTCCGATGTAAAATCGGGACACGCATTAAAAAATTATAAAGTCTAATAAATGTCCGCTAAATACCCTTTTGGCCTGCGATAATAAATTCAATTGTCAATTTCAGACATTAATGGGTGACAGTTACTAAATTTATGGTTTGAAATCATAATTATTAATTAATACCCTACGATATGAAAAAAGTCATTACTGTTTTTTGCTTTTTTGCTTTCGCAACGATTGGTTTTTCTCAAAGCCAACGTTTAGTTCTAATTGAGCATTTTACGCAAGCATCTTGTCCTCCCTGTGCACCTGCTAATGAGGCAGCAGAACCTATTCTCCAAGCAAATACGGATAAGGTGGTCGCTATAAAGCACCAAGTGAGTTTTCCTGGATATGACCCAATGAACGAGCATAATCCAAACGAGATTCTTAGTAGAAGAAATTATTACAATGTAAGATCAGTCCCAAGCACAACTATTGATGGTGATGGCCCTGGCTCTCCATATAACCTAATTACACAGGAAAGCATTGATGCAGCTGCGGCTATTCCTGCTGGTTTCGAAATCAATTTAACACATAAGATTAACAAAACTTTTGATGGCGTAGATGTCCAAATGGAAATAACCGCTACTCAAGCAAGTTCAGGAACTTACAAGGCGCACATTGTCGTCATCGAAAAAGAAATCAATTATGCTACTGCACCAGGCACCAATGGTGAGAAAGATTTTTACAACGTAGCAAAAAAATTCCTTCCTTCAGTTTCTGGAACTAATTTGCCAAGTGATTGGGAAGTTGGTGATAAACAAACCGTAAATGCAAGTTGGACTTTCGAAAACGTATTTGACCTTGAGCAAATTGCAGTTGTTGCCTTTGTTCAAGACAATAGAGGTTTAGGGGTTTCTCAAGCTGCGTTTAGTGATGCAAATTTACAAGCAGCTGGGCCAAACGATGCATTGGTTACAAAAGCTTCTGCGGAGGGTGATTTTGCTTTAGACGGAATCTGTGGTAACGATGCAGCACCATTGATCGAATTGATGAATGCTGGAACTTCAATCCTTTCCTCCTTGGATATTTATTATTCTATTAATGGTGGTCAAGAGCACCTCTATGAATGGAGTGGATTTTTAGGCTATCTAAAAAGAATACCTGTTACGCTTCCTGCAGTAAAATTTGAGCCAAGACTTGATAATTACATCAACATCAGAGTTGAAAAGCCTAATGGCGAAACGGATGACCAAACTGTAAACGATGCTTATGTAACGCGTTTCAAAGCGGCTTCACAAACCTCTGTTAGTTCTTACGTAGAGGCACGTCCTGGACCACTTCCATCTGGTGTGACTTGGTCAGTAGTTGACACAGAAGGTAACATCGTAGCTGAAGGAGGACCTTACACCACTCCTTTTGCCAAACAAAAAACAGAAATTAGTTTAGACCCGAATGAATGTTATAAATTGATTGCAAATAATGTTTCTTCAAGTTTGAATGGATATGTTAGATTGTATAATGATGATGATGTAGAATTGGACGAATTGCTACTAACAGAAAGAGGAGAATACCGATCAGATTTTGGAACTTATAGTCTCTCAAACATTGATAAAGTATTGAGTGTCAATTCATTAAATGTTTATCCAAATCCAGCATCTACTACTTCAATTGTAGAATTCAACATGCTCGAAGCAACACAAGTGAATTTCGTTTTAACCAATACGATTGGCCAAATAGTTTGGTCTGAAACTGAAAATGTTACTGCTGGAAATCAGATGAAAGAAATTAAAGTTAATAATATTCCTAATGGAGTTTATTTCCTTCAATTGCAAACTGATGAAGGTACTGCGACTAAGCAAATTGCGATTCAGCGATAAGCGATAAAGAGTGAATTTATTATAAAAAAATCCCGATTGCATTTAATTGCAATCGGGATTTTTTTTTAGCTCGAAGAAACGCTCAGAAAATAACTTCTCGATTTTTAAAAATTAGTGAAAGAAAAGTGATTGATAATAGACTTTATGCCAAAATATCTTTTAGGCGTTTACTCACTCTTTTTTCACCACTTTGCGTTAAAAAATTGAACGATAACTTAGCCTATCGCGGCGAAATCAATCTTTTACTAAATGATCAAGAATATCACTTTCATTATCAAAATTTTCGTTCAATTTAGTAATATCAGCGAACGCAACATAGGTCATACACATAATCGCAGGAATTGCAAAAATGATCCCAATACAAAATGCAATAAAACCTCCCATTGCTATCAAACCCAAAAAAATAGTAAAACCAAAAAAAGTAAACCACTTTTTGGTAACTAACTGGCGACTCGCTTCCATCGCATCCCAAAAATTCATGCCTTTAAAGACAATAAACATATCTGCAAACATATATGCTATACCGAAATAAATAACAGGCAACAACAAAAAAAATGACGCTGGGGAAAAGCCTGGAAAATCATCCATCGCATAAGGAGCATAAGATTGGTCTGTCACTAATTTCCAGTACCACTCCAATAATCCACTATCATAGGTAAAATAAATAAATGGCAAAGCACAAATAATGAAAATACCTGTCGAGGCAATCACTCGCATTGCAATTGGAGTCAAAAATTTGAAACCCTCAAAGAATTCACCAAACTCTGGAGTTTTTCCATTTTGAACTTTGTTGGCCACCAAATAATATCCCACTACCAATATTGGAGCAAGAAAAAGATTAACAATTTGACCTACAAATGGGATAACTCCAGTGATCCCACTAATTACAAAATATACAAGTGTAAATGCCACAAATGGCCCAAGGTGCATCTTAAATACATCGAATCCGCTCGAAATATATTCTCCAAAGCGAAAGTCGTAATCTCCATCAATGATTGATTGAATGGTTGGATAATCTGTTAAAGGCATAAGTTAGTTGTTTTGTTTTTAATAAATTGTTTAAAGAATGAAATCAAATTCAAGATATAAAACATAAATCAACTGGATGTTTTATTTTCTATGAATTTATGTTTTCCAAAGATAAACTGAGTTCCGAATAACTTTCAAATGACAAAAGTATAGGAAGGTTTTGCAATTTAAATTGCAGTCAATTTTTCGTGACAATTCTATTACAAAACAAATTAAAAGCGATTGAAATTTAAGAAAACGAAAATTAATTTGCTCGCTATCTTTGTACAGGACAAAACATAGGTTTACTAAACTTCGCACTAAATAATGGACTTGATTTCAATGATTTTACAACAGAATTCCAAATAAAATCAAGTTTAGTAAACCTCCGATTCTACTTTGTCCTGTATTCAGGCTCGCTATTTAAAACAACAATGTTATGAAAATTCACTTTTAGTATTACTCAAAAAATAACTTCCCTCTTCAATTCAAAAAATTAGCTCGAAAAACCTCATTATCAATCACTTTTCCTTCACTTATTTTTTGAAATCGGGAACTTATTTTTTGA
>CALLVG010000202.1 GCA_938010715.1 uncultured Saprospiraceae bacterium
ACCGCAACCGTCAAGCGCATAATCACCATCCCATCGCAAGGTGACATCTGTTGTTGTGGTAACATTAGTGTCGCTTTTATCACATGATGTGAGCGCAAAAAGTGAGAGTCCGAAAATTAAAATCAAATCTTTCATAAGGTATTTTTGGTTCTATGTTAACCCGAGTGGTTAACCAATTATTGTTATTTCTAAAAATTCAAAATAAATTTGCTCGTGCTGTTCTCTGAACAGTCACGAATGAATGCAAATCTCCAGATTTGCGGAATTCAGAGGTATAGAATAGGATTGAATTACAATTTCTCAAATCTGGAGATTTGAAAAATTACGTGATGGTTCAGAGAACCACACGAGCAAATTTCTTTGAAATTTGATTCACTACCCATTCAATTCAACATAGAGCCGTATTTTTGATATTTTTTTGAAAGACAGGTTTTGCGACTTTAATGGTTGGGTGGTTTTTGAAGTTGTCTCAGAAGTTAGGATATTTTCGATTTTTAAAATCAACTTTACTAACCCAAATAAATTTGGGTTTTACTTTTTAGATAAAGTAGGATCGTATTTTACATTTACATGAATCCAGATCGAACGAGCAGCTCTGAAAATATAAACAAAGAAAATGGCTAAAATGAAAATCATCCAAAAGAAAGTGACATTGAGGCTGTAGTCAAAAACCCAATGCACAATCACTGCAAAACCGATGCAAAACCAACCCGTAAAAATATAACTGATAAACATCGCTCCATAATAAAAGCCAGGTTCAAGGAAATATTTTTGCCCACAGCTAGGGCAGTTTTTGGGCATGTCAAATGGTTTTTGAAAAGATAGGGTAGATGTACCAAAAAGGTTCCCCTCTCTACATCGAGGACATTTTAAATTGGTAATACTGCTAAATAATGAAGTTTCTTTGGGCATGAGTTAGTTAATTGGTCAAGTTTTTTTTAAACAAAAATCCCGAATTTTAGATGCAAAATTCGGGATTTTTATTAAAATATGTTTCAAAATGCTTACCACATTTTTGGGTTAGAAAGCAAAAAGGTTTCAGCCATTTTTGAATATTGTTGATAGCTAAATCCACATCTACATCCTCCGTAGTAAGACATGTAGTTTCCAGTGTCAGGTCTATAAAGTTCCATGTTTGCATCCTGACCACCATTGACGTATCGACAATCGTTTTGTGGGTCAATCCAACCACCTGAAGTTAAGTCTTGAGGAGGTAAATAATTATCGGCAGGAGTATCACAAATCAAATCACCTGCGGTTTCACAATTGGAACCATCAACGAGTTCCGCTCCATTGCCTTCGAAGGTATGAATCAAACCAAAGTAATGACCCATCAAATGAATGAAATTATGAGGTTCTTCAATGCCACCTTTGTGTAAAATAATGCCACCAGTTTCTAAACTTGTAATTCCATCTTGGGTGGCGAACCCCATTTCAATATTTGCAAATGGATCAACCACACTATTTTCAACCAAGAAAACATTGATACGATTAGGTTGATGCTCTTTTACTAATAGATCTTCCCATTGTTCGAGACTATCAATAGAGTTGAATTGAAAATTCTCTATGGTTCGTTCCTCGCAAATCTTAAACTTAGCGCAGATAGGTGCGAATGCCGCATTTAGTGAGTCCATCATCGTAGCGATGAGAGCAGGATCGACATCCGTGTTTCTATCTGTAGAATCAACGACGGCATGAAGTACCACTGAGAATTCTTTATTTAAACATGGAAGCGGCGCTTGCTGAGTGGTATAATTTCTAATCTGAGCAGTTGTAGAAAGAGTCGCAAGCATCAGACCGATAACCAAAAATGTATGCAAAATTCCTTTCATGAAAATTCTTTTTTTGATATCCGCAAACATACGTATTTTGCCCTTCGATTTCAAAACATTTATAATATGATGGTAGGCTGCCGTCAATTGAGCAAAATACTTAGGTAGTTTTGAGTTTTTATATGCAACCATCGCTCAAAAACTCGTAACCTTAAATATTATTGAAGTTCTTTAACAATGGAGTTCAGAAGCGAAAATTTGAAGATAAAGGCCCGCCTGACCGGAACGGGCAGGTTCTGATGAAGTGAAATTTATAAGCCATAGCATCGCTACGGCTCATAAATTTCGCAAAATCAGGTTCTTTAGATTCGAATTTGCAGCTTGAAATCTATTTTTAAAGAGCTTCTATGTTAAGAATCAACAGATAGTGTATTAAAAAAAAGTGCAATAGATACTTAATTGTATATTTGCCAGCTTAACAGTCAGTATAACAATAACCAAAATATGAGTTATCTAAAATCGGTTTTCACCCTTACCTTTTTCACTTTTCTATCTTTCACACTTTATGGCCAATTGGCAGATGTAAATGAAGGTTGTGCAACTTTAGAAGTAAAATTTACCGCACCAAGTGGTTCTACTTATTTCTGGGAATTTGGAGATGGAGCTACCTCTACTCAAAGAAATCCAACGCATAATTACATCAATCCCGATACTTACACCGTTACATTTCGTAACTCGGCAGGTGGTACTATAATAAATACAGAAGAGATTAAGGTTTATGAAAAACCTACCATTGCTTTTGTTGGAGATCCGCAAGGAGGATGTGTTCCATTGACCACCAATCTTACCGATAATAGTACAGTAGATCCAAATATTAATATCACTGGGTATAGATGGACTTTTGGTGATGGAACGAATGGAACTGGTAGTTCCGTAACACATACTTACAATACACCAGGGAGCTTTAAAGTTTCCTTGGCGTTGCAATCAGATATGAGAGGATGTACCGTGACTGGGGAGGTAGATGATTTTATCACCACGAGTGCTTTGGTCGCTTCTTTTACGGCAGATGATTTATCTGCATGTGCCGCGCCATTGACGGTAAACTTTACAAATACGACTCCTAATCCAAATAATAATCTCTCTTATTTTTGGGACTTAGGGAATGGATCTACTTCTACTTTAGAAAATCCACTATCTCAAACTTACACCCAAGAAGGCTCTTATAACGTTACACTTTCAGCAACTGACCCTGATGGTTGTGTTTCCACTTTTACACAAATTGTAAATATCGGAAGTCCTTTGGTTGGTTTCAATATACTGGATACGCTCTGTTCGGGAGAAGCAATTCTTATGGATAACACTTCTTCAAATGGTTCTTATTTATGGAATTTTGGAGCAGGTGCAAACCCAATGACTTCGACAGATCGAAACCCAGTAGTTGAGTTTTTTAATCAACAAAATTATAATATTTCTCTAACCGTAACAGATCCCGATGGCTGTAGTAATGATACTACAATCACTGTGTTTGTGGATATGGTTTTTGCAGATTTTGTTTCTGATCCAGTTTACTCTTGTAATTTACCTCAGGAGTTTACATACACACCAACTTCAACTGATATTGATAGTTCGATTTGGACTTTCAACGATATGTCTCAGTCAAACGACATGATTGGTAATTTTACTGTAGAAGGTGATACGACTACTTATGGTAGAAATGGAGAAAGAGTGATACGAACAACGTTGACCGTTTTCAACGATAGAGGTTGTAAAGGATTTTTTGAAACCGTAGATACCGTACAAGCACCAAATGCACTTTTTACACTTGATACGACCATGGGCTGCGCGCCTTTAACAGTTACGTTTTTTGACTCTTTGAGTACCTCAAATGAAGCAATTGTCAACTATACTTTTGTATGGGGTGATGGTGCTCAAGATTCTTACACTAATACTGATCCAGTTACGCATACTTACACCACACCAGGTGATTATTTACCTTTTTTAATAATTGAAAATGCAGCTGGATGTAGAGATACTTCTTACGCAATTCCAGTTTATGTTGGAGAAGGAGTAATGGCAGATTTTACAGTTAGTCAAACGACTATTTGCCCAGGAGATACGGTTTCTTTTATGGGAACAGGTGATACGACAATTGATGCATGGCATTTTAATGCAGAAGGAGGTCGCTTATCACATTGTGCAGATGATGCCAATCCATCATGGATTTTTGAGTCGATGACTGGAACGATGGATGTAGATTTGACAGTCCTATATAATGGTTGTCCAACAACAGTTTCCAAATCTGATTTCATTACCGTTAACGGACCAATTGCGCAGATTGATTATCTGATTGATTGTGATGCTCCATTCGATGTGGTATTTGAAGATCAAAGTATGGATGCAACTACTCGAAATTGGACTTTTGGAAATAACACCAACTCAAGTATTGTAAACCCAACCGTAACTTACGATGATGAAGGTGATTATCAAGTTATTTTGGAATCCACCAATGCAATGAGCGGTTGCCCAACTTCCTATGATACAGTGATGGTTTCTATTCGTGAGATTAAAGCTGAATTTACGTTGGAAGACACCTACTGTATAGGTGAAAATTTTGATTTGGATGCTTCTATGTCAAACGGCGTAAATGCAGATTGTTGGAAAGGTTACACTTGGTTTCCTTCCGATACGAGGCCAATCACGACGCAAGATGAAAGTATAGAATATGCATGGAGTGGTAGAGATACTCAATTTTTAGAATTAATAGTAGAAGATATTAATGGTTGTAAAGACACGCTGCGAGATACTACTTTAGTAATTGAAACAGTAGCCAATTTTGAATTTGCTCCTAACCCTATTTGTACACCAAATGAGGTGAATTTTACAGATTTATCTACCAGTGACACTACACTCGTGATGTGGACTTGGACTTTTGGCGATGGAAATGTAGATAGTATGAATCAGAACACCAGTCATATTTATGGAGCAGGAGAAGAGTTTTCTTTACCAGACGGTACATTTGAAGTAAACTTACTAGTGGAAGATGCTACTGAGTGTACATCAGATACAACATTTACGCTTGAGATATATTCACCCGCTATTTTCCTAATAGTACCAGATGATGAGCACTGTGTTGGTGATATAGTAGAGTTTTCTGCTACTGACCAAACCAATCAAGGTTCCTTCTTAACGTATGAATGGTTTCTGGATGGTACTCCATTAGGCATTACAGGCAATAGTGGTTCGGTCGAAGTGACTCAGGCAGGTACGTTTGAATTAAGAGTCGAATTTACAGAAGATGCAACTGGGTGTAAACAATTTAGAACGAAAGACATCTTTGTTCAAGATTATCCAGATGCAACATTTACTTCTCCAGCAGATGCTAATCCGATTAACTGTGCAGGTCAGATTGATTTTACAGGGGTGAATACCAATCCTCCTGCTGCATTAGGTTCAGGAGCATATAGCTGGGATCCAGGAGATGGTTCTCCTTTGGGTAGAAATTTTGGAGCATTTAGTCACAGTTATAGTCGTGGTACCTATACGATGACCTTATTCTTGGAGACTACTTTTGGATGTAAAGATACTTTTATGAGAGATTATACATTTGTGGAGCCTGCAGGTACTTTAGTAGCATCCGACATTGAGATTTGTCCTGGTGACGAGGTGACATTTAATGTTGTGGATACAATGGATGTGAATACTTTCAGAATTGATTATGGAGACGGTGATACTGATGAGAACATGCTTTCTACTACGCATGTTTTTGATGGAATGCAGGATGTTTATCAGGTTGTTTTAGTTATGGAGCAAGATTTTGGTAATATTACTTGTGAGGCGACTGATGTTATTAATATTAGTGTTGAAAATATTGATGCTTCTTTTATGCCTGAACTTTCAAATTATTGTCCGAATGATTTGGTAGGTTTTATTTTAAATGATCCATCATTAGATGATCCAGCGTATGAATTTAGTTGGAATTTTGGAGATGCTAATAGTTCAAGCAATACTTCTACAGATAGAAACCCTCAACATGGTTACAGTGAAGTAGGAACATATACAGTTACTTTAACAGTTAGAAATATAGAATTGGAATGCGAAGATACGCAGACTGCAACTGTAAATATTGATGGTAATTTATCTTTAAGTCTTTTAGGTGATACTTCTATTTGTATCGGTGATTTCTTTGATATTGAAGTACTTTCTGGAGTTTCTGGAGGAATCAATTCAGATTGGACAATTTCCTGGAGTCCTTCAGTACCAGGTGCTGATTTCACATTAAGCGACAATCCTTCAAGTAATATAACCTATACCGCTACAGTAACAGATGATGAGTTATGTGTAGATGAAATCATGGTAAATATTAGCGTAACCGATACTATTGGCGTTCTTCCAGATACTTTAACGGTGGTAATAGGTGAAAGTGGTAGAAATAACAGCGTTCCTCTTGATTCGCTAAATGGTAGTTTAAGTGATTTTAATATTAGTTGGAATCCAAGTGGTTTAGATGTTTCAGATCCATTGAGACCTGTACTTACTAACGGGATTGGGGAAGATGATATTCGTCAATTTATAGCAACAGTGTCAAATGAATGCGATACAGAACAATATGTTCGAATTGTGCGAGTATTATCTTTGCCAAATATCTTCTCTCCAAATGGAGATAGTCGAAATGCAAATTTCAATATTTTAGGCGATTATGATCAGGCAGATATTGCCAGTTTCAAAATCTTCAACAGATGGGGACAAGTAATTTACGATAATAATAATCCAGCCACAGGTTGGGACGGAACTTATAAAGATAAAGACCAACCCGTTGGTGTTTATGTTTACATTGTAGAGTTGACATCAGGAGATACGGTTTCTGGTGACGTAACGCTACTGCGATAATTTTTTTAGAAAAAAAGAACTGAAAATAGGCGATGCTTGCAAAAGTGTCGCCTATTTTTTTGTTAAAAATCATGTTATACCTAATTATTTATTATAGTAGTTTTTATTGAACCATATAAGACATAAAAGAGCATATAAGATTTTTCAAAAGCGACTTACATGTCCTTAAGTGCCTTAGTTGGTTCAACTAAAAAACAACATTTCATCTTTCTAAGGTTCGGCAGTACTGTCGAGCCTTTTTTTATTCATAACTTCGCATTTCAAATAATAAACGAATGGAAGAATTGAATTACAACAACCCAAATCTAATTATAGAATCCGCCAACCTAAAACCAGGTAAGGTCGTTTGGCGTAGCCCCTCCAATATTGCCATCGTAAAATATTGGGGAAAACACGGCGTCCAACTGCCACGAAATCCTTCGGTCAGTTTCACGCTTGCAAGTTCGATTACCGATACCTTGATTGAGTACCAACCAAAAGAAACGCCCAGCAACGAGGTCGAATTAGAACTTTACTTTCACAGTGAACGAAAAGAAGCATTCGAAACAAAAGTCAAAAAATATTTTGCCAGTTTAACGGATATTTTTCCATTTATAAAGCAAATGTCGTTTGTAGTGAGAACGGGTAATTCATTTCCACATTCAGCAGGAATCGCTTCCTCTGCCTCAGCGATGAGTGCGTTGGCATTGGGACTTTGTTCGATTGAAGATGAACTTTTTGGTGGTTTTGAAAATGATGCTGCATTTGATAAAAAGGCATCTTACATCGCCCGTTTGGGATCAGGGAGTGCCTGCCGTTCTATTTTTCCAACGATGTCAGTTTGGGGAAAAACCAGTCATGTAGAAGGATCTTCCGATTTGTTCGGCATCGGTATCGGAGATATGGTTCACGAAAACTTCAAGGATTTCCATGATGATATTTTGATAGTAAGTGGTGAGGAAAAATCCGTTTCGAGTACTGCCGGTCATGCACTCATGGAAGGAAATCCATTTGCAGAGCCGCGATACAATCAAGCGCGAACCAATATGGGTAAAGTGATTGCAGCTATCAAAGCAGGCGATTTAGAAACTTTCGGAAAAATAACGGAGGAAGAAGCCCTCTCTCTCCACGCCATGATGATGAACTCAAACTATCTACTCATGCGACCTAATTCATTGAAAATCATTGAGTTAGTTCGTGAGTATCGCAGAGAAACAAATCATCCAATTTATTTTACGTTGGATGCGGGGCCAAATATCCACTTGCTCTACCCAGAAAACATTATGCCCGAAGTACGTGTTTTTGTTGACGAACAATTGGCGCCGCTTTGTGTGGATAACTATTTTATCGGTGATTGGGTTGGAGAAGGACCAGAGCAACAGTAGCACAGTTTTTCAGTTGGCAGGCAGTAAGACGCGTTCCCTGAGTGAAGCGGAACAAATCGGGTGTATTTCATTTTTTTTTCGCGATCAATACAAATTCTGAATTTTAAACGTACCGTCGAGTCCAATTCGACGCTACGTTTGCTAAAAAATGAAATGCACCGACCAAATCAACCTTACAAAATGTCAACTGATGTTAGGCATGGCTTTTGAATCCCATTTAGTAGGCAGATCGATCAACTAATTTGGAAGCTCACTTGAAGCCAATGCCGTTTATCCATTCTACTGATTTTTTTTGATATGAATTATAAAGAACTAATTAACAATTATTTATACATGATTTTTAATTTAATTAGTTAAATGTCAATAAATAATATAACCTTTTCAAATTCTTTCCGTCTAAATTTTATAACAGACGAGAAATGAGAAAATTATCTTTCCTATTGCTAAAAGTTTACCCTCCTGAAGAAAAAGCGAAGTCCAACTCTGATTCACTCAGAATAGCAAAACAAATGAACAATGCTTCATAAAGTTCTTCAGGGAGCTTGGAGTTTAGAGCATGTTTAAATTTTTATCAATTGGCCACAAGTGGCAAATTTAATTTTGAATTGCGTTAAAAAACTTTTGATGCTCTGGCATCAAACAAACCCAAGATGCTAAGGCATCGCCTACGTTTTTTGCCTTATTCAAAAACAAATTTCCTCACTTTGGCTCAATCATAGAATGTTAAAGAAGCTCTTATTTAAATTTTGGATTTACACATTCTTAAAATTCCATGAGCAATGAAAAATTTATTAATTTTTCTGTTTTTAATTCTGACTACAAGTGTTTTTTCTCAAATTAAAGAGCAATACGTTGCTCAGAGTAAAAAGAACACTACAATCGTAATCAAAGAAGCAAGAGCAAGTGACGAAGAAATTCTTGCCCAAAACTTTAATCTTGATGACTACCGTGTTGGGGATGTTATTGAAATTTCGACGGCAGTAAGAGAACCTGTCAAAAGGACTGCAAAGTCTTCTACTTCGGCTTCAAGTAGAACACGTATAAAACGCAAAAAGAAAAAGTCTTTTTCTTTTTTCAAAAAATCCTACAAAGGGACAAAAAGAACCAGAAAGTCAAATTATCTAAAATGTTATAGCTTCTAAGCCAAGCATAAAAATGCAAAAAATGGGCACCAATTAATTTTGGTGCCCATTTTTTTTGAGTAAGTAAAGTTGAAATAATAAAGCTTCGAAATTGAAGTGAGTTGTTTTTTCATTAGACGAGGCAAAAACCGCAGACAATGCCTTAGCATTGGCGAGGATTTTTAACGCGTGTCCCGATTTTAATCGGGGAAGTATAATGGAACAAAGAACAGCTTCAAATCGAAAGGTTATTTTTTTAGCTTTACTAAAACTAAGAAACGCTCAAAAAATAAGTTCCCGATTTTAAAAAATTAGTGAAGGAAAAGTGATTGATAATGAGGTTTTTCGAGCTAATTTTTTGAATTGAAGAGGGAAGTTATTTTTTGAGTAATACTAAATGACGGAAATGAAATTTGAATGAGTCTCACATAAAACTTTCAACCTCAAACGTTCAACTTTACTAACCCCTATATTCCAAATTTTAAAAAAGAAAGAATCTTTTCTTCAATCCAATAAAATTCTTTGTTGAAATTGGCAAAACCTAAATGCCCTCCATATCGCGGAGCTGCAAAGTGGATATATTTATGTTTTTTTAGTAATTCGAAAGGGTAACATTCTTTAGGTAGAAATGGGTCGTCCAGTGCATTGATTAACAATGTTTCTTTCTTTACAAAAGGCAAAAACTGAATACTTTGAGACTTTGAGTAATAGTCCCAAGCATCTTTAAATCCATGATAAGGTGCCGTGAATCTATCATCAAAATCCCTTAGTGTCTTGACTTTATTTATATTTTTAATTGAAATCTCTGGAGTGATTTTATTTTTTCGAAGCAGTTTTTTGACCAAACTATCTCTAAAGCTTTTGTTGTAATGCCAATTGGAAGGGCGACTAATTTGAATCGAAGCTTTACCCAATTCGATAGGGGCAGAGACGGCAACCACCTTATTTATTTTCTTAGAAACGGCTTTGGGTGCTTCTCCCAAATATTTGAGCGCAAGGTTTCCACCCAAACTGTAGCCGACCAAATCAATATGATCATAACTCTTTTCCAAATATTTGATAACCGTGACCAAATCGTAAGTTGCTCCGCCATGATAAAGCATTGGTTGACGATTGACTTCTCCGCCACAACTTCTATAATTCATCGCTAAGACATCCCAACCATTTTTGGAAAGAAGTCGTGACATCGCCACAATGTATTGAGAACCAGAACTGCCTTCCAACCCATGACAAAGCATGGCAACTTTGTTATTCCCTTTTTTAATAAAATCAAGGTCTAGAAAATCATCATCTGGCGTATCGATTCTTACGCGTTCATACTTTGGTTTGCACTGCCTTCTAAAGAAAGCAGGATACATTGTATTAAAATGCGCTCTTTTAAAAAGGGCACCAGGCTTGTAATCGTCGAAATTTATTAATGGCATTTATCCTTTTATTCTATGGTCACTTTTCCATTGCCCGTTGGCATACCCAACAAACGTTCTGCTGCATTTGACACTTCAATTTTGACTGGGTCACTCGAAATTCGAACTGGACTTGAAGTTCCAGCTGCTCCAATAGCAGTAAAACAGACTTTGTAAATCGGCGCATTGTCAGGCATTGAAATTCCCTTAATCGCAGGATCATACCATGAAACACCATAAGAACCTTTGTCGGCATAGGTCAACCCAAAGCTACCTTTTGACATGCTCTTAAGTTTAAAATCAGAAACACCTTCCAATTTCAAAACTTTAGGATCCCAGCTGACACTGTGTTGAAGCGAAACGATTTTTTCGAAATCCTTTACTTTCACAGTTGTGCAAACTTGCTCACCACTCTTGGCAGTCATTTCTGGAATAATCATCGACATGGTCGTCTTGATGGATGGCGCGTAAGTTTTGGGGGCAGCATTTCCTTCTGAGGTTGGAGTAGAAGTTTTAGTTGCCCTTTCGCCACCACATGCGCAAAGGAAGAGAATTAGTAAAAGTGAGTTGATAAAATAGGAGACCTTCATTTATTTTTTTGGTGCAAAAATAGATCGAGGATTAAAGTTTCCCAATTTTGTGAATTAATAATTACTTTTCAACTTTGGGACATCTAATGATTTAACATTTCTATTTGTTGAGAAATGAGATATCTTACGTCCTTATTTTTGGAATCAATTTTTAAGAAATAATAAAATAGAATTACTATGCCAATTCGAATGGAAGAAGATCCGGAAAATGAACGTCGCAATGATGACTTTGACAGGCAGCGGCGAAACCGAGATCAACAGGGTGGCGGAGGTGGAGGCCTCGGCCAACTTTTACCTTATGCTTTGATGTTTTTAATGAAAAAACCAAAACTGCTTATACCTGCACTATTGATTTGTGGTGGACTATATATGTTCGGCTTTTTTGATGGCTGTCTCGGCGGTGGCGGTGGCGGCGGTGGTTTTGCCGACAATAGCAATATCTCAAATACGGATGAATTTTCTTTTTCAAAAGGAGCTGCTTTGAGTGAAGAACGTTTTGACAAAGCTGAGGTTTTTGAAGCGCTGTCAACTTCTTATGGAGCACCTGATATGCCATCTGCTGCAACACTTTTGAGATATGCACCAAAGCGAGCTCATCAAGGTTCTCAAGGATCTTGTGTGGGGTGGGCAACTAGTTATGCAGCACGCACCATTTTGCATAGTCGAGCGACAGGTGAGAACCCAGATCGAGTGGCATTTAGTCCTTCCTTCCTATACAACCAAATTGCTCTTCGCGGTTGCCAAGGTGCTTATATGAATGATGCAATGGCTTTTTTAAAACAAAATGGAACATTGCCATTTAGTGAGTTTGGATATGACGAAAGGACTTGTAGCATAGAACCAGATCGAAGCGGCATCAATAGAGCAAAACAGTTTAGAACAAAGGGATATAACCGTCTGACCTACGGGGCAAATAATTATAAAATTGACCTTGACGGAATGAAGCAAAACTTAGCGCAAGGTGCGCCAGTTGTTGTCGGAATGATGGTCGGTGGTACTTTTATGCAAAATATGAGAGGCCAGAAAGTTTGGCGTCCTACCCGTCGTGATTATCAGCAAAGTGGCTTTGGAGGTCACGCGATGTGTGTGATTGGTTATGATGATAATATGGAAGGTGGAGCGTTCCAAATCATGAATAGTTGGGGCCCAGAATGGGGACAAAATGGCGTCGCTTGGGTTCGATACAATGACTTCCAAGAGTTCACAAAAGAGTCTTACGGGTTGTACCCAATGGGTAATGCTGAAAACATGGATCCAAGTCGATTGGCTGTCAAATTTGGATTGGTGGACAATACGACTCAAAAATTGATTCCTTTGAATCAAAAAGGAAATCAACTATACGGAACAACTCGACCAATCAAAGCAGGTCAAAAGTTCAAAGTGGCTGTGACCAATTCTATTGAGTGTTACGTTTATGTTTTTGGTGAAGAAACGGATGGTAGTAGCTATGTTCTTTTTCCTTACACTGAAAAACATTCTGCGTATTGCGGAATCGTTGGAACGCGTTTGTTCCCACGTGATTACTCAATGGTTGCTGATGATTTGGGAAATCGAGATAGAATTGCCATTGTCGTTTCTAAAGTTGAATTGCCTTATGAGGAATTAAATCTGGCTCTAAATAAAAGTAATCAAGGTTCTTATCAAGCAAAATTGGCGCAAGTCTTAGGTAAAGAACAAATCAGAAATGCTAAATTTAATGCAACTACTGATGGTGCTATTGAATTTGATTCTCGCGTTGCTGAAGGACAATATTACGTAGGAGCGGTGATTGAGTTGGATAAGTAGGAGAGAGGAGTGCGTTGAGACAAAAAAATAACCTGCAATCAAAAATTGCAGGTTATTTTTTTGTCCTGTAGAGATGATTCAAGAATCATCTCTTTAAATTCAAGAATCATCTTTCTAATTCACAAATCAACGCACTCGTGTCGTCGCAAAAAGCCGTTTGATACTCCAGCGTTTACTGCCATTGACGACGACCACCAGCAGACCACCTGCAATCGCTAAATTTTTCATAAAAAGGATAGATTGAATTCTTTTGATGTCCTCTGGGTCATTCCACCAAGAGTGGATAACAAAGGTCAGGGGAATCCAATAAAGGAGCAGTAGCGTCGCTCCTAAGCCAGAGCGATAGCCAATTAGTACTAAAATTCCGCCTATCACAAGTAAAAAAATAGAAGCGTAAAGTAGAAGATGAGGATTCCAAGTTAATCCATACTCTTCCATTTTTGCAAGCGTGTCTTTGAAATAAAAAATTGAATCATAAGCTTCGAATAAAAAAATGAAGCTTATGAAAATACGACCTATCAGGTCAATAATATCTTTCATCCGGTGTTAAGTTGTGTTTATCAGTCTAACCAATAATAAATTAATACATGTTCAAAGTGTTCCATCTCTCGTCTTTCGTAATCCGTCTTTCGCTATTCATTGGTTGTTTTCCACTTTTCAATTTCGCGATAAGCATAAGAATCATCTCTCCAACCTTGCAATTGCATCTTGCCTCGGCCTTTATAATTTAAAAACCAATTTTCGACAATCATCCTGATAGCATCATGTTGAATGATAAATTCTTGAAAACTATCAGGACTGATAACCTGTTTTTCTGGATCAGCAGGAATCGCCAAAATTTTGGTGTCAACCTCTCCTCCGTCAATAAGTAACAGAGCGGCAATAGGCTTCACTTCCAAAACTTTCCCAGTAGGCTCAGTTTCCCCAATTACTAAAATATCGAGGGCGTCACCGTCGCCACCTTGAGATTTGTCCATCAAAGTAGAAGGAATAAATCCGTAATTGCCTGGGTAAGGAAGAAAAGAAACTACTCGAATTTTGCCATCTTTCATATCGTTTTTGAACGAATTGGTCGAAGGGTCATATTCGATTTTGTGATTGGTGCCGGCTGGAATTTCAACGACCATGTTGACCGCAGTTTCGCTAGTCGCAGGTACTTCATAATAATTGGAGGGCACTTCAAACTCCTTCTTTTTGCAACCAAAAAGAGCAGTCATTATTATGGTTATTAAAATTAGTTGCTTTCTCAAGTGTAGTAGTTGTAGAAAATGTTTTTATTGATTTGAAATAGGATGAAAACCTATTTTTAAACATCCTCATTGATTAATTGACGACAAAGGTAGGTAAGGAAATTTCTAATTCGATTTTTTTAATCACTAAAATTTATGTTTGTTTGAACTTTTAAGGGAAGTGATCCTTACTTTGAGGGTATTCGTAAGTATAACTTTCTATCATACTTTCTTAAATTACGAAAATGGCGGACAAAACATACTTTAATCCTGAAGATTTAAAGAAATTCGGAAACATCACGGAGTTTCAACAAGAAATGGGTGACAAATTTTTCAGTTGGTACGGCGAAGTTTTTAAAGAAGGTGCACTGACTGAACGCGAAAAAGCATTGATTGCTTTGGCGGTAGCGCATGCAGTGGCTTGTCCGTATTGTATTGATGCATATTCCTCAACTTGCCTCAAAAAAGGAGCTGACGAAGAACAAATGATGGAAGCAGTGCACGTTGCGGCGGCCATCAAAGGTGGAGCAACTTTGGTTAACGGTGTCCAAATGATGAACCACGTTAAGAAATTATCAATGTAAATTAGAAAAGAGGTAAGCAGTGAGAGGGGAAACCTTTCTTATCTTTCCGCTTACCTCGCTTCTCAAAATAAAAAAAATGGCAATTAAGCAAAAAGGAAAATCTCTATCTGTAACAGGAAATGACCTTTCGGATACTTTTTTTCAGTTAGAAGTTTTGAATGGTAAAAAAATGGTGGATGCAACTTTCCCTTCCTTCGCAGGGAAGTTGAGAGAAGAAGGTGTCAAAACACTCAAGCCAACTGACATGGAAATTTTTCAATTAAATATTGGAAAATTATGCAATCAAACTTGTGCGCATTGCCACGTTGATGCAGGGCCAGATAAGAAAGTTGAGAACATGGACAAGGCTACCTTAGAACGTTGTCTTGAAATAATAGCTGCTGTTCCAACTATAAAAATAGTGGACATCACAGGTGGTGCGCCTGAGATGAATGCGCACTTCCGTTGGTTCGTTGAAGAATGTACAGCACTCGGTAAAACAGTCATGAATCGTTGTAACTTGACCATCGTCGAAGCCAATAAAAAATATCACGATCTTCCTGAATTTTTTGCAAAACATAAAGTTCATTTGGTTTCATCTCTTCCTTATTTTAGTAAAGGTCGGACAGATAGCCAACGAGGCGATGGTGTTTTTGAAGATAGCATCTCGGCACTTCAAAAATTGAATGCAGTTGGTTATGGAAAAGAGGGGAGTGGTTTGGTTTTAGATTTGGTTTACAATCCAAGTGGTGCGTTTTTGCCAGATACGCAAGCTGTTTTAGAACCTGAATTTAAACGCCAACTCAAGAGAAAATACGACATCATTTTCAATAGTCTTTTTTGTATTACGAATATGCCCATCAGTAGATTTTTGGATTACTTGATTCAATCTGAAAACTATGAATCGTACATGCAAGAATTGGTCAATGCGTTCAACCCAGCGACCATCAAAGGTTTGATGTGTCTCAATACCATTTCAGTTTCATGGGATGGTTTCGTTTACGATTGTGATTTTAATCAAATGTTAGATTTGAAAGTTGCGCCCAAGGACTCTCAACATATTTCTACTTTTAATATTGAATCTTTAAAAAATAGAAACATTATACTCAATCAACATTGTTATGGGTGTACTGCGGGTGCAGGTTCGAGTTGTGGTGGGGAAATAAATTAGTTGATCAGTATTATTGGTTGATTAGGTTAACTGAGTTCCCATAAATTAAAAATGATAGAATTATTCTTGATTTTTGGCGTTTGAATTTTCTCTTTGAAATATTGATTTTATATATTATTTTTTAATGAGTGACACAGTTGTGTGAACCTATCCCACGTTCCTTAACCAATAAACTTAATAACTCAATCAACTAATCTTTTGAATTTCTCTCTAACCATTCTCGGTTCCAATTCAGCGATACCAGCACATGGGCGATTTCCATCTGCACAGGTCTTGAATATCCAAGAGGATTTGTACATGATTGATTGTGGAGAAGGAGCGCAAATTCGTTTGACTAATTTTAAAATCAAGCGTTCTAAAATCAATCAGATTTTTATCAGCCATTTGCATGGTGATCATGTTTTTGGATTGCCAGGGTTACTCAATTCGTTTTCGTTGGCGGGGCGCAAAGCACCCTTAGATATTTTCGCGCCAAGCGGATTGGAGAAGATGATTGATGTGATTTTTGAAACGACTCAGGCGCACAAAACTTTTGAAATAAACTTCCACGTCGTTGATACCAAAAAACATAAATTGATTTTTGAAAATAAAAAAATCAAAGTTTACTCCATTCCACTTCAACATCGAATTCCTACGACCGGTTATTTATTTAAAGAAAAACCGTTTCCCAAAAATATAATTTCTGAAAAAATAGCAGAGTACGATATTCCATTTTCTAAAATAAAGGAAATAAAAAACGGCGCTGATTTTACAGCTGACGAAGGTATCGTCATCCCAAATGATGAATTAACTTTTGAAGGAAAGACGCCACGTTCTTATGCTTACTGTTCCGATACCGTTTATTTGGAAAGTATCATTCCTTTGATAAAAAATGTGGATCTGCTTTATCACGAAGCCACCTTTGGAGCAGAAATGGCGAAGGTATCTTTTGAGCGCGGTCACTCCACCACAAAAGAGGCGGCCACTATTGCTGCGAAAGCTGAAGTTCGAAAATTACTCATCGGACATTTTTCAACACGGTATCTCGATTTGAATGTTTTGAAAGAAGAGGCAGCCGAAATTTTTCCAAATTCGCACCTCGCCATCGAAGGGCAAAAGTTTGAAATAGATTTTATTTCATAATATTTATTTTACTTTTCTGTAACGGTTACATCATTTTAAAAATAATCATACCTTTGCGCCTTCTTAATCGATTCTTTGATAAAAGGAATCGGCATTATCCAGCAAAAACAATTTTAATACTTAAAAGAGTTATGGCTTATTTATTTACTTCAGAGTCAGTATCAGAAGGACACCCAGACAAAGTTTCCGACCAAATTTCTGACGCATTAGTTGATCATTTTATTGCATTTGACCCAAGTTCAAAAGTAGCTTGTGAAACTTTGGTAACTACTGGACAGGTAGTTTGTGCCGGAGAGGTTAAATCAAAAACTTATTTGGATGTACAGCAAATCGCTCGCGATGTAATCGAACGCATTGGTTACACCAAATCTGAATACATGTTCGAAGCAAAGTCTTGTGGAGTACTCTCTGCAATTCATGAGCAATCACCTGATATCAATCAAGGTGTTGAGCGTAAGAAAAAAGAAGACCAAGGTGCAGGTGACCAAGGTATGATGTTCGGTTACGCTACCAACGAAACAGATAACTACATGCCATTGGCATTGGATTTATCTCACAAAATTTTGCAAGTAATGGCTGATATCAGAAAGGCTGGTAAGCAAATGACTTACTTGCGTCCTGACAGTAAATCACAGGTAACGATTGAGTACAGTGATGATCACAAACCTACTCGCATTGATACGATTGTGGTAAGTACACAGCACGATGATTTTGATGTTGACAAAAAAATGTTAGCAAAAATCAAGGAAGATGTTATCGGCATCGTAATTCCTAAAGTGAAAAAATTGTGTAATAAAAAAGTGCAAGCACTTTTTAACAATAAAATCACTTTCCACGTAAACCCAACTGGTAAATTCGTAATCGGTGGACCTCACGGTGATACTGGTTTGACTGGTCGTAAAATTATCGTCGATACTTATGGTGGTAAAGGTGCGCACGGTGGTGGAGCATTCTCTGGAAAAGACCCAAGTAAAGTGGATAGATCTGCAGCTTATGCAACTCGCCACATTGCTAAGAACTTAGTAGCAGCAGGTGTTTGTGATGAAGTTTTGGTTCAAGTAAGTTATGCAATCGGTGTAGCGAAACCAACCAATATCTACATCAACACTTACGGTACTTCTAAAGTGAAAATGGACGATGGTAAAATCGCAAAGTTAGTAGATAAAGTTTTTGACATGCGTCCTTATGCTATCGAAACTCGATTGAAATTGCGTAAACCTATTTACTCTGACTCTGCGGCTTATGGCCACATGGGGCGTACACCAGAAAAGAAAACAGTTTCTTTCACAAACGGATCTGGTAAAGTCAAAACGATGAAAGTAGAAACTTTCACATGGGAGAAATTGGATTATGTTTCTAAAGTGAAAAAAGCATTCAAAATCAAATAATAAATCAAAATGAAAGTGAGAAATAAAAATCAAAAACACCCTGATATTCAGTTTGTAATGATTTTAAAATTCTGATTTAATTTTGTTTTTATATAATTGATTTTTTGTGATACAAAATATTAAAGCCCTTTTCGAGCAATCGAAAAGGGCTTTTTTACTTCGTAAGCTACAAGGTTGGTTTTTACCCACGAATGTATTCGTGGGCTGCAAATCGTCGACCGCGCAACTGCGTACCCACGAATGAATTCGTGGGCTGCTATCGTCTTCCACCTCGACCGCCTCCGCGATACCCACCACCATTCGCTTTTCTATTTTTGAAAAACTCCTGCTTGCGTCTTGCTTTTTCTTTGTTAAATTCTTTCTTTTCGGCGGCAGTCATTGGTTTCTCTGTCTGCGGAAAAGGGTTGTCTTTTATGATTTGAATTTTTGTCTTCGTCAACTTTTCGATGTCTCGAACAAACTGATTTTCTTCTGGCTCACAAATAGAAATAGCGATACCTTCTTCTTTTGCTCGACCAGATCGACCGATTCTATGGACGTAAGTTTCTGGCAAATTAGGCACATCAAAATTGATGACATATTTCAATTTGTCGATGTCGATTCCACGCGCTGCAATATCAGTTGCAACCAATACACGGAGCCTTCCGTCCTTAAAGTTTTTTAAAGCTTTCTGGCGCTGACCTTGTGATTTGTCACCATGGATTGCCGCAGCTTCAACTCGCTTTTTCATCAGATCCCTGACGATTCTATCTGCTCCATGTTTGGTTCTGGAAAAAAGTAAAACCTGTTCAAGATCTCTATCTTTTAAGATATGAATGAGGAGACTTTTTTTATCAGATTTATTGGTATAGTATAAATATTGCTGAATGGTTTCCGCAGTTGAAGAAACTGGTGCTACTTCAATTTTTACTGGATTCTTTAGAATGTTAGCGGAAAGCTTTACAATATTGTCAGGCATCGTTGCAGAGAAAAATAAGGATTGTCTTTTCTCCGGAAGGAGTTTCAACAATTTCCTAATGTCATTGATAAAACCCATGTCGAGCATTCTATCCGCTTCGTCCAAAACAAATAACTTCACTGTGTCGATGCTCAAAAGTCCTTGCGAAATCAAATCCAACAAACGACCAGGCGTTGCGGTCAAAACATGAACGCCTCTTTTGAGCTGTTCAACTTGTTTGCCTTGTTTCACACCACCAAAAATAACGGCATGTTTTAGGTTGGTGTATTTGCTGTAATCACGAATGTTTTCATCAATCTGAATTGCTAACTCACGCGTTGGCGTGACGATGAGTGACCGCAAAGTCGGTTTGTGATTTTTTTCCTTTTCTATTTGATGAATCAACTGAATGATAGGAATGGCGAAAGCCGCGGTTTTTCCAGTTCCAGTTTGAGCAGAACCCAAAACATCCCTTCGCTTCAAAATCACTGGAATTGCTTCTGCTTGGATTTCGGTAGGTTCAGTATAATTTTTGTCTTTAAGTGCCTTTAAAATTGGGTTAATTAAATTCAAATCTTCAAAAGTCATTCACTCGTATTTTTCCCTTCTTTAACTGGGTATTTTAATAAAGGTGCAAAGGTAGGCAATTTTACGGTTTTAAGTTGAAACCCAAAATCGCAAGCTGAGCGAAGTCGAAGCTCGATGACTATGACTCTATATTTTTAAAACCACTTTTCAACCACTTTTATAGAAAAAGGATGTAAAACAAGCGCATTTTTAAAGTCCTCCACCTTTTGTGGTTTTTCAGTGATTAAACGGATAGATTTGTCTGTGAGCACAAATTCGATACTCGGTTTTCTAAAAATGGAGAGTCCTTTTTTGATGATAATTTGTTCCAGTTCTCCGAATTCTATTTTTTCCGTGTCCTCTCGTTTGGCGTATTCGTCGAGGTTGTTGAGTATTTTTTGAACGTTTTTGGTGGATTTGTTTTCTGAAAAGGATTTGAATGCCTCGGAAACTTTTCCACCAGCCATTTCGCTTGCCAAGCCACCAATCATCCCAATTGGCCCTTTGACCATCCCAACCAAATCGCCAATGCCAGAGAAAACAGATTTTAAAAATTTACTATAATCATTGCCTGCATTCACCAAAAAAATATCATCGAAGGTGAGAATGATTTGATAATTGTCCATCACCTTTTTTGTTTTTTGATGATAGAATCCGTCGATGGCTGTTATTTTCTTTTCCAAATTCAAAAAATTGATTTTCAAAAAATTTATAATCGGTTGTAAAATAACAACAAGTTTAATAATGCTCCTATTTATAAAATAAAAAACCCTTGATAAACTTAAGTCTATCAAGGGCGGGGGGCTAATTAATAGCAGTACAATGTGGGAAATTACTAAAAAAAAGTAAGCACTTTTAGTAATTCGGTTTTTGGAATTTCAGTCGGATTTCTTTAGGAAAATTAGTTAAGTACCGTTTCCAATTCTGGAGCAACGGGGAAGTCAATTTCTACATTCGTCAAGTTGTGAAGGAAGTTTGTAACCGTAATCGCACCTGCTGCTGTTACTAAATCAACCAAGTTCTCTTTGGTATAACCAGCGTTGAAGAAGTCTTCTTTTACTTCTGCGCTAACTTTTCCACTGGTTTCGGCGATGGCTCTTGAGATTTTTGCTAAAGCATCCAATTTAGAATCGAAGCTCGCACGTCCTTGTCTCAACTCAATTGCCTGAGCATCTGTGAATCCGTTCATTTTTGCAATTGCGGTGTGAGCAGATTGGCAGTAGCGACATTCGTTAACTTGACTAATAGCCAAGTCAATTACTTCTTTTTCTTTTTTAGAAAAGGAGGTAGCTGCACCAGAAAAAGCAAGGAAATTTCCAAGTGCATTTTCAGAGTGCGCAAAAGTTGCATAAAGATTTGGAACGAATCCTAATCCTTTTTGAAGGTTATCAAAGATTGCTTGATTGTTAGAAGATACTTCTTCTCTTGTAGGAACATTAATTTTTGACATCGGTATTAATTTTGAATTTTTTAAAATTATTTACGATGCAAAGATGCGGGCATGTCAAGGCTTTTTAATTATCCCGACTTCCCGACGATTTATCAATTTTTCCCGACTTTTAAAAAAGATTGTTTTTTTATGAAAAAAACTATTCGACTTTATGCTTTCCTGGCTGTTTTTGCTCTTGCTCTAAATGATCGGTAAACATAATTCCATTCAAATGATCAATTTCATGTTGAAAAATAGCAGCAGTAAATGCTTCAACCATTTCGCATTGCTCTTTTCCTTTTTGATCTTGGTAAGTAAAAAATATGGCATAAGCTCGATCTTTGGTCATTGCTCTGAAATCTGGAATGGACAAACAACCCTCTGGCACATCCTGTTTCAAATCTGTGTATTTCACAATTTTAGGATTGAAATAAACTTCAAATGGTTCTAACTTTTTATCCAATCGCTGTACCCAAATAATGTCTTTCAAAACTCCGACCTGAGGTGCTGCAATCCCAACTCCCATCGTCGCGCTATCTCTCACCGTTGCCAATAATCGATCAGTGAAATGCTTCAAGGTTTTATCTTTTGCATTGAAAACGACTGGCTGACTTTTGGTTCTTAAAACAACAGAATCAGCTGGGTTGGTAATGAGTAAAACGCGCATCGGGTCAGTTTTTTTGCCTGATAGAATGAGTTGAGTTTCGGCTTTTGTAAAGGTTGAATTGGTTGGAATGTTTTTGGAAACGGAGCAGGAAGCGAGCGTGAAGATTAAACTTGAAAGTAAGATGAGTTGACGCATTATGAATTTTTGAATTTGAAAAAAG
>CALLVG010000203.1 GCA_938010715.1 uncultured Saprospiraceae bacterium
ATAGTTCGCGGAATACCATTCCGCGCTACAATGTTAGTTTTTGCGGCGGTTGCTATCTACCACTTTAGTAGAAAGCATATCGTGCATGATGTTCAATGTTTCGTATAAGTAAACATCTTTTTGAACACCTTCCAACCAATCATCATTACGTGCTTTTTTAGATTCTTCACCTGTGTAAGCTTCTACATCAACTGGAAGATTAGCAACTGATAATGCATCGATTTTTTTGAATAAATCTTTGAACGCTTTTGATTTCTCTTCCATTTTATCATCCCAATCACGGAACTCTGTCATAGACAATGGAAACTCAGACATATCACGTTGTTTTTTCAAACGAACTGCATTATTTTCTATCTTTTGGAAAATCTCATTGTTCTCCATTCTGCTCATGCTTTTCGCGATAAGCGCATTCATATTACCCAAGTTGTAAACTTCTTGGCTGAATTTCACTGCTGGGATTTCCGTCCAAACCAATGGATGCTCATTTTCTTTTTCACCTGTTTCAATGTATTTATAATTGTCAGGGAAAACGATGTCTGGCTCTACACCTTTCAATTGAGTGGAACCGCCATCTACTCTATAAAACTTCTGAGTTGTCAATTTGATTGAACCCAATGGCTTGATAGCACTGTTGCCAGAAATCGCTCTATCCAAATCGAAGAAACGTTGAACCGTTCCTTTTCCAAAAGTAGAGTTACTACCCACAATCACTGCGCGACCATAGTCTTGTAATGCCGCTGCTAAAATCTCAGAAGCGGATGCACTGAACTCATTGACCATTACGATTAATGGCCCATCATATAAGACACTTGGGTCTCTATCTGAAAGAATCTCTGGACTACCTTTTCTTGATTTCACCTGAACGATTGGTCCATTTTCAATAAAGTACCCAGACATTTTTACAACGTCTCTCAAAGAACCACCACCATTATTTCTAAGGTCTAAAATGATTCCTTCTACGTTTTCTTTTTTCAATTTTTCGATTTCAGCAGCAACGTCTGTGCTACAAAAACGACCGTTAGCATCATCAAAATCCGCGTAAAAACGTGGTAGTTTGATGTAACCAACTTTATCACCATTTTCAGTAGTATTCAGTAATAAGGACTTTGCAAATCCTTCTTCCATCACTACAACATCACGAATGATGTTTACAACTTCTATTGAACCTCCTGCTTTTTTTACCGTCAAATTCACCTCTGTTCCTTTTGGTCCACGAATCAATTTCACAACATCATTGATTTGCATTCCAGTGATATCAACTGGTTCTTCATCTCCTTGGGCAACTTTCATAATCATATCCTCTGCTTCAAGGCTTTTACCTTTCCATGCTGGGCCACCGACTACTACTTCAGTTACTTTGGTGTACTCATCTTTTGTTTGAAGACGAGCACCGATACCTTCCAATTTACCAGACATTCCGATGTCGAAATTTTGTTTATCAATTGGCTCGAAGTAACCAGTATGTGGATCAAAAACGTTAGTTACCGAGTTCAAATAATCACTCATTCGATCGCTACGTTTCAATTTTCTTAATCTTTTGTACCAATCATCAAAAACTTTCAGCGTTGCTTTACGCGCATCGGCTTCCAATTCTTCGTATGATTTCGCAATCAATTCTTCATCTTTTTCTCCTTCTGTCTTTGCTTTCTCTTTTTCTTGCTCGTCTAATTTATCATTCAAACGCGTCAGTGTTTCATACTTCATCCATTCCATCCAATTTGCTTTCAACTCTTTATCGTTTTTAGCAAAGGCCTTATCATCACCCTCATTGGTGTAGGTCGCTTTTACATTAAAATCGAAAGGTTTTTTCAATGCTTCTTGATAGTACTTTTCAGTTTTATCCAAAGCCTCAGTCATTAATGTCTGGGTCATATCAAAAAACTCGAACGTACCAGCATTGGCTTGGTCATCCAATTCCAATTTATATTTCTCAAGTTTATTGACTTCCTTTTGAGTAAAAAAGCGTTTTCCACCGTCGATACGATCTAAGAAAAGATCATACACTTTTTTAGAAAAATTGTCATCTATCGCAGGTGGCTGATAATGCATTTTATCCAAACCCCTCAAAATAGTGTTAATCAAAACTGCTTCTTTTTCTTTGTTAGAAATCATTGGCCAGAAAGCGCTCGCCAAAAAGATGATTGCTAAAACAGAAAAGAAAATCGGACCTCTCAATAATTTCATTGTTCTTAAAATTAGGATGTTTAACTGAATACGTTGAAAGCTGAATGCTTATTAGGTTAGAAAGTTCATGGATAAACAACGTTCAACTTGCACTTTCAACGCTTACTTTAGTTTAGAGTAGTTCTAAAGAAAAAAGACACTTAATGTTTCTATAAAAATAGTCTTTTCTTGAAAAAGTTCGCCCCACTTTCATGCCACAATGATAGTTTAACTAATTTGTAACGTAAATTATGGTAAAATCGGTGGAAAGAGAATTCGTGAGGGATGAAAGTAGAAATAAAACGAATATTATTCTGTAAAATTACTTGTTTTGTAAATAAGTATCAAAAATTATTTTTCTACTTTTTAAAAGTCGTATGGAAGCAAAGACTACCTTTTATTTCAATAGGTTGCTGATAGAAAATTAAAGTTCTTTTTCGTTGAAAGTTAAAGGTTCAACGTTGGATGTTTAATGGACGATTTGTTCAACTTTTAACATCAAACTTTTACCAAGAATGATTTCCCATTAAATCAATTCTATTCGCTCCTGATTTAACTTGAGAAGTTATTACATTTGCGCTGCAAATAAGGCTAAAGATTTCTTTTATAGAAAAGATTAAGTCATCCCGAATTTTGGAAAAGATAGCCCCAGCGGGTAGGCTCTGTTTGTAGAAAAAAGCTGAATAACCAGGAAAGATAAGGGGCGTTAGCCCCAACACCGTTAAAATTGAAACAAACGGTGTCCCCACTACGCGGCTTAAAGTTTTGGTTTTATCCTTTTCTACAAACGGTTTCGGAGCTACGCTCCATTTTACTCAGTTTTTTTGATGATTTTTTTCTTATTGAAAAAGAATATTTAGTCTAAAAGGGAAAACACCATGAGTTTAAGACTTAACAAGCTCGGCACAACCAATGAAGCAGAAGCAGAAATGGGCTTCCTCGAACATCTCGAAGAATTGAGATGGCACATCATTCGTTCTGGCGGGTGGATTTTGTCGTTTGCCGTCATTGCTTTTATGGCAAAAGATTTTGTGTTCGGCACCTTACTTTTTGGCCCTAAAAATCAAGACTTTTTTTCTTATCGAATGCTTTGCAAATTTTCCAATGCGATTGGTGTAGGAGATAGACTTTGTATGGTTCCGCCCGAATTTCAGTTACAGGCAGTAGAATTTGGCGAGTTATTTACTTCTCATTTGAAAGTTTCTTTTTTTGTAGGTTTTGCTGCGGCATTTCCTTTCGTTTTATGGGAGTTCTGGAAATTTATCAAACCTGGCCTTTACGAAAAAGAACAAAAAGCAGCTCGTGGATTTGTATTCGTTTGTTCACTTTTATTCATGATTGGTGCTTGTTTTGGCTATTTTGTAATTGCTCCATTTGCCGTTACCTTTTTAGCAGGTTATGAAATCGAAGGCGTACTTGCGCAGGCGGCACTTTCTTCTTTTGTCAATTATATGGTGATGTTTACCATTCCTGTAGGATTGGTTTTCGAGTTACCAATTTTGATTTATTTTCTTTCCAAAATCGGATTGGTTACGCCTGAATTTATGAAGACCTACCGCCGACAGGCATTCGTAGTTATATTGATTGCAGCCGCGATTATTACGCCGCCGGATGTGATCACTCAATTCTTGGTCGGTATTCCGCTTTTTTTCCTTTATGAAATTAGTATTTTCATATCCGCCAGAGTTGTAAAAAATCAAGAGAAAGCAGAAGCGGAAGCATCAAAAGCACTACAAAACACCTAAACATGCAAAGAGTATCCACAAATATGACATTGACCTACAAAATCTTTCTACCCACATTTTGGATAGTCTTTTTTGGGATTTTTGGTGGTTATGTATGGCTTTACAATACTGAAGATATCGGGAGTATCAACGCCAGTAATTTCAAATTGGTTTATTTACTTTTCTTCGCCATTTTCTTGGCGTTGTTTTACTTCACTATTATGAGTTTGAAACGCGTCGAAATGGACGCGCAAGGTGTTTATGTGACCAATTATTTCAAACATGCAAAATACCCATACGCCAATATTGAAAAGATAGTCGAAAGTCCTTTTCCTTTTGTAAAAGTGGTTTCTATCTATTTTAAAGAAGCAGGTCAGTTTGGTGAAAAGGTATTTTTTGTTCCCAGCAAAAAACGGTTTCAACAATTTCTAATCAGTCACCCTGAGGTTAGTAAGAATTTAATGGATAAGGCGAGTGATTGATTTTTTGATAATTTTAGAGGAAGGACCGCTTCGCTATGAGAAAAGACACAAAACCGACAACAAATAAGTGTGTATTGTTTCTTTGTATTATATAGAGTCCACTAATGGTTTAGTGAAGTGGTCTAAAAAATATATATTTGCAGAAGAATGTTAATGAATTCCATGTTTTTTGAAATAATGTCTTATTATAGTATCTTTAATTTAAGGTTCTGGAAGTAAACGTCTGTGAATTTTTGAGTTTTAAATTGATCCCTTTATAAAGTTTCAAAGACAGTATGATTTGACTGAAATTTATCTCAATCAACCTTTTATAACTTCCAAAAGTTTAAATCAGTTCTTAAACTTAAACTTAAACTTAAACTTAAACTTAAACTTAAACTTAAACTTAAACTTAAATGATTAAAAATTTCCAGCATCATGTCACTGACGTGAAGATTTACACCGCATCACCTCATAGAATTTTGTTAGCAATAATTCTATATTTAGTGAGTTTCAATCTATATTCACAAGACGATGAATTGATCTCAATAATTTCTACAGAAGAAGCTAATCTTAATGCATTTGATCAAAATCATTACGATTTTCTACTAAGCGACTCCTTAATTGATACAATTTTTTTAGTTGAATTTAAAAATGTGACTGGATTACTTGTAAATAGCCAGCTATCTTTTAAATTACCCGAATATAATGAGATTACAGCTAATACTGTATTTGTTAATTACAAAAACGAAGGGAACTACGAATGGGCAGGAAACTTATCGAACTACTCTGGACAAATAATTATAGCTGACAAATGGGCAGGGGGAGTAGCAGCAATACAGATTAATCATGACTTCTATGACTTGTTTCCCTTAAATGAAAACATTCATGTGTTAAGAAAATTTAATCCTGCACCAAAAGATCAAGTTTGTAGTGTAGGACAGAACCTCAATGAAAGAATAGGAGAAACAAAACTTAAAATGGATGATTGTTTAGAAGAATTTAATACTTGCAGCGCGGTTATTGATGTTCTCGTATTAATACCACAAGATGGTCAAGCTTGGTTAGAAAATCAATTTATTTTCTTGCCAAATATTATAATACCTCTATATCTGGACCTTGGTTTTTTAGCCGTAAACGTAGCTTTTACAAACAGTGAAATAGTTAACAAATCCATTCAGTGGGAGTACGATTTTATTAATTTTCATTATGGTCTTCAACCATACTCAAGTACGTTTGCTCTTACGAGGTTAAGCCAAATAGGATCGAGTCTAAGAGATCAACATGCTGCTGATATAGTCGTGATGTTAACAGGTACTAATTTGTCGGGTGGAGCCGGTATAGCCATGTGTACTAACATTAATAATAATGATCCTGATTGTGCATTTGCAATATCTGAGCTCCCTTGGCACTTGGCACCACGGTGGACTACTGCACACGAAATAGGCCACCTTTTGGGTGCAGATCATGACTTTTCAAGTTCATTTTGCAACAATGGCTTTACTATAGGAAATAATAGATTTCAAAAAACTATTATGGCGACTTGGTCTGGCGTCCAGAACCCACCAGATCAAAGAGTTCTACATTATTCAAATCCTGATGTAATTTTCACAGATGGAAACCCAACTGGCGGAGATGGAACAGATAATGCGAAAGCAATTCGGAATGTAGGTTGCAGAGTTAGTAAATTTAGACAAAACAGTACACTTAAAGTAGTTATTGAGGCAGAAATTAATGTATGTCATCCTCAGAATAGTCCAACTCGTTTAAATTGCTCAGTATTTGAACCTATCGGTAACCCTGGTATTCCTCCATATACTTTTGAATGGACTTGGAATCTGAATGGAATATTTACTCCCATGAATCCAGGTATTCTTATTGGGAAAAACCAAAGTGAGTTGTTCGATGTTCCAGGGATTTTCGGTAATATATATATTCAAGTTAAAGTAACATCGTCTGACGGAATTATAGTAACAAAAACACACCCAATGTATGTTCTTGATGGTTCAATGTTTCCTTGTTCAGGACCGCCAGATGATGATGATTTCATTATTAAGCCTACAACAATTATTAAAGATGCTATTTTTCAACCCAATCCTACATCTGGTATTGGCTCAATATCATTTAATTTAGAGCAAGATGATGAAATTGAAATTGGCATAGTTAATATGATGGGAAAAAGAATTAAAAATTTACATAATGGTTTCCTCAGCCAAGGTTTTCATTCCTTTTCTGTTGATTTAAGTAACAGCTCTAATGGACTTTATTTTTGGAATATTAAAGGAAAGAAAGAACTCTACTCCATTAGAAAAAAGATTTCAAAAATCAATAATTAATAATTTTCTCCCAAACTTCTATTCTACCCCTTAATTATTGTTGCTTCAATAAAGTTTGTGAACAAAGGGTGAGATGTTAATTAATAATAGATCTAAAAATAGAATTTATGAAAAATTGGTGTTTTGTCGTAATAATCATATCTATATTTTCTTGTGCTAAAGATGAAATCCAAACTCAGATAGATGAAGAAAAGTTATTTTCTGGAAATCAAATGTATGGTGAGGCTGAAGGATTGCGTAATGGAGAATTGTGGAAAGCTTCAACTTATGCATTGTATATAGAGGAACCATACAATTATTATGGCTTATTTTTCCGAACATTTAGTATTGAAGGTTTCAAACGTGAAGACCTCGTTTTTAATGAAATATTTGATGATACTTCTAAACAATTGATAGATAATAAATGGGAAGATCTTGATGGATTCGTAGGTTCTTTATATTCAAGATTAGAATCAGATGGAGACTTGCTTACATCTGTATATAAGCTAGACAACGAACATAGTCAAAATTGTTTCGAACTAACTCAAATTGATTCCATGACTATTTCAGGGACTTTCTCTGCTAAATTTATTTTGGAAACAGAAAATATTACCTATCCTTACCCTGCAACTGTAGAGTTTGAAGATGTAATTTTTTCAATGCAAATATTAGAGGAAGATCCAGAGTAAATGCTTGTTCATTACCAAAGTGATGCAAATTGCAACTTGAGTTCCTTCCGTGTCTCTCCTCAAGAGGACACGGAAGCGAGTTAGTACTAAAATTTTGCGTTGCTTCTTGCCTATTTAAAATTCAGAGATAATACCAAATTTGGTTTCCCTTTTTTCTTATACCTCCTGTCCTCCTAAAGGGGGTGCCGAACAGCTTTGAGTTTGTTTTTTTCTTACTTTTACGAAATATTATTTCAAAACGAAAAACATATTTCATGATGAAAAGCAAGCAAGTCATTGGCATCGTAGTTGGTGCACTCATCATTTTTATTTGGCAATTTCTTTCTTGGACTGCACTTAATGTTCACGGAAACGAAACTCAATACACTGCCAATCAAGACAAAGTCTTAGAATTTTTAGGTCAAAACTTAGAGGAAGGAAACTACTTCCTTCCAACTTATGCGCCGGGTACTTCTCAAGAAGAAATCGCTAAAATGAGCGAAGCCGCAATGGGCAAACCTTGGGCTCAAATCAAATACCGAAAAGCATTTAGTATGAATATCGGAATGAATCTATTTAGATGCATGGCCGTTGATTTATTCGTCATGTTTTTGCTCGTTTGGATTTTGATGAAATTTGCGAATCCGTCTTTCATGGATATTTTTCTATCTACCCTTTTTGTCGGAATCATTGGCTACGGAACACTTCCTTATACCGATAGTATTTGGTTTGATGGAAATACGATTAGTTATTTAATCGATTGTTTTGTGCAATGGGGATTGGTTGGTGCATGGCTCGGCTGGTGGTTGAGAAGGTAGTTGTTTCATTAATTCAAGTTGCGATCTGTCTGAGTCAAGGAGAATAAGGCTAAATGGTTAAAATGGTTTCATGGTTTTTTTTAACAATTCAACCATATAACCATATAACCATTGAAAAATTACTTCATTGGTCGCGACTTGAGTTAATTAAATTAAAGAGAACATTCATAATTCCGACTACTAATCAATTCATCCCCATTTTGAAAACATAAAAGTCCTAAAATGAGAAAGATAAAATTTAATGACTTTCCACTCATGGAAAATGTCGGCGTCAAAAGCAAAACCTATACTGGAGACGATTATAAAATTAGAATCGTAGAATTCACAGACAAATATGTGGAAGAAGATTGGTGCAAAAAAGGACATGTCGGTTATGTCTTGGAAGGCAGTATGAAAATTGAATTTGAAAACGAAATCCTTCTTTTTGAAAAAGGAGATGGAATTTATATTGACTCCTCTGGTAGCGATAAACACAAAGCAATCATTGAGGAAGGTGGTCGAGTGAAGTTAGTTTTGTTTGATGAAGTCTAAGACAGTACACGGTTGAAGGTGCACGGTGCACGGCGTGCCACATTAAATTTCAGAATAGATCTATTGAGTTTAGAAATTTTATATCAGGATGAGCAAATAGTAGCTATCAATAAGCCGAACGGATTATTGGTACATCGTACCTATATCGCCGAACCAGATGCGCAATTCGCCTTACAACTTTTAAGAGATCAGATTGGTCAAAAGGTTTTCCCAATACATCGTTTGGATCGAAAAACTTCAGGAGTTTTGATGTTTGCTTTGAATTCCGAAACAGTAAAATTAGTTCAACAACAGATTGAAAATCAATCAGTTACTAAAAGATATATTGTGATTGTTCGCGGTTGGTTTCCTGAATCAGTTGAAGTAGATTATGCACTCACCAATGACCGAGGCAAGACGCAAGAGGCCATCACACATTTCAATTTATTAGAAAAAACAGAAGTCAATGTCCCTTTCGGGAAACATAAAACTTCGCGTTATTCGCTCATCGAAGCGCATCCAAAAACGGGTCGTCAACATCAAATTCGTAAGCATCTGAACCATCTACGTCATCCAATTATTGGCGATCGTCCACATGGTTGTAACAAACAAAATCGGTTATTCAAAGAACGATGGGAGATGAATACTATGATGCTACACGCAGAAACATTTATCTGTGAACAACCAATTTCAAAAGAACAATTAAAAATTGTCGCGCCGCTCAATGAGGAGTTTATTCGAATGTTGAGTGAACTTGAGTTTTCGAATAAGGAAATGATTTGATTATTAATCAACATTCACAAAATACGCAAATCTGGAGATTTGTTGTGTATCGTGAAAGGTCAGAGACCTGCACGAGCAATTACTTTTTTTTATTAAAAAAAGTAATTGCTGGCGAGGTTCTCTGAACCGACGCCGATAATTATCAAATCTCCAGATTTGAGTCAAAAGCAATACATTTTTTTACTTTTCTACCTACCTTCGAGAAAAATTAGTTTAAATGAATCGACTGTTAATTGTACTTTTTTCTTTTCTAATTATTAACGATGGTTTTGGACAAATACTCCAAACGACGCATTTACCAATCGTAAAAATCATAACGAATGGAGGTGCACCGATCATTGATGAACCTCGGACGAATGCTCAAATGCAAATCATCCATGAAGAAGGTGCTGTCAATGATATTGATGATGTTCCAAACGTTTATGATGGAAATATCGCCATAGAAATACGCGGTCAAACTTCTCAATTTCTTTTTGATAAAAAATCTTATCGCCTCGAAACACAAGACGAAATGGGCGAAAACCTAAACGTCGAATTGTTGGGAATGCCCAAAGAAAACGATTGGATTTTGCAAGGGCCTTATTCCGATAAAACGTTGATTAGAAATGTTTTGATTTATGAACTGAGCCGTCGATTGGGGCAATATGCAGCACGAACGCAACTTTGCGAATTGGTTATCAATGGCGAATATATGGGCGTTTATGCATTAATGGAAAAATTAAAAAGAGATAAGAATCGAGTAGATATTTCTAAATTGGATGAAGATGATATACAAGGAGATTCGTTGACAGGTGGGTTTATTTTTCGAATTGATAAGTTTGGTGCAGCGGACGAAAATGTTTGGTCATCAAAATTCGATGCGCATTTTCAATCCATTTTATATCAAGTTGTTTATCCGAAGCCAGAGAACATTCAACCTGAGCAATTTGAGTATATCAAGACGTTTGTTGATAGTTTTGAAACCGTAACTTTTGGCCCTGATTTTCTTGATAAAGAAAATGGTTTTAAGAAGTACATTGATGAAGATTCGTTTATTGATTTTTTTTTATTGAATGAATTGGCACGTAATCCAGATGGCTATCGAATCAGTACTTATTTTCATAAAAACAAAAATGAAAAGATAAAAGCAGGTCCGATTTGGGATTTTAATTTAGGATTTGGAAATGTCAATTTTTGTGCTGGTAGTAGTCACGAGGGATGGATTTTGAATTACCATCAATATTGTCCAAATGACAATTGGCAGGTGCCGCAGTGGTGGAACCGATTGTTTTCTGAAGCTGATTTTTATCAAAAAGTTACAGCGCGTTGGACTGATTTGAGAGCCGATATTTTATCTAATGAAAACATCTTTCAGACTATTGATTCTCTGTCTGCTCATCTCGATGGCGCACATCAACGCAACTTTGAAAGGTGGCCAGTTTTAGGTGAACCTGTTTGGCCAAATGACTTTGTTGGAAATACTTATAGTGCTGAAATAAACGAATTGAAAAGATGGCTGAGCAATAGGCTGTGGTGGATGGATGGTCACATTGAAAATACTTCCCAAGATTTATCTGTTTCGAGTATTGCTTCTTTGAAGTTGTTCCCAAACCCCATTTTGGATGAATTGAATTTAGAAGCAATTATGACCAGACCAGTCGAAATCTCTTTACAGTTGTTTGATGCCACTGGAAGAAAAGTGTTTGATTGGAAAGTGACACCTCCTCCAGGACAAATTTTTCAACAAAAAGTAGAACCGCAAATAATAGCTCAATTACCAACTGGAATTTACTTTTTACGAATTTCGAGAAATGGAAAATTTTGGGAAACCAGAAAAATCTTAAAACTATGACCAAAGAAGAGCAATGTTTTCACACGGTAGGCGAGCAGATTGAGTCGGCCGAAAAAGGTCAACTTTTTGGTAAATTGTGTTATAAAATTAATAAGAAAGCCTTCTGTTGTTTTTTCGAAAATGACATGGTTTTCAAACTTTCAGGAGAGATGCACAGTGAGGCATTGAGCCTCGATGGTGCTCAACTTTTCGACCCATCTAAAAAAGGAAGACCAATGAAGGAGTGGGTACAAGTGTCTTTTTATTATCAGAATGAGTGGAAACGATTTGCGGAAGCGGCGGCGGAGTATGTGGGTTTTAAATAATTTATTCCGATGTGTACTTCGAGCGCCGCCGAGAAGTACATGAATGAAGAACTGAATTCCACTTTTTTGCTTCACGTCTTCGCTCGAAGTACGCATCAATGGTGGCTCTTACTCATAAAAAGCCGCAACCGCCTTCGCCACATTTTGGCCATCCATAGCGGCACTAATGATTCCACCTGCATAACCTGCTCCCTCGCCAGCCGGGAAAAGTCCTTCAATTTCGCGGTGCATGTAGGTGGTTCGATCTCTTGGGATGCGGAGTGGAGAACTGGTTCTACTTTCTGTTCCGATGATTTGTGCATTGGAGGTGAAGTAGCCTTTCATTTTTTTACCAAAATCTTGAAGTCCTAATTGTAAACGATTGCGAATACCCGCAGGCAGCAACTCATGCAATGGCGCAGAAAACAAATCGGGAATGTAAGAAGTCTTCAGGGTTTTGGAAGAGGTTTTATTGTTTGCAAAATCGGTTACTAATTGAGCAGGGGCTCTTTGAGTGCCGTCGCCAGCTTGCCACATGGTTTGTTCGACGCTTTTTTGAAATTCTAAACCAGCGAATGTTCCATGTGGTATGAAGTCGATAAAATCACTTGGTTCTAACGCCACCACGACGCCTGAATTTGCAAAGGGAGAATCACGGCGAGACAAAGACATTCCGTTCACTACAATCTCTCCTGGGGCGGTTGCAGCAGGCACGACCAATCCGCCTGGACACATACAAAAACTAAAAACTCCACGTCCTTCAATCTGAGAAACTAAACTATAACTCGCAGCAGGAAGGTTCTCTTCTCGCTTTTTTTGACTGTATTGAATTTGATCAATCAACGGCTGTGGATGCTCTACTCTAACGCCCAATGCAAATGGTTTTGCTTCTAAATAAATGCCTTTATCACGAAGCAAATAATATATGTCGCGAGCCGAATGACCTGTTGCTAAAATCGTAGCAGCTGCAAAATGTTCGTCTTTTTCGTTGACGACAATGCCTTTGATTTTTCCTTTTTCGATTATCAAATCAGTCACCAATGATTCAAAATGAATCTCTCCACCATATTTCAAAATCGTTTCTCGAATATTGGCAACCACATTCGGCAATTTGTTGGAACCGATATGCGGGTGTGCATCAATCAAAATATCTGAGTTGGCGCCATGCTCGACGAGCAATTGAAGTGCTTTTTTAATCTTACCTCTTTTCATGGAGCGGGTGTACAACTTACCGTCAGAGTAAGTCCCTGCGCCACCTTCTCCAAAACAATAATTCGAATTTGGGTCAACTTCTCCATTTTGTTGAATAGCTTTCAAATCACGGCGACGTGCTTGCACTTCTTTTCCTCGATCAAAAACGATGGGTTTGATGCCCAATTCAATCATCTCCAAAGCAGCGAAATAACCTGCTGGGCCAGCCCCCACAATGATGGCATGTTTTTTATTTGATACATCTTGGAAAGATTCGAGCACTGCGGGTTCTGGTTGGTATTTTTCACCAATGAAAACTTGCACTTTCATGCGGTAGAGTGGTTGTTTTTGTCGCGCATCAATTGAGCGACGACGCACCCGTACTTCTTCGATTTTGGAAGGATGAACTTTGGCTGCGTTGGCAGCTTTGTTTTTTATAACTTCTAAATTGTCAAACTCTCTTGGGAGCAAGGCAATATCAACTTCTTGGACCATAGTTATCGGTCAAATTTTGATTAAAAAATCTCTTTAACGTTTTTCTAACCCCAAATATCTAAATTTACCCGTCATAAACGTATCCCAACTAATCAAATTCCTTTCATCACACAAAATTATTTTAAGAAATGAAAAAAATACTCTTGTCTTTATCTGTCATTTTGGTACTTACTTCTTGTGATCCAAAATTACTTGGTGATATTGCTACGACTGTCCTTGAACAGGCAGCCAGCGGTGGAGCATTAACTGATGCTCAAATTGGTTCTGGTTTGAAAGAAGCACTTAATATTGGTATCTCAAATGGAGTAGATGTACTTTCTGCCGAGAATGGTTACTACCAAAGTGCTTACAAAATTTTGCTTCCACCAGAAGCACAAAAGATTACGCAACGATTGTCAAAAGTTCCAGGTTTCTCTGATGTGGAGGAAGTGCTTTTGAAAAAAATCAACAGAGGTGCAGAAGATGCTGCAGTAAGAGCAAAGCCAATTTTTGTATCTGCTCTGAGAAATATGACTTTCACAGATGCAAAGAACATTTTATTAGGTGAAAGCAATGCGGCAACTACTTACCTGAATACTAACACCTACAATAATTTGTATAGCGAGTTTAACCCAGTTATCGTTAAGTCATTGGATAAATTCAGTGCTCGTCAATACTGGAGAAATATTGTTAAAAATTACAATAAAATCCCATTAGTCAATAAAGTGAATCCTGAATTGGATCAATATATCACTGACGAAGCTTTGAAGGGATTGTTCTCTATGGTAGAACTTAAAGAAAAAGATATTCGTTCAAATATATCTTCTCGTACATCTGATGTTTTGAGAAAAGTGTTTGCACTGCAAGATCAAGGTGCTCAATTAAATGGAGGGAATTAGAGTAAGTAAAGTTGAAATAATAAGGTTTCGAAATTTAATCTTCTCTTTTTCTATGATAAAAATGATTCATTTTTATCCAAGAATTTAAAAAATTTCAAAAATAAAGCCCTCGCGAATCACTTCACGAGGGCTTTTGTTTTTATTAAAAACAGGTTGTTAAAACTGCTTTACTAATCTCACTTTGTAAGAAATATTATCATCTTCTATCTGAATGAAATAAACTCCATTTGGTATAAATGATAAATCAATTTCATTTTCTAAAGCGTGATTTGGTATCACTGAAATTAAATCACCCATTACATTCATTACTTTCAAATCGTAGTTTTTGTCAAGTGGTAAATCACCGTTGATGCGTACGGTTTCCTTGAAAGGATTAGGGAAGGCAACAATGTTTTGAGTGTTGACATTATCGTCTGTATTGGTGGTTTCAGAAACTTGGATACAATAATCCTCAACCTCTCCCAAAATCAAATCATTGGAAGTTGAACAAGCATCATAAGTTACTCCTCCCGCAATAGCGTGTGCATAACTAACGCGCATACGACTAAGACCTGGCAGAGCATCGTTTGGTACAAGAATGTTTTTTGACATACTTGCTGATGCAAACCCTTCATCGAGTAAAAGTTCATCATCTTGAAAAATACCATCAATATTCGTATCAATCCAAACTCTCAATCTTGAACCATTGACAAAATTGTTGACATTTACAGACAAGTTGAAATTTCCTCCAACAGGAATCATTTCTCCTCCTGCAACTTCATAATTTCCGTAACCATTATCATTTCCTGAAGTATTTGTGAAACTATTGACACCAACACTTGTGATATGTAAATCACGGAAGTCCAAAAATTCAACTGGTGAACAATATTCCAAATCAATACAGGCACCACAGCCTTTTGTTCTAAAAGTATAGGTCTCTGAATTGATTTTTAGAGAATCGCAATTGCTAATGACTAGATATTCATAGTCTTGACAGGTTTCTAAATCGCTTAAAGCAACGACTGGCTTTGCATCTGGAATGACATTCCAAACTGTTTCACCCACTTTGCGCCATTTGAGCGTATCTGCTACAACATCATCATTTGCGTCCCAAAATAACTCTGCAGTGCCATTTTCTGTAGTACTTGCATTAAGACCCTTGGCTGGACTACATTTTAAGCTTGCTAAATTAAATTTCCACATGGTAGTTGCAGAAGCCGTTTCACTTGTTCCATCAAAAAAGTATAAAATTTCGTCAATAATGAACGAGGAAGGTGCCCAACGGCTACCTTCAGGAAGTGGTTCTAAATATTCCCATTCTTCGGTACTTGGGTCGTAAGCCATAAAAGATTCGCTTTTTGGAATGTTTACATGATTTGCATCATCTCCTGCCAAGACAAATCCTCTACCGTTGTAATTAAACTGTGTTCCTGCAACCCTACCTAATGGCGTATTGTCGATAGGATCCAATTCTTCAGTGTTTAAATTATATTGAAACCAAGTTGGTCTATGTCCTCCGCCCAAGTAAACCATACTATCGGCAGCAAAGAAAAAAGGGTGGTGTCTTCCTCCACCTGGAATATCTTGTTTCTGAGTCCATTCCTGAGTAATGATGTCATATTCCCACCAATCAGAAATATTGCCATTAAAAGAGGAACCTGTACCCATCATGATTTTGTCATTATGTGCAATAAAGGCAGGGTGTGATCTTCCTACACATGGGCAAGAAGGTAGCTCTGTAAATGATTGATCAACAGGGTCAAAAACCCATAAATCATTGTAAAATCCTTGGGCTCCTCCTGAACCAAAACCGTAATAATATTTTCCATTCCATTCATCTCCAACTGCAATTGCTCTTGCTGGGCCAGGAAAATCTCCAATTCTATTCCATGTATCGGTATCAGGCAAATACTCCCATAAAGGATTTCCTGCATTTCCTTGTATAACAAAGGCTTTTCCATTAATCCCAAATCCATAGGTATGATCTGTTGAGAAAGGTGGATTTCCAAGTTGCTCCCAAGTTTGGGAGAACAAAAAAGCTGGAGCAATAAAAAAGCAAAGTGTAATAAGTTGTCTAATCATTGATTTGAATTTTTTTTGCTAAAATATAGTTAAAGAATTAAAGGAGTCTTGAATTAAGAGTGATTGTCAAAATGAAGACTCCTAAATTTGAGTATTTTGTAATGCTCAGAACAAAAGCGATGTTAATTGGAGTTCATTCTGAAAAAGCTTGTAACATAATGAATACTTGTTTCCCGATTTTTGAGGCACAATTTTCTCACTTTCGCGAAATCATGAATTCTTAAATAATTTCGTAGAGATTTAATTTATCTTTGAGAGATTTTATCAATTTCATCAACTAATATCCAAGGATGTTTCTAAACTTATTAAATGATGGTGGCCCTCTATTTATGTATTCGATCTTAGCGATGTTAATCATAATCCTTGGATTGATTATCAGAGCTTTTTTCAAAGGAGGAGATCAGAAAAAATACATAACGATTATTGCTTCATTCGGTTCATTTGCTGTCGCCTTTGGCGTTTTTGGTCAGATTCTCGGCTTGATTTCGGCATTTGATTCGATAGAAGCGGTGGGCAATGTTTCCACACCTATAATGGCTGCTGGGTTAAAGATTTCATTGCTTTCTCCTTTGTTTGGATTGTTGGTGTTTATGGTTTCGAGGTTAGGAGTTATTTTATTGACTTGGAGAGGGTAGAAGTTAAGAAGTAATTTTAAAGAGAGGGCATGCTTCGTATATTGTCCATCAGTATCTATTGGATAAAATGTGCTATTGGATAAATAGCAAACCGATACTTTTCGACTGGGTCGATATTCACAATCTACTATACCTCGTTGACAAAAATCATTTATAGAAATTAGAACAAGAAAGAAAGAAATTTGTTTTATGTTCTTCTTTTTCCAAGAAGAAATTGAAATATATCGTTTGTTTCTAAAAGAATAGATAAAGGAACTAAAAGAATAGCAGTCAAGGAAACTCTCAAATATATTGGATTTATTTCTTCATCAACTTGTAAAACATAAGTCGCAACTACATACCAAAGAAAGCAAATAATTCCTGCAAAAAAAACTAATTTAATAACATTAATTTTAGATTCTTCATTATATAAGTTCTGATATAACATTACGATTAGAAAGTAACTTATATAAACACAATGAAGCAGTATCTCGTTAGAATTTTCTATTAAAAAAATAAACAAAGATTCCGAAAACATTGTAATGACACAAATTACACAGATGAAGGATTTGATTCCGAAAAAAATATTTTTCACAAATTCTTTTTTAAGAAGGAGGCAGCCCCCCGTTGGTATAAGTCTTCCCACTACCCAAAACTAAAGCGCTGGTTTAAGTTTTCAAAAACTTGAACCCAATATTACGCGCGTCTGTGACGCAACTTTTACACAAATCTACAAAACAGAACCTCAAAATTATTCAGGAAAATAGTTGAGAAACTCCAAAAGGAGCATTGAGAGAAGTGGGGGTGGGATTTTTGATGACGAAAATTTTTTAGATTTGATTTTCATGTTTCCGTTAGCCGCGGCGGACAAGTCAAAGACGGGCAGATAATGGAATTCAGTTGCGAACTGAATCCAGCGAAGGGTATTAATTGAGTGCCTACTTTTTAAGTAGTGCTCAAAAAATAACTTCCCTCTTCAATTCAATAAATTAGCTTGAAAAAAACTCATTATCAATCACTTTTTCTTCACTAATTTTTTTTGAAAGCTGGAAGTTATTTTTTGAGCGTTTCTAAAGTTAGAGTTTAATCATCCTTTTAGATAGGGTTGATTCTCCATTATTTAATAATAAGTACAAATTACCTTTCGGCAAGTGACTTACGTTAATAATAAAGTCTTGGGTCTCCGTTGATTTATTGAATTGTTGAACATCTAATATTTTTCCATTCACGTCCAATATACTTAATTCAAAATCTCCTCTCCAATCGTTATCAATATTCATTGTAGTTCTAAATGCAACTGGATTGGGAACTAAAGTCACATTTTCATCATCTTCAAAAACATTTTGAGTATTAACCATTCCTTGAAACTCATACGCACCAATATCTACTTGACCAAATCTCGGGTTTCCATCCAAATCAATAGTTGGGGCATCGTCGTTTACTCCTGCATTAATCAATGGACTTCCCGCCAAAAGGTGATAATCCATATTGAATGCATCGACAAACATGGGGTCATCCTGACTATTGTTAATGTCCATCATGTGCGTAAGGATACTCTCTGTTGAGTTATCATTGGAGAAGTTTCCACCATCGGAAACAACAGTTGTATTGCCAGTACTGGCTGCGTAGTTAGTCGCATTGACATTCAAAAAGGCATTATTTTGTAGAAACAATGTTGCCTGACTAGAGTTGGTAGTCGAAGTAGCAATTCCAGCGGATAGTTGACCAGTATTGTCAGAAAAGGTGGAATTCTTAATGGTAACATTCAACTCATCTGATCCAGAAGCCTCCATTGAAATAGCACCCACATCGCTTCCTACATTGTTTACAAAAAGACAACTTGTAATATTTGAGTTGGCATTGCTGATAATCATAGCCCCCCCTTCACCTGTAGTTTCGTTAGAATTAAAAATGGTATTGCTCAAGTTCAATCGTGAGTCACCCATTTGACTTTCCCCCATAAATATCGCCCCAACAGAGGTGCCAGCTTGATTCTCTTCAAAACGAGAATCTTCAATTGTGATAGCCTCGGCACCAGCGATAAAAATACCTCCTGCTATTACATTTGCTGAGTTTGAGGAAAAGGTGGTATTTTTCAATGTAAGAGATTTGGTCTCATTTTGAACATGAATTGCACCTCCAAATCTAGCATCATTAGCTTCAAAAATACAGTCCTCAAATGTCATACTAGTCTTAAGGGCAAGAGCCAGACCTCCTCCATAGTTGCCCGAGCTGTTTCCATTGAAATTCGTGCCTTTGACAATAGCGATAGTAGAGTCTCCATTAATATTTATCGCACCTCCATTTTCGCGGATAGAACTATTATTTTCGAATACACAATCTGTGATGAGCACCCGCTTTCTATCTCCAGTAGTACTTACTGCACCACCTGTAAAGGTGACCTCATTATTTCTGAAAATACAATTCAGCAATTCAAAACTTCCACTAAAAGACGCAAGTGCTCCCCCTGCAAAGCCAGTGGCAGTATTCTCTTCAAAGAGACAATCTTTTATCAAAAAATCTTCGGCAAATTGTTCTGAGAAAGTAAAGTTTCTAGAGTCCGTATAGATTGCACCTCCATTCAAAGCAAAATTACTTTTGAATTCACAATTTACGACGTCCACATTTGTGCTGTGCCAATTATATATTGCACCAGCAAAACTTCCTTCATTTACATTATCTGTAAAATTACAATTTTCGATATTTAATCCGCGTGACCATTCAGTATATAATGCACCTTCACTGATCGAATTTTCAAAGAAATTACAATCTTTAATTTCGACATTTTCAACTCTTGTCATATAGAGAGCTGCCTGATCCATTGCAGTATTTTTAAAGAATCGACAGTTCTGAAAAACAGAATTGGATGCAGCGCTTTCAAGAAGACTGATCCCAACGCCAGTGCCGCCAAAATTACCTGTAAAATCTGTATTTGTAATTGTCACTCTAGCGTAAGATAAAATACCAGCACCTGCCCTCGACCAAATATCACCTGCTCCGTCATTATCTAAATAAGTATTTGTTCCGCCAGTAATTGTAAAAGCATCTAGCAAAACAGACCCTGCTGCAGAATTAATTACCATTACATGAACAGCATTATCTTCTCTATTATCTATGACATTGTCATCAACGTCATCGCCTGCCAAATCACCTGATAATATGGTAGGATTGGAGGCGATGTCCCTATCATCTTGTGTAAGTTCAACCCCTGCGAATCCTCCAAAAATACTTACTGGACGGTTCACCTCAAATGTACTTAAAGTGTCCAATGAACCGAGCCCTGGTCTATAGGTTCCTTTTGCGACCCATATAATGTCTTTTGAAGTATCGTCAATCGCTTTTTGCAAATCAGTATAAGCATTTTCCCATGATGTACCATCATTGGTTCCAGTTGCAGCTTGATTAACATAAATCTGGTTTTGTTGGGCTGATAACATGAATGACATCAGACATGATGTAAAGAGTAAGATTATTTTTTTCATTTTAGTTGAGTTTGTTATTTAAAAGAATTATTAAATGTATCAATTAGGACAAAAAAACAAAGAAAATATTCACCTAAAGTGTTATCACGAGACAATATTTTATTTAGTTATACGATTCCTGCATTTTGTGTGTGTGTTTGATGATTTTTTTTGTACTGATGATTTTTTTTTCGTTCATTCAAGTAGCTAACGCTCAAAAATAACTTCCCAAAGCCATTGCGCTGGCCCGCTGGTCTAAGTCTTCCCACAAATCCAAAGCCATTGCGCTGGTTCAAGTTTTGAAAACTTGAACCAGCCTTCCACTTTTTTGGGTTGGATTATCACTTGTACCAGCAGGTGACTTTCTACAAAAAACAAAAAGCCCTCGCGAATCACTTCACGAGGGCTTTCTATTTTTTTTCTAAAATAACAAAATCTATCCTTCCACTAAAGTACCAACTGACTCACCTCTAACGATTCGAGACAAATTGGATGGATTTCCGATGTCAAAGACGACAATAGGAATATCGTTCTCTTGACACAGGGTAAAGGCCGTCATGTCCATTACTCCAAGTCCGAGGCTAATCACTTTTGCAAATGATAAAGTATCGAATTTCGTGGCGCTTGGATCTTTGAGCGGATCAGAAGTATAAATACCATCAACTCTGGTTCCTTTCAAAATTACATCAACTTCCATTTCGTTGGCGCGCAATGCTGCTGCTGAGTCGGTTGTAAAAAACGGGCTACCCGTTCCACAAGCAAAAATTACAACTCTACCTTTTTCGAGGTGTCTGATGGCTTTACGACGAATATAGGGTTCTGCTATTTTTTTCATATCGATGGCTGTGACCATTCGAGTTTTGACAGCGTAGGCATCATCTTCTAATGCACTTTGCAAAGCCAATCCATTGATAGTGGTTGCCAACATACCCATGTAATCACCTTGCACTCTATCAAATCCAGTATTTGCAGCTTGAATTCCTCGATAGATGTTTCCGCCGCCAATCACGATTGCAACCTCAATTCCATCTTCTACCAAATCTTTAATTTGGGAAGCATAGTGTCGAAGCATGTTTGGGTCAATACCATACTCTTGGTCTCCCATAAGGGACTCACCACTTAATTTTAGAAGAATTCTTTTATACTTGATTGATGACATATTGATAGAGAGATTTTTTTTGTGATGTTGAAAGTTGAAAGTTAAAGGTTGAAAGTTTTGAGAGAGGCTTGTTTAGTATTACTCAAAAAATAACTTCCCTCTTCGATTCAAAAAATTAGCTCGAAAAACCTCATTATCAATCACTTTTCCTTCACTAATTTTTTGAAATCGGGAACTTATTTTTTGAGCGTTCCTTAACTTTCAATTCAATAATGTTTCCAAAAAGGAATGCAAATAAATTTTAGACAAAAAAAAGGTGAATTCCGAAGAATTCACCTTTTTAAAACCAATATTTTTAACCTAACTCAACGTGCTTGTAAGCAGTGATAGTTAAGTTTTTATCAATGCTGGTCAAATATGATTGAACGGTTTGTTTTCCGTCTTTTACATATTGCTGATTCAACAATGTTTTTTCTTTGTAGAATTTATTCAACTTACCCATTGCGATTTTTTCTAACATCGCTTCAGGTTTGCCTTCTTGTCTTGCTTGCTCTTTTCCGATTTCGATTTCTGAATTGATAACAGAAGCATCAATTCCATCTTTATTCAAAGCAATAGGACGCATTGCTGCAACTTGCATTGCTACGTTTTTACCTGGCTCAATGATATTTGGTCCTTCTACATTCAAAGCAACCAATACACCTGCACGGTATCCCATGTGGATGTAAGGAATTACTTGACCTTCTCCGGCAGCGGTTTCCAATTTGTGGTAAGTTGCCAATTCGTGCTTCTCACCGTTTACACCAATCTGCTCAGTGATTTTTTCACCAACAGTCATTCCGCTGTCATAAGGTAAGGCTAAGAAATCTTCAATAGAGTCAGGAAGATTTTTCAAACCGATATCCGCGATAGAATCAGCAAATGCAATAAATTTTTCATTTTTAGCAACGAAATCAGTTTCGCAACTCAAACGAATTACAACGCCGTTGTTTCTGTTACTAGAAGTTTTTGCGATTACAACACCTTCTTTCGCATCTCTATCCGCTCTTTTTGCAGAAAGTTTTTGTCCTTTCTTTCTAAGCAATTCAATTGCTTTATTGATATCACCTTCAGCTTCAGCTAAGGCTTTTTTACAATCCATCATTCCTGCGCCCGTCATATCACGCAGTTGTTTAACATCTTTTGCAGAAATTGCAACACTCATGTTCTTGATTTTGAATTTTTAGTAATAAATTAAAATTAAGTGTAGTTCAGAAGTTGATGTCTTTTCTATTTTGCCTCTGCCTCTTTCTTAGGCTCAGCAGCAGCAGCTTCTTTTTTCGAGTTACGTTCTGCCAATCCTTCTTTGATACAATCTGCGATATACTTCGTGATGATTTCAATCGACTTAGAAGCATCATCATTTCCTGGAATAGGAAAGTTGACCAAGTTAGGATTAGAGTTAGTATCAACGATACCGAAAGTTTTTACACCTAATTTTGTAGATTCAGCTACTGCTAAATGCTCATGTGCAATGTCAACAATAAATACTGCTGAAGGAATACGAGTCATGTTCTCGATACCACCCAATACTTTCTCCAACTTATCGCGCTCTCTACCGAGTGTTAGTCTTTCCTTCTTAGTAATGCTGGTAACATTTGAGTCATTCAACATATTTTCGATATTCTGCTTTTTCTTAACAGAACGTCTGATTGTTGCGAAGTTCGTCATCATACCACCCAACCAACGGTCAACCACGTATGGCATTCCAACGCTTTGAGCTGCTTCAGAAACAATCGTTCTTGATTGTTTTTTGGTAGAAACGAATAAGATTTTTTTACCAGATTTAGCGATTTGCTTCAATGCATTTCCTGCTTTTTCCATTCCTTCTAAGGTACGGTTGAGGTCAATAACATGAATTCCTTTTCGCTCCATGAAGATGTAAGGAGACATCTTTGGGTTCCATTTTTTCTTTTGGTGCCCAAAATGTACGCCTGCATCCAACAAATTTTTATATGTAGGTATAGCCATTTTTAATTTTGATTTTGAAAACAAAAAAAGTAAAGAAATTTTCAAAGAATAAATAAATCCTCCGATTAACGTTTTGAGAACTGGAAGCTCTTACGTGCTTTCGGTTTACCGTATTTCTTACGCTCTACGGCTCTTGCATCTCTGGTAAGAAATTTTCTTACTTTCAATGGTTTACGATTCTCTTCGTTCAATTTCACCAAAGCACGTGAGATACCCATTCTTACGGCTTCTGCTTGACCTTTGAAGCCGCCACCGTCAACATTTACGTTTAAGTTGTAAATATTTTCAGCTTCGATAGCTTGAAAAGGTTCTTTTACTTTGTTTTGAATATGCGTTTGTGGGAAGTACTCTTCCAAAGCTTTACCATTGATGGTAATTTGTCCGTCACCTTTTGAAAGGTAGATACGAGCAACAGCAGCTTTTCTTCTTCCGATGGCATTAATCACGTCCATATTATAAAGATTGATTTTGCTTATTTAGTAAATTCAAGTTTCTCAGGTTTTTGAGCTATGTGTGGGTGCTCGCTTCCTGCATAAACGAATAATTTTTTGAACATCGTTTTTCCCAATTTATTTTTAGGAAGCATTCCTTTTACAGCATGCTCAATAGGGAAGATTGGCTTCTTTACCATATATTCCGCTGGAGTACGGCTTTTTTGTCCACCCATGTATCCACTGTGAGAAAGATATTGTTTGTCTTTCATTTTGTTTCCTGTGAATCTTGCTTTTTCAGCATTGATTACAATCACAAAATCACCTGTATCTACGTGAGGTGTAAAAGAAGGCTTGTGTTTTCCACGAAGAATATGTGCAATCTGAGATGACATACGACCAACTACTTGACCTTCTGCATCTACGATATGCCATTTTCTTTCAACTGTTTCTTTCTTTGCCGAAAGAGTTTTATAACTAAGTGTATTCACTTTGTATAATTTTGAAATTTAGTAAAATATAGAATAGGGTTTTTGTCCTTTTCTACCGCCTTTTTCAAAGCGGCTGCAAAAGTAATCCCTCTTTCTACTTTTTCAAAGCTTTTTATTGAGTTTATTGAAAGTCATATTCATAACTCACTGATAATCAGTAAAATTTTCGCACAGAAATTTTAGAGACTGCTTTTTTTTATGCAAAAAAGCACGTAATGTGGGGCGGTGCTCCGCAAATGTCGCTCTGAGAAAGTTGTTTTTTGGGCTTGTCAGTGTCCTTTGTTTTGCTAAAAAACGAGAGAACGAATTGCGTGTTGGCTTCGCCTTGAGGCTTGTTTTTTGATTTCTTTGAAATCATTGCGGAGCAGCGCTCCGCATTACGTAAAAAGCCTTGAGCAAACACTGCTCAAGGCTTTTTCGATTCTCTTATTTAAAAAGATTAATATTTCTCGCTCAACTGCATCAATGCTTGAGCATATTGCTGATCGAATTTTTTGCGATCTTGAATATACTTTTGCTGAACTTGTTGAATGACCTCTCTTGGCACGCCATTCAAATCAATATTATAATCTACAACGATACTTCTTAATCCTTGACTTGCTTGTCTTTTCGGTTTCTGATCTAATTTTTTGATTAAGCTATCAAAAATAGATTTAGGAGCAGTTTTTTGATTTGGATCTTTTTGATTGTCTTGTCTTGCTCCTTCAATTTCATTCTTTACTCTATCCAAAAAGCTGATAGGGCTTTTTCCTTTTTGAACTCTTTTCTGCTTTTGCTTTTGATCCAATTTTGCTAATCTGTTTTTCAAAAGGTCGAAAACATTTGGATCAGCAGTTTCTTCTTTTGGATTTGCTTTGTTTTTTTGTTGGACTTCGTTGATTGTGTTTACAAGTAAGTCTAAAAAATTTCTTTTTGCCATTGTAGTAAGTAGTTTTAAGTAGTACGGCTTAAATAATCGACACATTTGTGACAAACCATATTTTCCGCTACTCTTCGTTAAAAAAATAATTCCGTAGCTCGGCTATGCAATGATTTTTTGCCTTTTATAGCGAAAAATCTGCGCTGTCAAAAATGACGATTATTTAAACCGCGCTACTTATTTTACATTGATTAAAGTCTTTTGACGGCTTTTATTAAAAAATGTAACCTACTTTGACTATATTCTAAAATATTTCGTGTGCAAGCAAACGCTACTTTTTCCGCTACTTTTCCCCGATGTAAAATCGCATACGCGGGTTAAAAAATAGAACGTCCGCCGCCGTGGATGCTTAGATTTTTTGCATCAATTAGCAAAAAAATAAGCATTCGATATTCTACAAACTATTTCAGAATGAAGGCTATTAAATTTACTCTTTCTCAGGTTTGATCAAACCAGTCAATTGTTCGTAAAATGATTTAGCCATCGCAGGGGGTTGCTCGCCGCCGCCCCAAGTCATTTTATGATTTTTGGTAGTATCTTCTTGCATGTCGATGAAGTAGTAGAGATTTCCTGGATTGTCAATTTCGACATCATTCAATCCATTTTTTTGGTAAGCTTTGAAAATACTTTTTGCTACGCCTTTTCCGACTTTAGGTAGCTCTGTAAGGGAATCTCCATAAGTTGAACGAGTAAAAAGCTGCCCATTTTCCAAAAGGATATATTCTTTTACTGCTCCGGTCATTCCTCCACCATTCCCAAATCTTAATTGTTTTGCGGGTAAATTATCAGGTTTGTAAGTTGTGCAACTTCCAAACAACCAACAGCTAAAAATTAACATGGCAACTTTTTTCATTAGACAGATTTATTTTTTAAAGATAGGCGAAAATAAAAAACTTCCGTAGTTGCTTGAACTACGGAAGTTTTTTAAACTAAATATTAACCTTTAGATTTATTTGAAACTTACTGATACTGTTTCACCAATCCAACATGGAACTTTTTGGGATTGCCCTGCTTTTACGCCCATCATGAACGCTGATTCTTCATCAGGTCGGTAGGCCATATATTTTCCAATTTTCTTACTTGCTTCATCTGCGAATGATGGGTCAACAGATTTTGCTTTTCTGTATTTATCAATTGCAGCGATAGCTGCTAAACCTTTATCGAAAGGCGTTTTTCCACATGAGCCACTTGAAGAGGCATACATGTCGCCAATCAACATATATGGTTTTCCCCAATTTGGACGCAACTCTGCCGCTTGCAATGCACTTCTACGAGCGTCGCTATATTTTTTCAATTTTCTAAACTGAATAGAGGCAACTGAGAAGTGGTAACTTCCTTTCTTTGATGGGTCAGCTTCAGCAGAAATTGCTTCTTGATATTTTGCTAATGCGCCGTTGAAGTCGCCAGCTTTGTATAGCTTACTTGCCAAAAATGCTGGGTTGTTTGCATTAAAGGTTGCCATTGTTGACATACTGTCCTTCTTGAAAATCTCATAAACAATAGGGTCGGATTTGGTACAACCTCCTCTTTTCAATTGTTTATAAACTTCTTTGTAAACTTCTGGATTGCTTGGATCAGCTTTGTACTGTGCAACATATTTGCTTTTGAAATATTCACAATCGAAGATGTCTCTTTCTATTTCTGAGAAAAGAGAGATAACTGCATCCTTTGATTGTTGGTAATATGCACTGTAATCTTTGCTGTTTTTGATACCTGCATCAGACAGCTTCATCAATTGCTCGTTACGATTTCTCGCTTCAGCAGCATCAATTTGCTTTTCTTTGAATTGGTGAACAGTGATACGAGCATAAGGGTCGATTACACTGTAACTTGTGTTGTCGCCACCCAATTTCATTGCTTTTTGAATAATATCTACGGTCTCAGCGTAAGGTCTCTGCAAAGTGTAGAACATTTTATAAACCTGATCGCCACGCATCGCTGGTGCTTCTTTTGGATAACATTCTGCCCATCCGTCATACAGTTTCATAATCATATCAGAGGCAGCTTGCTTTTCAGCTTTGTCGGTTGCTTTTCCAAATTTGTGCATATAGATTTCTATCCCATCGATATAGTGAGAAGAACGTTGGCCATCGGCAGCAGGAGCTGCTTTGTACACTTTTTCCCAGTGAGGGAGAGCCGAATCATAATCTTTGGCCTTTACCAATCCTCTATAAACGGAGTGCGCATCTGTTAGTGCATCTTCGTCAGGAGAACCAGTCCACTTTTCGCATTGAGCGAACATGAAACTTGAAAAGAAAATTGAAAGGGCACTTACGAAAAGTATTTTTTTCATCTTCTGGAAATTTATTTGAATTTTATAAATGAATTTTTTGACTTATCTACTCAAGCAGCTTTTAGTTAAACTTACGTTTGAAAAACCAAGTGTTATCATTCAAAGTAAAACCTGCTGTCAAATTGACGTAACTCTCAGAAATCGAATTTGCGTTTGTTGAAGAACTTAAATCTTTTAGTTGTCCAAGTTCCAAACTCAAGTTGACAAAAGAGATTGTCTGTCTTGGTAATATGATCGGTAGTCCGACACCAAATGTTACACCGTAATCCGATAAATTAAGTCTTGGGTCTTTTCCAAAAAAGACACCACCTCTATATCTTATCTTTTTAGCGTAGCTATTATATGCTTTGTAATCGGGCGTAATTTCTCCTCCAATTCCAAGTTCCCATGTGTCATTTAGATCTTGGCCATCTACCAATCCTTCGTTAAAGTATTTGCTCCATTGAGCATATTTGAAGTTAGCACCAAGTTTCCACTTATTGCTTTGTTTCAACATCAAACCAACTCCAAACTCAGCAGGCAAACGTCCTTTTTGACGCAATTCTCCATTGTCGGTAATGGTATCTCTATGAAAAAAAGTGTTATTTGATCTAAATTCAAGCAAACTACTATTGGTACCAAAACCTGTTGCACTATTGCCATGAGCTCCTATGGTCAATATTCGTCCAGTAGGTTTCAGTCCTTCAGCAGTCTCTTCTTTGAAAATGAAATTGTATTGAACACCCAAATTCCAATTAAAACCACTGAGACTTGTAGCTTTTTCTGTAATTACATTGTAGGTCGGTTGAGCCTCAAAACCAAGCGACCGTTCGTTATTTATTTTTCCGAAGATATAGCCCAGGTTGAGACCTGCACTGAAATTTTTGTATCGATAAGCATTACCCCACATAAACCGATAAGTTCCTCCGTTTCCATTAAAAAGTTCGACAACTTGAGTGCTGTCTCGAAGAGAACGGTTCAACTCGACCCCATAATTTACATCACTGTAAGGCGAAAGGCTAAAATTCATACCCCAAGCCCACGGACGTACTTTTTTATCTAAAATTTGATTGAGTTTATTTTGAGTAATAAAACCAAGCGAAAGGTATCCAAGGTTGCCACTCGTTACACCAACGTCTGTGTTGCCATCGGACAAAGCAGAGTATTGGCTATAGAGTCCAACCTCAAATGAAGTCGCATCCAAAAAACCCAATGATGCAGGATTGACAAGGTTGACTTGAAACGGATCGTGATAAGCCGCAGATTGTCCTCCCATCGCACGAATGGCCGAAAAGTTTTGGTCAAACAAATCTCCCATTCCCAATCTGGAATATGGAGAGTTATCTTTTACACGTTCAGATTGTCCATTTTGTGCAAATGAGCCAATAGGAAATAGTAAAATTAGGATAAGGTATTTAATAGTTTGTCTATGCATTAAAGCGTTTGTTTTACTCCTAATTAGATTTAATTCAGAGCGATTATTTTATTTAATCCAGCAAGGACGATATTTGGGCGTGCAAATATCCTTCTTTTAAGATGTTTCACAAAGAAATTGGTGTCACCACCAGTAAAAATCACTTTTAGTTGTCCAAAATTTTTTCTTCCCCACAAAATATAGCCATCAACTTCTTGCACTGCTCCCCACAATGCTCCGTTTCTAAGGGCTAATTCGGTGCTCTTTCCGATTGGGTTTTCGATATCGGCTTTTTCGACGAGCGGTAACCTTGCAGTGAAATGATTCATGGCTTCCAATCGCATGGTAATTCCAGGCGCAATATTTCCACCCAAATAATCACCTTCTGCTGTCAACCAATCGTAAGTAATGCAAGTACCAGCATCTATGACCAAGCAATTGCTATTTGGAAAAAATGCTTGTGCGCCAACCACTGCTGCCAATCTATCTCTGCCCAAGGTTGCTGGTGTTCCGTACTTATTTTGGACAGGCACTTTTGTTTTGTGAGAAAGTTCGATTGCTTTCAAATCTTCTTTTAGAAATTTTCCGAAAGCAGGTTCAATTTTTCCAGTTGCTAAATAGATGGATTTTTTGATGGAATGGTTGGTTTGTAATTCTTTTATTTTAGAAATAGAATCACTTGAAAAAAATATTTTTTCCAATATTTTTTCACCCTCAAAAACGGCTGCTTTTGTGCGGGTATTGCCTATGTCAATGACCAGATTTGTTTCTTTGTCAGGCATTATTATAATTATCTATTTTCAGAACAATTCCTAAAAAGGCGCAAAAGTCCACATTTTCTTTTAATAAAAGAGTTTAAATCATAAAAATGTTGTGTATCGAGTAGGCGCTTCTTTGAAATAAACCTGACTAGCTTCTAAAGTTTTTTAAAAATTCCTTTACTTTGTAAAATATTTCGAACTACTTGAATTTCAAGCACTTATAAAATTTTCTAATATGTCACGTCTCGATTGGTTTACTATTGCTGTTGTTGGAATATGTATTTCCGCTATTGTTTTTTTATTATTCAAAACCTCTAGTTTACTCAACAATGAGAATTCTATCATGACAGATCCAAACACAGAGATTTCTGATGATACGGATCTTGATTCAGATGAATCAGATATCTATACAGACGAAACCTTGGAGCCAAGTGATTTGGATGATGATCTTGATGATGTTGATGACGCCGTGAGTGAAGATGCGGTCGCTTCTTCTGAGGGAGTAAATTCAGCGAATAATGGAACAAATACAGGAAAAAACATAGATGAAACTGAAACTGAGGCGCCAACCGAAGAAGAGCCAGTGAGGGTCAATACTTCTCCTTCGTCGGAGAGTGCGAATGCTGGTGGCAAATTTATGGTTGTTGCTGGTTCGTTTGCACAAATGATAAATGCCGAGAACATGGTGAGAGACCTTCAAAATAAAGGTTTTGCAGGTGCAGAAGTAGGGAAATTCAATGCAGGGAAATATGCCACAGCTTTAGCTGGTAGATTTGATTCGCAAGCAGAAGCTCAGACATTGGTTGCTGATTTGAAAGCAAAAGGAATCGAAGCCTACATTCAGAAACGCAAGTAGAGAGGATTCACGAATCCTCTTCATTAAGATTTGTGAACCCCTTCACAATAAAACGAAATTTTCGAAAAGCAAAAAAAACAAGCACTTTGTGGTGCTTGTTTTTTTTGATCTGGAAACTTTTGTTGAGATTCGCATCGATGAATCGTATTAAATACCTAAAAGAGCTTGCGCTCATTTTATTACTTTTTTTTGGTGGTTTCTTTGGAGTTACACTCCTTGCCAACTGGGTGACGGCTCGTCATGAATATAAAATCAATGAAGTTGAGAGTAATTTATACTTTATCGATGAGGACGAGCAATTCGATATGGTCATAACGGGCATTTCTCATGCGCGTAATTTTTCCCGCCAAACCAATCATGCTACTACCGAAAGCATTCTAAACAAAAAAGTACTCAATCTCGGACGTGGGGGAGGCCTTTGTGGTTTACATGGTCAACAATTGTATCTCGATTTCTTTTTTGAAAAAGGAAATACAACGGAGGAAGTCTTATTTATCGCAACGCCACCACTTTTGTATGGAACATATCTCGATCGCAATGAAGCGGGTTATTGGGATGAAGCGATTCGAATTGATTTTTCATGGTTTATTTTAAAAAATGGAAACAGCGACAAACGATGGCAATTGTATCAGTCATTTATTAGAAAAGCAAAACCAAGTTGGTTGTCTTTCAAAAAATACTCGAATGAACCCAATACCAATCAACTCGAAAAAATAGATTCCATAAAAATTGAGGAAGGGATGAAGTTGGCCTACCCTGAAGGAATGACTCCTGAAATGTTAAATGAAAATCTTTTCTACTTTAAAAAAATAGTCAAAACTTGCCAGCAAAACAATGCTAATTTGAAAGTCATAATCCCTCCCGCTGTTTTTGGGAAGTGGCAAGGACACGAGTCTGTTTTAAAGGAATTGGAGCAATTGAGAAAGGTCGATAATTTTGAAATTATCGACTTTTCAGAAGCGATTTTGGAAAAGGAATATTACTATGATCATCATCATCTCAATTCGAGTGGAGTAAAATTGTTTTGGGGAAAATATATTTCAAAGGATTGATTTACTGATTTTCAACCGTTTATAAAGTAGTTTTCATAAAAAGTGATAACTTTCGCACTTCTTTAGAAAATGAATCATCGTTTTCTATCGTTAAACAAACTTTCAAAATTGAGGAGGGAACTTTTTTCATGCATCACGCACGCAATCTCGCCTTTGGTTTTTGAAGTTATTTGACTTCATTAGTCTTTTAATTCTGAAATGGGTTGTAGAGCAATCAATATTTATTTTTTTTGATAATTGAGGCAAAAAATTTAAGTATCCGCCACCGCGGATTGTTCAATTTTTTAAGGCGTGTCCCGATTTTGCATCTGGGAAAAGTAGCAGAAAAAGAAGCATTTGAATTGCAAACAAATTATTTTACGATAAAGACTATTTTACTTTACTATTTCAAGTTTTAATAAAAAAAAACCAACAGACTATGTTGTTAAACTTAATTCTATTATTTCAGAAAACAAGCGGATTAGATAGGGGAGGAGACGAGATGAAATCAGAAGGTCTCATTGATGTTATCATGGGAAGTGGTTACATGGGATTGACCATTTATGCTTTACTTTTGATTTTGACATTTATTGCATTTTATATTTTCTTCGAACGTTACTTGACGATTGGTCGTGCAGGTCGTATCGACGAAAATTTTATGAATAACATTCGCGCCAATGTGCAGGCTGGGAACATCTCTGCAGGTAAAGCACTTTGCCAAACGACGGATTCTCCAGTTGCGCGTATGGTTGAAAAAGGATTGCTTCGTATCGGAAAACCATTGCGTGATATTGATGCAGCAATTGACAATGTAGGTAACCTCGAAATTTTCAAATTAGAGAAAAATCTATCAACGCTTGCCTCTATCGCAGGTGCTGCTCCGATGATTGGATTCTTCGGTACCGTAACGGGTATGATCAACGCATTTTACGAAATGGCAAATCAGCAAAACGTAACACCAGATGTTTTGGCAGGTGGTATTTATGTGGCATTGATTACAACTGCATTCGGTTTGTTCGTTGGTATTTTCTCCTTTGTAGGGTATAACCTTTTGGTGGCAAAAGTTGATAAAGTTGTTTTCAAAATGGAAAGAACGACTACTGACTTTATGGACTTATTGCAAGAACCGACTAACTAAATTTCTGACTTCGTACCCTGAGCGAAGCCGAAGGGGACAAACGCGAAGAACAGTTTTTTCATACACGTTCCAATTTGACTACGCTCAGGGAACGCATTATTTTTATAAATGGGATTAAAAAAGCGCGCAAAAGTATCGGCGGAGTTTAGTATGGCCTCATTGACAGATATTATTTTTCTGTTACTGATTTTCTTTATGCTAACCTCCAATATCGCAGGTGTTCCAAGTATGGATTTGCCAGAGTCTGATTCGAAGACCGTGGCAGGTAACTCCATGAATATTGCGATTACAAAAGATGGAGCGTATAGCTTCAATGGAAATACAATAAGTTCGAGGTTGATTGAGTCAAAACTTCGTCGCACGATGAAGGAAATGGAGATTGATAGAAAGAACGCAACCTTGACAATTGCTGCAGAGAAAGGTGTTCCATTTAGCAAAGTAACAGCCTTGATGGAAATTGCCGCTAAATTGAAAATGAAAGCCATCATTGCTACTCAACCTACAAAAAAATAGAAAATGGGATTAAAAAAGCGCTCAAAGGTATCGGCGGAGTTTAGTATGTCTTCATTGACAGATATTATCTTTTTGTTGTTAATCTTTTTTATGCTAACTTCTACCTTGGTGGCACCCAATTCTTTGAATTTGAAAATGCCTGGAAAGGGGAAACCCAACTCTATCCCTTCTGACGATTTGGATGAGGTGAAAATTGATAGCAAAGGCCGATATTATTACAATGGTAAAAGAGTCAAGCTCGAATATTTGGACAAAACGCTCGGTAGAAAGGCAAGACTAAAAGGAAGAGAAAATTACAATTTTATTTTAGCTCCTGACAAAAGGAGTCCTGTTGAATCAGTAGTAGCAGTGATGGATATTGCGTTAAGATTTCATGCAGTAGCGACTTTGGCACCTGACCTATAGGTGATTAGAACGGTATGTTAAGAAATAACAATTCATCCCAAAATTCGTCTAAACTATTCAACCCTGATTTACAAAACCTTTAAATTTTTGAAAAATGCAAGATTTCAAAGTAGGTGAATACGAAGATGCAAACAAAAAGAAAAGTGGCGTTATCAGTACTTTACTGACCGCGATTTTGATATTATTGCTTTTTCTTCCTTTGTTTTCTCATATAGATCCTCCTCCAGGGCAGGAAGGTATTTTGGTGAATCTTGGTGAAATTGACGTCGGGCAAGGGGATGATAATGCACCGCCACCTCGTGAAACAAAAGAAAAGGAACCAGAAACGGCTCCCGAAGAGGTGAAGGAAGAAACTAAACCTAAGCCAACACCAAAGAAGCCAGAGGTGAAAAAGCCAAAGGTGAAAACGCCTAAGCCAAAACCAGTTGTAAAGGAAACCGTAACTACCGAAGATCCTGATGCCATTAGAATAAAAAAAGAGAAGGAAAAGAAGAAGCGAGAAGAAGATAAAAAACGCAAAGAGGAACAAGAAGCAGAAGAGGCAAGAGAAGCAGCAGAAGAAGCTGCTCGTGAGGCAAAAATTGCAGAAGAACGAAGGAAAAAAGCAATTGCTGCTGAGAAAAAACGTAAGGCAGATGAAGCTGCACGTAGAAAAGCAGAAGCCAAGAAGAAAGCAGATGCGCTTGATGGTTTATTTGGAGATGGTGGTGGAAAGGGAAACACCGGCAAGCCTGGCAATCAAGGTGATCCTAACGGAGATCCGAATAGTGATATTTTAGAAGGAAAAAGCACTGGCGCGGGTAAAGTCGGTGGTGGATTGGGAAGAAGAGGAGTTGTCTCTGCGCCAAAGATTACAGATAATTCTCAAGATACGGGAGTCGTCGTAGTAGATGTTTGTGTTGATAGAAATGGACGAGTGACCAAAGCAGAAATTCGCCAAACCAAAACAACAACGACCAGTAGAAGGCTTAAAAGCGTTGCGGTAAAAGGAGCAAAATCTTATAAGTTTAAAAAAGATCCTTCTGCTCCAGAGACCCAGTGTGGTACTATCACGGTTGACTTTAGAGTGAGATAAATTTTTTACTACTAAAATTTGAAAACCCGAATTTCTATTGATTGGAAATTCGGGTTTTTTGTTTCTGTGATTTTAGTGAATTATGCTAACCATTTTTAAGATTCACTGTTATCTTACAAATATTATTTATGGCAAATTTCTGGAAACAGGTAAAAGGTTGGTTCAAAGAGGCAGACGAGAGTAGCCCGACAAAACCGTTTATTGAAGAGCGATTGGAACGAACCGATGCAGAGCAAGAAGATTTGAGGAAATGGAAATTGAGCAATTCTTGCTTGGAACTTTGCAGTGTGGTGTACGATTCATTTTTAGAAGAGAAAAATCATCCAGCGCTTACTTTTTTGAAGCTGAGGTCTTCTTCAGGTTTTGTCATTGATTTAGAAAAAGAAAAAACAAACTTGAGGGATGCTCAGCGTTTCATGGATTTTTTGCGAGAAAAAGTATTAGCACTTAATTATAAAAGACAAAATTCGAATTATCGCCTTTATTCCAAAAAAGGTAAAACCGAGAAAATTGAACGTTTCTATATGAAGCCCCGCCCCAAAATAGTGGAAAGTGGACAGGTTGATCAACTATACGGAAATGTGATTATTGAACTGACGATTCGAGAAGAGGTGCCATTAAGTTTGAAGTTCCAGGTCAATGGGTACAGTGATCGAAATTATACTGATAGTCGAACTTTTGGAGCATTGATGGAGAAGGTATTTGGTTGATCAGGTTATTAGTTAATTAGTCAATATGAGTTCACAAAAAAGTATTGATGGTTGTAACCTGTTGATGATGAGTAAGTTGACAACTAATAAACTAATAAACTAATAAACTAATAAACTAAATCACCCAATCGGTTTCAAATCCAAGATATTCCCCATTGCAAAACAAGTTCGGCAGCGCGGTTCGTAAAGGTCTTTTTCACCGAGAAGAACGGTATCACCTTCCTGAGTCAACCTGTAGGAATGGGTAGCGAGGTTACCACAATGGCTGCAAATCGCGTGTACTTTAGTAATATATTCGGCTACTGCGAGGATGTCCGGAATCGGCCCAAAAGGTCGTCCTTTAAAATCCATGTCAAGTCCAGCTACGATGATTCGAGTACCATTTAGCGCCAATTCTTGTATCACATCTGCTAAATTGTCGTCAAAGAATTGAGCTTCGTCAACACCAACGACTGCGACATCTTTTGCTAGTTCAAGCAATTCAGAAGAATGTTTGATAGGCGTAGCAAGAATTGAGTTTTCGTCGTGAGAGACCACTTTGCGTTCATCGTAGCGCGTATCGACTTTTGGTTTGAAAATTTCGACTTTTTGATTAGCAATTTTTGCTCTCTTGAGTCGTCGGATGAGTTCTTCTGTTTTACCAGAAAACATACTTCCGCAGATAACTTCAATCCAACCGCTGCGTTGACCTTTAAAATGTGGCTCTAAAAACATGTGAATCTTTTCGACGTTAGTTTATAATGCAAAGCTAAAATCTTAATTTACTTCTTTTAAAAATTTTTACTTTTACGTTGGGGTTGTTGATAACTTCATTGATTTTTACTAAACAAGGATACGAATAATGAATATAGACAAGGCAAAAATTCTTTTAGACAAAATAAATGTTTTGATGCGAAGCATTGCGGTCGCTCCCAATCAGGTTGCTGAAATCGAGAAAGATTTGATGAAAAATTACATCCGTCAACTTTACGAATCAGTTTTGGAAGAGGATGGTGTTATTGTAAAAACACCCTCAAAACCTTTACCTACGAAAAAACAACCAGCTCCAAAGCCAGCGGTGGTTGCGCCAGTTGCAGAGCCAGAGATTGCGCCAGTACAGACAGCAGCACCAGTAGTTGTATCAGCACCAAAGCCAGTGCCGACTCCAAAACCAAAACCAACGCCACCACCTCCTCCTCCTCCTCCTGTCCCAGAACCAGTAATAGAAGTGGAGGTCGTTGAACCAACACCAACACCTGCGCCGACTCCGACCCCAAAGCCAGTGCCGAAACCTGTCTTTGTTCCTGCTCCAATTAGTGTAAATCCTGATTTGGAAGAAATTTTTAATTTGCCAAATGCGACTGATTTGGGTGAAAAGTTGAGTCAATCAAATATTAAAGATTTGACAAAAGCATTTAGTATCAACGATAAAATATTGACGATTAAGGAGTTGTTTGGTGGAGACAATGCTTTATTTCAAGATACTTTAAAAGCATTAAATAAAATGTCTTCCTTCGAAGAAGCGAAAAATTATTTATTGACAAATGTCGCGAGTAAAAATGACTGGGTCAAAGCGTCCAAACAAAAGAAAGCGAAGGTCTTCGCGAAATTAATAAAACGAAGGTTCAATTAATCATCTTGATTAGAAGTGCTATTGTGGTTGTTTAAAAACTCATTGATTGGCTGCAAGTGACAAATTTGATAAGAAATTTCAAAAAATAGAAAATGCCTATGTTTGAAAAAAGAGTCGTAAATGCAATAAAGTATCCTGCTTATTTTATTCTATTGATTTGGGCAGTTCACTTGTTCCAATTCGTAACGCCCTTTGATCTTTCTTACTTAGGAACTTATCCACGGACGACTTTTGGTTTGAGAGGCGTGATATTTTCGCCCTTGTTGCACAGTGGTTTTCCACATTTGATCAATAACTCAATTCCGATGTTTGCGCTTTCTGCGCTTATCTATTTCTTTTTTCCTCGGATAGCTACTAAGTCAATTTTAATGATTTATGTGCTTTCAGGATTGGCTGTATGGGGTTTTGGTCGATCTGTTTTTCATATTGGAGCGAGTGGGGTAGTATATGGCTTGGTGGCATTTGTTTTTTGGACGGGTATCTTTAGAAGAAATGTAAAATCAATCGTTCTATCCTTGATAGTTGGTTTTTATTATAGTGGAATGTTTATGGGAATACTCCCCAATCAAGAAGGAATCAGTTGGGAAAGCCACCTGCTTGGAGGAATAGTTGGCATATTTGTAGCCTACTGGCTGCGGTATCAAATTGAAACAGATGAAGAACCCAAACGGTACTCCTGGGAAGATGAACCCGACAACAGTTCATTCTTTTTAAATAGAGATACTTTTGAAAAAACGAAAGAAGAACGCCGAAGAGAGGAAGACAGTGAGGATAACTGGTTTACAACAATTTCGTAAGGAATGTAAATTTATTTTTGAACCATTCCTAATCAGACTACTTAGAACCTAAAATTTATAACATTTTGGTGCCTTTCCACCTCTTCTACCTGATCTAATCTTAGACTCACCTGAACTCCAAAATGGATTCAATTTCAACGCAACAAAAAACTCAGTAGAACGAAAATCGGAAGAAGAAAAAATACTTCCAATGTTTTCTGTTCCGATGATTAATGGGCCAAGTCTGCCCGCAAGCCCTATATTGAAATCATTCCAATTATTAAAAACAACTGGTACATAACCTCCAAAGATTCGATGCTCAAATCGAGGGGTGACAGACAAGTGCGAACCAATTCCAGGTTGGATTTTGCCAAGGTTTAAAGGTTGAACAAAACTTGCATTGACATACACATTAGGTGCCAAATTTACATCACCGCTAAGATTAAAGGTGGTGGGTAAGCTCATTCTAAATTCAGTTTCGGGCGCAGCGTTTTGATCTTTCAAAACAGCAGTTCTGAATTGTTGGACGGCATCATCCAAGTCACTCGGCTCTGTATATTGGGTATAATCACTATCAGCTAACTCAATGTAGTCTGATGAATTTAATTGGTGAGCAGAGGCGTTTTTGTTAAAGTTGATAGCTCCAATATTTGTAATAGCTGCTGCAATTTTGAAGTCATACCTTTTGTCTGTATCTCTACTGTCTGCAATATAAACGGCTCCGATATCAAGTCCTACGCCCGCTCCGTTTTTGGTGGCAGAGGCATCGGGAAAACTATTGGTAAAGCTATTTGTATATCCAAAAGCGATGTTGGTCTGGTTGCCAGCAATAGAGTCGCTTGGAAGTTTAGTCAGGTTGAATGCTTCTTCCAATTCAAAATAGCCAGCTTCATATCCTTGTAGCATTTTTACGCTTCCTCCCACAGAAATAGTCCCGCTGGTCAAATCAGTTTTATAACTATAATTCAATCCTATCTCGGACCAAGTCATGATTGCACCCATAAAAGGAGTAACCGCTAGTGGCTGATTGAGTGGATGCGCATCATATTCCCAATAAGAAAAAGCGGCTGGTATGTTTTGAGAGCCAAAAACAGCATGTGCGCCTGTGAATAATCCAATATTATGCTTTTCAGTTAATTTGAAATGAACGGATGGCCCCATTAAATGTGACTGAGAAGTGACATACCTTTTTTTAGCACCGCGATAAAAATCAAGTACAAAGTCAGCATTACTTGGTTCGCCACGGAGTTCAGGTTCGAATTCAAAACTGAAATCATTTCTCTTAGAATAAAAATTCCAAAGACTTCCATTTCTAAGGTATCCGTAATTATTATCAAAAAATTGCTCGAACCCAATTAGGTTAATATCCCAACGATAAGGAGTACTGGAAGGAGCTGCAGGATTGATTGTTACACTATTGATTCCAGCGTAATTGTCTGTCAGCCAACCAGCTTGGTACTGCCCCAAAAGAGAAAAAGTTGAAAATAAAAAGAGTCCTAAAAAAAGTGTGAAAGTCTTTTTCATCTGATTATAATTTGTACTGCTTGATTTTTACACTTTCAAATCCCATCTTTGAAAGTGCCCCTTAAATAGTTAGATAGTCAATTTAAACATACTCTAACTATTAAGATTTAAAAATGCAAAAATGTTGCCTGAAAAATTAAAACAATTTGGCAATTTTAGGTGCGAAGATAATTAGGCCAACTAATACAGCACCAATTGAAAGAATAAGTACTGCTCCAGCCGCTAGATCCTTTGTTTTTCCTGCCAAAGGATGCACCTTAGGAGAAACCAAATCTGTAAGGTTTTCGATGGCAGTGTTGAATGCTTCTGCCATGATAACGAGTGTGATGCACAAAGTTACGAAACACCATTCCGTAATCGAAATTTTTAACATCCATCCAACTACAATGGTGATGGTCGCAACGATAAGATGTATGCGTGCATTCGTTTCTTCTTTGAAAAGTATGGAAATGCCATTGAAGGCATACCGAAAACTCTTAAATAGTTTTACTAACATTTAGTGTCTTGGGAGTAGGTTTAAATTCGTAAATACCCATGATTCCTAAATGGGAAGTTTCCTTTCCGTCTAAAGTTTCGAAATCGAGACAACGTAGATGATTGGAGTAAAAAATGTGATCAACTGGAATTTCCATAAAATCCATCTGGCCACTTGGGAAAGTTGGCGAAATGCCCTTACGGCTATCTTTTAGTCCACTCGAATTTCTAAACTCTTTTATTTCATAACTCCAACTTACGGCATTGTACTCGCCGAGCGTAATATAAGGGGCATCAAACTCTTTGATTTTATCACTCAAAACATTTAGATGTGAAACCAATTGATTGTAGCTGGTTTTGTCCTTCGCTGGCAATGTATGAGAACTGATCAAATTTATTTTTGAGTATGGCGTGCTTACTTTTCCAATCAAATTGGGTTTGTTGTTGAAATGGAAGGTATCAATTGATTCCAACGGATATTTTGACAATAAGGCAAGACCACAAAACCCCGTATCTGGAATCATGATCATTGATGGATAGAATTCAATCATACACGCGGATAACTCAGCCGCCCACAAGTGATCAATTTCTTGAATCGAAACTAAATCTGCATTATGACTTTTGATCAACTCAATCGTTTCAGAAATAGATTCTACAGATTTGGAAGTGCTAAAATGCGCCACAGAGATGACGTTGTTTTGATTTGTTTTAATATTAGAATCTGTGAAAGGGCTATCAACAGAATTGTTTAAATGAAAACAAAGTGCTGCACAACAGGCAAAACTGGTAAACATCAATCTTGATTGTTTCAAAAACATCAATGCAAATCCCAAGAATAGGTAGCTAAACATGATTTGATTAGCATAATTTGCTGCCCATTTAAAATAAAGGTAGCTAGGTGTATAAATACACAGCGCTGCTCCAAGAATTAGAACAAAAGAGATTCCGAATTGGAATATTGGACTATTAATCGCTTTGGGTATCATGATTATGGGAAGTTATAAAGGTTTTCATCTGGGCTCGTGCTGCAAAAATAAGGGATATATTAATAATAAACCTTATTAATAATCTTTATT
>CALLVG010000204.1 GCA_938010715.1 uncultured Saprospiraceae bacterium
TTAGAAAAACTTTTTGAGCTATTTTTTCGTCAATCAAGGCATTTTTTCTTTGCATATCCGTTGATACGGAACTAAAAAATCACGAAGAGTGGCGGAAAAAGAGCCGAAAAGTTATTAAGCTAATTCTGTCAGACTACTTAAGACATCGCCTACGGTTTTTGCCTCATCCAAAATAAAATTTTCTCGCTTTCGCTCAATCATGAAATTTTTAAGAAGCTCTAAAGGAGAAAATTGAGAGGAAACGCGTTACAAGAATTTTTTTTTGTAACGCGTTTTTTATTAATTTATCTTCCAGAACGATTGATAATCGTTGCACTCGCTTGCTGAGTACCCATCATTAAAACATCTTGGATATTGACGTGTGCCGGTCTTGTCGCTATGAAATAAACAACCTCCGCCACATCTTTAGAAGTGACAGGTTTGAAATCTTCGTAAATCTTAGCGCGCTCTTTATCGCCATCATATCTTACTTCTGCAAATTCAGTTTCTTCAACATGGCCAGGGGCGATTTGGCTTACCCTGATATTGTATTTATGTAGGTCAATTCTCATTCCTTTCGTGAGTGCGTCCACTGCGTGTTTGGTAGCACAATAAACCCCTCCGTTTGGATAAACTTCTTTTCCTGCTATAGAACAAATATTGATGATATGCCCCGATTTTCTGGAAACCATGAAAGGCGCAACCATTCGAGTCATGTAAAGTAAACCTTTGAAGTTGGTGTTGATCATGGTTTCCCAATGATCCAGATTTCCTTCGTGAATCGGCTCGAAACCTTTGGCTAAACCTGCATTGTTGACCAATATGTCAATATTTTTCCAATCTTCTGGGATTGAATTTATTGCTGTTTCGACTTCATTATTATTGCGGACATCAAAATTGAGGGTCAATGCTGCAATTTTTTTTGCAGCTAAATTTGACTTCATTTCAGCCAACCGTTCAACTCTTCTTCCTGTCAAAATCAATCTGGTGTTTCCTGCTTCTGCAAAAGCCATGGCGATAGCTTCGCCGATACCAGAAGTGGCTCCAGTTATTAAAATTGTTTTTGTTGATTTTTCTATTGAAGTTTGGACAGGCACTTTGGTGATTGGGGGTTCAACCTGCTTAATAATTGGCAGACTTTTTTTATGAGTTTTGATTCTCTTGACGACCTTTCTGATACCAAAAGCGATATCGTTGTCTTCTGTTTTTAATTCAGGATTGATTCCACAAGCCTTATCGTAATATAATTTGGCTTTATCCATATCGCCCATTTTATAGTAGAGCAATGCGATATCATAATTGACAAATTTATGAGTTGGTTCTAATCTTAAAACTTGGTGAAATTGTTGGAGTGCTTTGGTCGAGTTACTGGTATTCTCGGCCAACAGAGTAGCCAATCTATAATTCGCTTCAGTGTTTTGCGGATTGAGTTTTAATTCATTCCTGAAGCATCTTTCAATTTTTTTTATGTCTGGTGAATTATTAATTAACATCAATAATCCTAATCTGAAATTAACATCTGGAAAGTCGGAATGAGTATCAAGCACACCGCTGTAAAATTTGATAGCAGTTTGATGATCGCCTTCCAATTCAGCCATTTTTCCTAATAAAAAAAGTGTCTTGGTATGCTGCGGATCATTTTCAAGATTTTCTTTCAAATGGAATTTTGCCAAGTTCAAACTGCCTGCATATCTGGCAAGAGAGGCGCCATATTCATACTTTAAAGTAGAGTTTTTAGGATTTGAATCGAGCCCATCTTTCAAAACTTTCAAACCATCAACTTGATTATCCTTTTTGAAATAGGATTGCGCATTTTTGATAATTTTACTAATCTGACCGTTCGATTTATTGGTCGCTTTTTCTTTTAAATAAAGCGCATCCAAATCTTCAACATCATTGTTTTCAACTAAATCAGCAACTTTCATTTTTTCTTCTTTTTCAATTTCGTCGATAATTTCATCAGGCGTTTGAATATCAGTCATCGAAACTATTCCAGATAAAGAAAGTACTTCTTTCGCAGGAGTTATTGTAGATTCGGAAGCATGTTCTCCCAATGAGAACTCTTCGATCACAGGTTCTTCTAGGTCATTAGTGGTAACTTCTTCCTCAATTTCTACTAACTCTTCAGCGGCTTCATTAGCTAAGTTTTCGAGATAAGTTTCAAATCCTTCCGAGTCGTTTACTCGGATATAAAAATTTTCAAAGTTAGTATTTGCCAAATCATTAAAATCCATTGTACCTGTTTCCGTCAAGGATTTTAAAAAATCACCTACTTGCGTAGAAATACTTCTGATGATTCTTAAGTAGTTACCGAAATTTTCAGTTTCTGTTTCAGGAATTGAACTTTTTTTTGAGCGCGTCTCTAAGTATTTGTTTTGCCAAAAGTTTAAATATTTGATAACGCCACTCAATTTTTTGAATGAAGTATCTATCGATTTCGATTCATGTTCGTCATTTTTTATTTTTCCGTCACAAACAATTATTTCAAAATCTTTATTGTTTTTTACTTCTTTATAAACTTCATAAAGATTGAAAAGACAATCCTCAGACTTCAGAAAATTATCTGAAACCAATAAAATCCCAGGTTGATTGGATTTTAGGATCGCTGATGCAAATTCTCCAGAACTATTGAAAGTGCTTGAGTTGAAATGTGTCAATTTGTAGCCAGCTTTGGATAGGTAAGATTGGACAATCAATGCCTCTTCTTGATTGGCGGGATGATACCCAAGTATGTAATTTTTCGGTGGTGCCATTTTTGTGCTAATGCTTCAATACGTGAGATATCGTTGTACAGAGGATTTAGAAATCCTATCTACAATCCAAATTTTATTTAATCGGGAAAGGTAAAGTTACGGTCTTAATCTTTATTCATTGAGCAATTCCTCCATAAATACATTAAATTCTTTTTGAAAGGAATTAAAACTGCTTGTGGCTGGGCCAGAGAAGCCCGTATGTATTTTTCGAACTTTATCATTTTTATCAATAAAAATCAAAGTCGGGTAGGAGATGATTTTATTGAGCATCGGTAAGGTCTCAGAAGCATCTGATTTATTTGCATACCCTCCGTAAAGTAAATCGTAGGGGATATTCAAATTGTCTTTATATCGCTTGATGGCAGATATGGCCTTTTCTTTTTCCTTATATCGCTCGTAAGAAATGCCAATTACCTCAAGTTTGTTGGATGGATTTTTTTGTAAATAATCTAAAAGAAAGTTGGTTTCATCTCTACAATTTGGACACCAAGTACCTAAAATTTGAACCAATTTTACTTTTCCATCATATTTTTTATCGGAAAGACTTACCAGTTTACCTTCCGTATTTTCAAAAGAAAAATCGAATTTATTGTAGCCCTCTTTTAAGAAAGTCAATTTGTCTGGGTCACCCAAAATAGCATCAGGATTTCGCTTGCCACTCCAAGTGGTTTTGTAATGACTACCAGATCGAAAAGTTCCTATCAAAGATTCATCCTCCAAAACTTTCCCTTCAAATAAAAAGGCATGAGAGCCGTCAAAACAAGACAAATAAATTTTTTCATCTTGAATCGTTCCTTCCAAAAAACGGTAGTCACCCGTTTCAGTCAAAAATGTACCAGTTAAGCGATTTCCTTTTTGTACAAATTCGCCAATAGCAGGGTAGGGATCATCTTCCAAACTGAACATAACTTCCCATTTTCCATTCAAGTCAATTTTAGGTTCTTTTTTTAAGTTTGAAAAACGAAAATCTCGACCATACTCGGCCGTGAACGGAATTTCGTAATTATTTTTATAATTCACAATCCATTTTCCTTTCATGAATCGCTCCTGAAAGGTTCCTTTGATATAGGTGTCATAGACTGGAAAGTTAATTTGAAAAGTATCAACCGGTCGATATTTCATACGTCCAAATTCGACGTTTTTGACCTCCATTTTTTCATCACCATTGTACAAAATCGCAGAAATGGAATTATCCGCTTCGTATCGAATTTCTAAATTAAAAGGTAATTCTCCTTTGGCAACTTCTTCAAAAGCACGGTTTTCAACTTCATCCTCATCTACATTGTCGAGTGGGGCCTTCTGTTCCAAATCAAGCGTTGCTCGCCAAATACCTGGCGGCAATCTATCAAAGCCATTATTGACTTGAATACAACCTGAAAAAAGAGCAGAAATTAGTAGTAATAATAGGATATTTCGCATGTTCGATTTTATTTTTTTGACAAAGGTATCAAACATTAGAACATTCAATTTTTAGACAAAGTTTATTTTTAAATAATGAATTTGAAAAAAGGAAAACAGTCGTTTTTATTGAACCATATAAGTCATAAAAGAGCATATTAAGATTTCAAAAGCAACTTATATGTCCTTATATGCCTTATATGGTTCAAAATAAATTTTATAGGAATGTCGTCGCCTCATCTTCTCAATTTCATTCAAACCATCATTTTCGCTATTTTTGAGTTCTACAATAAATTAATTTCTTAAAATATTGAAAATCAATAACTTACAAAATGAAAAATATTAAATTAATCTTGACTGTTGTTTTGATTGGATTGATGTCCAAGGTGGCTTTTGCAGGAGAAGGCATGTGGCTTCCTTTTCTACTCAAAAGTTTGAACGAATCTGAGATGAAAACAATGGGCATGAAAATGTCTGCGGAAGATATTTACTCTGTCAACAAAGGAAGTTTAAAGGATGCAATTGGTCATTTTAATGGGGGATGTACTTCTGAAATTATTTCAAATGAAGGGCTTTTGCTGACGAATCATCACTGTGGACAGGGCTACATTCAGCGATATTCCAGTTTGGAAAATAACTATTTAGAGGATGGTTTTTGGGCAATGAGTCGAGCAGAAGAAATTCCTGCGGAAGGATTATTTGTAACCTTAGTTTCGAGAATGGAGGACGTGACAGAACAGGTGATGAAAGGCATCAAAAAGAAAATGAACGATGAAGAAAGACAAGCTGTAATTGATACAAATTTAGAAAAAGTAAAAGCGAGTTATCAACTCGGGAAGTTTGAAGATTTGGTTTTAAAACCATTTTTCAAAGGCAATCAATACATTGCAATTGTAACCGTAACGTTCAATGATATCCGAATGGTGGGAGCACCTCCAACCGCAATTGGAGCTTTTGGAAAAGATACAGACAATTGGGTTTGGCCTCGTCACTCTGGTGATTTTGCTTTGTTTAGAATCTATGCTGATGGGGACAATAACCCAGCGGAATATTCAGAAAACAACAAACCTTATACGCCAAAACACTTCTTGCCAATTTCTTTGGACGGGGTAGAAGAGGGTGATTTTACATTGGTTTTTGGTTTTCCAGGGAGAACAAATGAATACCTTTCTGCCTCAGCGGTGAGTCAAATCAAAGATGTAGTGGATCCAATTAGAATTAGTATTCGTGACGAAACGATTCGCGTGATGGATTCTTATATGAAAAGTGATCCTGCGATTAAAATTCAGTACGCTTCTAAACAAGCGAGAATTTCGAATGGTTGGAAAAAGTGGCAAGGGGAGGTTTTGGGCTTAAATAAATCTAATGCAATCGGAAAGAAAAAAGCTTACGAAGCTGAATTTATGAAAGCCGTAAATTCAAAAAGAAAGTATAAAAAGGAGTACAAAAATGTGCTTTCTGAAATAGATGCTTTGTACAAACAACTGGAACCTTTGGCAGCAGTTAGAGAATATTACAACGAGGTTTTTGTTAGAAATTTGGAATTGTTCCGATTGGTCAATGCAGCCAAAGGAGCAGCAGCTGTTTTTAAAGAAAAAGGTCAAGGCGAATACGACAAACGAATTGCAAGGTTGAAAGGAGCTTTGCCAGGTTTTTTCAAAGATTATCAACCAAAAATTGACAAAGAAATCTTTGCGGCAATTGTAGCAAAGTATGATGCAAATGTACCTGAGGAATACCACCCAGGTTATTACAAAGTAGAAAAAGGAAACTGTGGCGGTGATTTCAATATCATGGCTCAACGCATTTTCGACTATTCACTTTTTGCAGATGAGGACAAGTTGACCAAGTTTTTAGCAACGCCTCCAGAGATGTTGGATGAAGTTTTAAGTATTGATTTGGCTTATCAAATGGCCGATGCTTTTTCTGCAATGTACAATGAGAAAGTAGCAAATCAGTATGATGAAATCAATGATAAAATCAAAACTTTGGAAAGCACTTATATGAAAGCGCAAATGGAAGTTTTTCCAGACAAGCGTTTTTACCCAGATGCCAATTCAACTTTGAGAGTTCATTATGGAAATGTGGAAGGATATGAGCCAAAAGATGCCGTTCGATACCATAATTTGTCCTATTTGAAAGGGATAGTTGAAAAGCATGTTGACGGTGATTATGAATATGATGCACCAGACAAATTATTGGAATTGTACGAATCAAAAGACTTTGGCCCTTACGGCGAAGATGGCAAAATGCCAGTTTGTTTCATCGGTTCAAATCATACCACGGGTGGAAACTCAGGAAGTCCTGCCATCGATGCGCATGGTAATTTGATTGGTTTGAATTTCGACCGTGCATGGGAAGGAACGATGTCTGACATCAATTATGACCGTTCAATTTGTCGGAATATTATGGTAGATGCGAGATATGTTTTATTCATCATCGACAAATTTGCTGGAGCGAAGCATTTGGTGGATGAGATGAAGTTGGTTCATCCTAAAGGGAAATAAAGATCTTACTACCAGTTGCCAGTTTTAGTTGCTGGTAACTGGTAGTTTCTTTTTGTCTGAATCAGGATCAGCCACGGCGGACAGGTTCTCAGGATTATAGGATTTACGGAATTTTGGGCAGTAGATTTTGTTTGAGATATTTAGGATTCAATTAAGTATTACTCAAAAAATAACTTCCCCTCTTCAATTCAAAAAATTAGCTCGAAAAACCTCATTATCAATCACTTTTCCTTCACTAATTTTTTGAAATCGGGAACTTATTTTTTGAGCGTTTCTAAGCACAGATTTTTATGATTTCTATTTTTTACAAAAGCTTCAATTTTTAATCCTGAGAATCCTTAAATTCTGTGAATCCTGATTCAGACAATTATCACCGATTCACCAAATCTGGATTCCCCATCAACCCATTTTGATAATTTTTGATACACTGTTTGATTTGGTCTTCATTATTCATCACAAAAGGGCCGTAGGAAAAAACTTCCTCATCTAAAGGTTGCCCACCTAAAAGCAAAAACTCAGCTCCTTTTTCAGAATATAGATTAATGATTGAGTCGCCTCGTTGGTAGATAGCGATTTGATGATCGGTCAATTTTTGTTTTGCCTCCAATTCCAAATTACCTTTCACATTATATAAAAAAGCATTGTGTGTTGGGTCAGTTGGGATGTCCAATCTGGAATCTGCTTCCATTTTTACATGATAATAAAATGCAGGCGAGTAGGTTTCTATTTGAGATTTTTTACCAAACAGCTCACCCAGAATGACTTTGATAGTCGATTTCTTTTTCTTGATGATAGCCATTTTGGATTCATCATCAACAGTAGTGGTTGGTGCATCAAATTTATGTTTGGCAGGTGTATTTAGCCAAATCTGAAAACCATGATATTGACCACCTTCATTGTATAATTTTACGCCAGACTCCTCCATGTGGATGGCGCCTCTAC
>CALLVG010000205.1 GCA_938010715.1 uncultured Saprospiraceae bacterium
CAAATTTCTGTACTTGCTTGGAGTAGGCTGCCATTATTCGTTTCGATTTTGTCGATGTATCGAAAATTATTGACTCGAACTTTTTTGGCCACTAAATTCAAATCATTGCGCAGCAAATCAACGATGGTATAATGCTCTGCGAGTTCTTTTTTATCAAAAAGCAATTGCTTTTCCGCATCGGGTAGGGTGGCATCAATCGTTCCCTTCATTGGATGGGTGAAAATCTTATTTCCTTTTATTTCAACAAAACGCTCAGGTGAAAAGACAACGAATTGATCCTTATAACGAAGTTTAAATTTAGCATCACTCATTTCAAAAATCTCCTGTAAAGACAAATTTGTTTCAATAGGAGTCGGTTGAGTGAGGTTGATGAGATAGGAATTTCCAAAATTCAATTCATGAATGATTCTATCAAATTTTGGTTTGTATTCATCAAAACTTATGGGAATTTTTTCAAACTCAATATCAACGTCTCTTTGTCGAATTTTTTCATTTTTCCAATTAGAAAAAATAGGTGTATCGAGTAAAATATTTAGATGGGCCAAGTCATCCAATTGAACAACGATTGGACGTTTTGCCTCAAAGTCAAACATGAAAAAGAAAGGAATGCCTTTGGCACCCAACTCATTCATTTTCTTAATTGTATTTAATGTTTTATCGTCCAATTAATCTTATTTATCCTTTTGATGCAAAGAAGGCCACTAATGTCACGTTTTGAACTATAATTTTGTTAAAATTTTAGATAAGATGCAAAAATAAACAACCATCCCGCTATTTTAGAGTCTATAAAAGTGACTTGGCTCAATAATCGTCAATTCTATTAGTCGAGTTATACTTTTTGTTGAATCAAACTTAATAAATATGAAAAAGTTCTTCTACCAATTATCAATTGTTTTGCTGACTGTTTCGCTTACTGCAACTTCTTCTCTTTTTGCACAGCAAACAGAAAATTCAAACCCTGAAAAAACTGTAATCATTACGGTTGTCACTAAAGATGGTCAAACGATTACAAAGAAAATTACAGTGCCTGAAGGCGAAATGCCGAGCAATTTTGATGCTTTAGATGGTATAGATGCAGAAAATATTGCGAGCATCGATGTTGATGTTTTGGACAAAGATTGTAAAGTAAGATGCACGCCTGGTTGTGGAAATAAAGATTTTAACTTTAAAAAAGGAAAATCTTCTTTTCGCTTTGATGGATGGAATAGTGAAGAATTCGCAGCAAAGCGAGAGGCAATGCGCAAAAGAAGAAAGGCATGGAAACATAACTTTGGTGAATCTCAAAAACCAATGTTGGGTGTTTATGTAGATGAATCTCACGACGGTCAAGGTATGAAAATCGATAACGTAATTCAAGGAAAAGGAGCGATTGGAGCGGGGCTTGAGCGAGGAGATGTTATCACTCATATTGGGAAGTCAAAAGTTTCTGAAGCAGATGATATTGCCGAAATCTTAGAAGGTTCTAAAATTGGTGATAGTGTAAAAGTGAAATACACACGTGATGGTGTTGCAAAATCTGGAACAATTGTATTGTCAAGCTCAAGTGTTAGACCGCGTTTCAAGCAAAGGTATTTTGATTACCGAAGAGATGAAAAACCTGATCCATGCAAAGTTTTTATTGGTGTTTATACAAAAAACAGAAATGAAGGAGGTGTACAAGTTACGCGCATCATTGATGGAACAGCTGCAGCGGATATGGATTTGAAAAATGGAGACATTATCCTTGCTTTGGATGGAGAAGAGGTGAACAGTCAACCTGAATTGGTCATTGAGCGTGATGAAAACCAACCAGGTGATTATTTCAAATTGACCATTTTGAGAGATGGGAAAAGAAAGAAAGTGAGAGGTCAATTTAAGGCTTGTGAAGAGAAACCAGAAGTAACGGATATACCGCAGCCAAAGATTATTGATCCTTCCTCACAATTGAAGTATCAGGCATTTGAGGCGTTCCCAAATCCTACTTTTGGAGAAGTAAATATTTCTTTTGAAGGAGAGGCCGTGCCGACTACTTTTAGAGTAACTGATGTAAGTGGTAAAGTCGTTTTTCAAGAAGAACTTGAAAATTTTGATGGCATTTACAAAAAGCAAATTCAACTTAAAAATAGAGCCGTTCCAGGCGCTATTTCATTGACTGTTATTCAAAACGGACAGGCAGTTTCTAAGAACATTGTTTTGTTGAATAGAGCATAGATATGAGTTAAGAGTTGAATATCAAAAAATCAACTTTGATTAAAAAAGTGCGCTGATGAATTATTCGTCAGCGCACTTTTTTTATTTTTAATTCCCTGATTATGAATGTTTTAAATAATTGATGATTGATGAAATGTAAATTTTAAAATGTCACATTACAGGAATATAGTTTTGTTAAAATCGCCAATAATTGGCTATTAAAAATGACTATCGCATCATTTTGGAAGTCATAAGGTTGCCCTCCGGAATTCAAATAAATCACAAACTTTTAAGAAATTATGAGAAAATTATTTTCCCAATTAATTTTTGTTTTGGCGGTTGGGTCACTTCCGATTAGTACTTCACTTTTCGCACAAACACATCACTTTCAAACCTACGAAGAATTAAACGTTAATCCATGTCAAGTTTTCATTGGTGTTTACACGGTCGGCCAAGTTGAAGATGGCGTAAAGGTGGTGAATGTCGTTGATAAATCACCTGCATCAGATATGGCTTTGAAAAATGATGACGTTATCCTTGAGTTGGATGGTGAAGCGGTTAACAGTCCATGTCAATTGACGATGGAACGTGATAAAAACCAACCAGGCGATTATTTCAGATTGACGATTGAAAGAAATGGACAGGTAAAAAAAGTAAGAGGACAATTCACCACTTGTGTTGAAGACGTTGTTACAGATGTTCCAGATCCGATAACGATCGATCTTTCTTCAGGATTGAATTACCAATCATTTGAGGCATATCCGAATCCTACATTTGGAGAGGTAAATATTGCTTTTGAAGGAGAAGCTGTTCCAACTACTTTCAGAGTAACGGATGTAACTGGAAAGGTCGTTTTTGCAGAAACATTGAAGAATTTCAATGGCTTTTACAGAAACCAAATTCATATCCAAAACAGCGCAGCACCGGGTGCTGTTTCGTTGACTGTTATTCAAAACGGACAGGCAGTATCTAAAAATATTGTTTTGTTGAATAGAAACTAAAGATTAGGTACACGGTGCAAAGTTGCACGGTACACGGTTTTATAAAAATGCGTTGATGGATTTTATCCGTCAACGCATTTTTTTTTGAGTCACGCCGTGAACCGTGAATCTTTAACCGTGAACCATCAAAAAAAAAGAATAAAAAAAGCAAGGTGAAATGAGGATCTCACCTTGCAGTTGAAAAAAGGCTTGAGGTAAACAAAAATTGTTAGGGGGTTGAGGGGTTGACTTTAGACTTCTTCTTTGGATAGAGGGGGGATCTAAAATCATCGGTTTTTGATTTACCAAAGCTCATATCCATCATTTTGGATATGATTCTTAAAGCAGTTTTGCTATTAAATTTTGGGCTGAATTTGGAGTATTAGAAATAGTCTAATTGTCTAACATCTAAAACCTCATGAAAATTCTATATTGTATAAAGCGGAGAAGTGCACGAACCAATAACTCTAATCTATTTCTTTACTTTGTGATTTTAGGTGTGCTTTTGATTATGTGTAAAAAGCATTTTGAGTGGAGTGGAAGTTGTTTGTTTTTCTAATTAGATGCAAAATACATGAACTATTGATCTCATGTGGGTGAGAATATAGATGTTTTGTGACAACAATATATTGAAAAAAAAGAGGATAAAACTTATGGGTATTAATCAATGGTCAGTTTATTTAATATAAAAAAAACTGACATCTAACAGGTTAGTAAAATGATAGTAGCTGAAGAAGAGTAAGTGGTAATTTATTTTGAAGGAACCTGTGACATTTTTTCGGACGAAATATTACTGTTCATCCCCTTCAAATTGTTCTATGTAATCTGTAATCAAACCAGAAAGGATATCTTTTAAATATGCGTTTTCGATTCTTGCGATTTGTTTGAGTCGTTGTAGTTTTTCCTTATCAAGCGTAAATGTGACACGCTTAGTGGGCTTTTTGCTATTCGTTCGGTCTATAGTCTTGACATCGACCGTCTGTCTGATCAATGCATCCAAGCCTGTAATTGAAGGCAATCCTTTGTTGGATCTTTTGAAACTACCTTTTGCTTCCGTTTGCTGTTCGCTGTAGTTGTTATCTGATTCAGATAAGGCCAATTCTAATAAAGTATCAAGATCAGATGTGAAATCTTTATTATTACCTCTTGGCTTGATTCGGGCTACTTTTTGGGCTTTAGCTTTACGTTTGGTTGGTTCGTCCACAATTCCCACAGTTTCGTGCTCGAATGCCTCAGTGGTTTCCATGAAAACACTTTCCAAACCCGCCGTAAATTTTTTCTTATTAAGTTTACTCACTTAACTTTATTTTGAAAATCAGAAGTAGCAATTAAGCTTCTACTTCTAATTTAGTTCTCTCAATTATTTCTTTACACAATGCCAAATAATCTTTTGCTCCTGGACTTCTTTTGTTATACTCAAAGATGTCCTGACGTTGAGCAGGTGCTTCGGCCAATGCTACATTATCTCTGATAAAAGTATTGAAAACCTTTTGCCCGAAGTACTTCTTGATAGTTTCTACTACATCTCGATTCAAAACCTTACGACTATCGTACATCGTTGCGATAACGCCACCGAGTTCCAACTTTTTGTTTAATCGAAGTTTAACCTTATCAATGACCTGCTTGATTTTTGCTAAACCTTGCAGTGCCAAAAACTCTGTTTGTAAAGGAATATAAACATATCGGCTACTGGTCAAGGCATTCAATGTCAAAAGACCCAATGAAGGCGGACAGTCGATAATGACATAATCATAATCATCATCAACAGTCGTAAGCAATTCTCTTAAAATATACTCACGACCTGCTTCATTGATCAATTCCATCTCTGCGCCCGACAAGTCGAGGGTAGAAGTGATAATGTCCAATCCATCCTTTGCTGTATAGGGAACTAAGTCAGACTCACCACGAAGCGATTCGTAGATAGTGTACTTCTGCCTTGATATACCTAATGATACGGTAAGATTTGCTTGAGGGTCTAAATCAATCAACAAACATCTTTTTCCTAATTCGACCATTCCTGCTCCGATGTTGATTGCACTGGTGGTTTTGCCCACTCCACCTTTGTGGTTCAATAGCGATATTACAACTGCCATATTTCTTTATAAGTTTTCTCAATTATATGAACTAAAACAATAAGTGGTTCATAGTGAAAGCATGTTACACAAAAATAGAAATTTTATTAAAGTATAGCTACAAAATGGAAGTATTTGTTGAAAGAAATAAAAATCTCACACATAAAACCAAACATTTTCGACATTTTTAGTTCAAAATATTTTGATTTGAAATTATTTGTTTTAAATTTGCACCCGTATTAATCAATATTGTTTCACAAACATACCTGCTATGATAAAAAATGATAGGGTCGAACTCAACGAACGTTTTTGTATTGCTTTCAATATGTTAGAAGAACGAGGCATTATAGTCAAAAACGATCGAGGAGGAAAAGGCATAGGAGATTTTGCCGAGCGTATTTTAGGGAATAGAGCTTATGGGCATTTGATTCGAGGATTTTTAAATGATACAAATGACCGCGTGATTAGCTATAGTCAAGCGAGGTCATTTTGCCGAGAGTTTGGCGTCAACGAATCGTGGATGTTGGATGGGGTAGGGAGTCCATTTGGAATGTCTGCGCCGAAAGTAGCTGCTCCAGTTTCTGCTTTAAGTCAAGGTAGCATTATGTTTACAAGTGTTTCTGCCTTTGCAGGTACTGCGGTAGATACGGGTACAATTGATGAGGAAAAGTCTTTTTTCTCTTTACCTGATTTGAAAGGAAACGGATTGGTCGCTTTTCCAGTCAATGGAAATAGTATGGAACCGATCATTCAAAATGGAGACATCGTCGTTTGCCGCGAGTTGAGCAGCTTGATGGATGTCAGCGACAACGATATTTACGCTGTAAAAAATAACGGTTCACTTTGGATAAAGTATGTTCAAAAAGTTTTGCACAAAAAACATGTCAGTAAACTCAAATTGATTTCTGCCAATTATTTGGAACACGATCCATTTTTTGAAGATGTAAATGAATTTACGAGACTTTATAAGGTGATTAGAAAGATTACGGAGTTTTAGAATTCCCAATGATTAGCGTTGCTTGTGTCTCCCTTTAGAGGGAGATCCGCGCAGTGGAGAGGGAGGAATTCCCAAATAATCAGAAGCACAAATACACTCAAAAACAAACTATATTCCCACGGATAACAACGCATGAAAACTAATAAAGAATGTGTTTCATTTACCTGCTGTTTATGATGTTCGAAAGTTAGGTTAAGAGAATGAGAAATTTTATTCACTCCCGACTGTAAGAACGTAGAACCCGGAGCCTCGGCTTCGGGTTTTTTTGTTTTGAAAAGATGATTTTGCAATATAATTGGACGAAATCAAACGAGATCAAACTCTTTTTGGCAATTTTTCGTTTTATTTGGTAGTTTTGTAATTGTTCAAATGAAAAGATAATGCATAAAGCCAATATCGAAATAAATCAAATCAAGTCCCTGTTTCCAAAGTTATCCACCAATGACTTAGAAGAATTTTTATTGGAAATAAAAACCATTATCGGTTCTCGAAAAAACTCAAAAAAAGGAAACAAAGAAATTGAACTTATCGAAAAGCTAAATGAAACAGTTTTGCCAGAATCCTCGATTTTGGCTTATCAAGCTATAATTAACAAAAGAGCAACAAACGAATTATCTGAAGATGAACAAACGCAACTCGATAAATTAATCGAAGAAGATCTAATTCTTCAAACAAAAAGAATTCACATTTTAGGTGAATTGGCAAAATTGAGGAATAAAACAGTTGCTGAAGTAATGGAAGGATTGGGGTTACAAACGCCACCAAGTGTCTAAATCTTCTATTTCAAAATCAATAAGAAAGAAAGTCGCAAACAGAGCAAATCATTGCTGTGAATATTGCAAGCTACCTCAAGCATTCGCAGGGCATAGTTTTTCAATAGATCATATTATTCCTGAATCAAAAGGAGGGCAAACAACTTTAGAGAATTTGGCATATGCTTGTTCAAGTTGTAATAGTTCGAAATATAATTAGATTGAAGGCATAGATGAGCTTTCAAATCGGCGCATTCAATTATTTAATCCTCGTATTGATGATTGGTCTGTTCATTTCATTTGGAACGGCGATTTTTCCAAAATTTTAGGTATCTCTCCTAAAGGAAGGGCAACTGTAAATGCACTCAAAATGAATATGCCAATAACTGAGAACTTGAGGAGAGCTTTACATTTTTATGGCGTTTTTCCACCTAAGTAAAATGAATATCCATAAAATAGATGAGGAACGAAATCGAATCGTGTAAACTACCGCCGCTGCCGCTGCACCTCATACAACATCACCCCCGCCGAAACAGACACATTCAAAGAATCAGAAGTTCCAATTTGTGGAATAATGAATTGCTTATCTGCTTTGCGAAGTAAACCCGTGCTTACGCCGTTATCTTCCGAACCAATAACAATTGCAGTTGGCCCAGTAAAGTCAACCTTACTAATATCATTTTTGGATTTAAGATTACTGGCAAATATTTGAAAACCAGAATCTTGGAGATACTCGACTATACTGTTGAGGCTTTTTACTTTACAAATCGGGACTTTCAAAAGTGCGCCAGCGGAGGTTTTGATGGCATCGGCTCCGATTTTCGCACTACCTTTCATCGGAACAATGATGGCATGAACGCCAAATATCTCCGCAGAACGCGTAATCGCACCAAAATTGCGTGTATCTGTAATTTCATCTAATATAAGGAGTAAAGGCGTTTCTCCCTTTTCGTATATATGAGGAACAATGTCCTCCACATCATAAAACCGAACAGGCGAAATAAAAGCAATCACTCCTTGATGATTTTTACCAGAGGACAATCTATCCAGTTTTTCTCTGGGCGTCATGGTGATTGGGATGCGTTTTTGTTGGCAAAGTTTGCGTAATTGGATTTCAACCTCTCCAGTAGTTCCCATGAGAAGTAAAACTTTATCAACTGGCTCGCCTGCTTTGATGGCATCAACGATTGGGTGTCTTCCGAAAATTAATTGCTGCTTCGATTTCAAAATTGATGGTATTGTTTAGCGTTATTCGTTTCCGACCAAGTCGGTTTTTATAGCGCCATGCTTTAGCTTGGCGAAAAGAGGAAATGATATTTGGCTTTAGCCGCACACTTAACGAGGTGTTCGGCTAAAGCCACCATTGTTTCTTAAACATCTCCGCACTAAAGTACGGAGCTATGAAAGTAAGCGTACTCAAAATCAAATCTAATATTTGACTTGCAGTTGTAAACCGCAAACCTAACTAAAAAGGAAAGAACAATTGCTAATTTTAAAAGAGAAGCTGTTTTATAGTTGGTTAAGGGGAAATAACAATTTATCCATGAAGCCATTCAACCGTTATTTTCTACTTTCTTACTTGAATTTTTCAACAAAAATGTCGTAAATTTGCGCTCCCTAAATCAATAGGGCAGTTAATTATTTGTAATTGACTGTAAATCAATCAATTAAGTTGATGATTTGTATTTTTTAACCACTGTCAAATCCTTTATAAAAGTAAATAAAAGGAAATGACATACAAATTTTTTTAGATGGCTGACGAAAAAGTAGTCACAGACGTGACATCAGCAGAAGCAGAGGCGGCAGGACAAGTAGTACAGGAAGTAGTTGTGGACAATACTCCCCACGATGAATTTGACTGGGACGCAGGTAAACGTCAAGTAAACATTTATTCAGAATCGGATCACGAAAAATTTCTAAAAGAGTACGAAAGTACACTTTCAGAAATCTCTGAATTTAAAGTCGTATCAGGAACTGTAAAAGCAATTCACGGTGGCGATGTAGTATTAGACTTAAACTTCAAATCTGACGGTTTGGTTTCTCTATCAGAATTTAGAGATACGCCAGACATGGCAGTTGGAGATAGTGTAGATGTATATGTAGAGCAGCAAGAGGATGCGAGAGGTCAATTGGTTCTTTCGAGAAGAAAGGCGAAATTGATTAACGCATGGGAGAACATCAAAGATTCTTACGAAAATGGTACTGTCCTTAAAGGGGTTATCATTAGCAAAACAAAAGGTGGACTTATCGTTGACCTTCAAGGATTGGAGACCTTCTTACCTGGTTCACAGATTGATATCAAGCCAATTATCGACTATGATTCTTATGTTGGTAAGATGATGGAATTCAAAGTTGTGAAAATCAACGAGGTTATCAAAAATGCCGTTGTATCTCACAAAGCATTGATTGAAAGTGACCTTGCAGAGCAAAGAGACCAAATCCTTGCTGGCCTTGAGAAAGGACAAGTATTGGAGGGTGTTGTTAAAAACATCACAGATTTCGGTGCATTTATGGACTTGGGTGGTGTTGATGGTTTGCTTTATATCACAGATATTTCTTGGGGACGTATCAATCACCCAGAAGAGGTGTTGGAATTGAACCAAAAAATCAATGTTGTGGTATTGGATTTCGACGAAAACAAACGAAGAATTTCTCTTGGTTTGAAACAGTTGACGCCTCACCCATGGCAAGTATTGGATGAGACAATCGCTGAAGGTTCTACTGTAAAAGGTAAAATCGTAAATATCGAAGATTACGGAGCGTTCTTGGAAATTACGCCAGGTGTTGAAGGTTTGATTCACGTTTCTGAGATTTCTTGGGGTAGTCAACCAATCAACTCAAGAGAGTACTTCTCTATCAATCAGATGTTAGAAGCTAAAGTCGTAACAATCGACCGTGAAGACAGAAAAATGTCTTTGAGTATCAAGCAAATGTCTAAAGACCCTTGGTCAGAGATTGGTGAGAAATTCCCACTTGATAGTTCACACAAAGGAAAAGTGAAGAACTTGACGCAGTACGGTGTATTCGTTGAGTTGGAAGATGGTATCGGTGGAATGGTTCACATTTCTGATTTGTCTTGGACAAAACGTTATTCACACGCAAAGGAGTTTACTTCCGTAGGTAAAGAAATTGATGTTGTAATCTTAGAGATTGATGCGGATAACCGTAAACTTTCTTTGGGTCACAAACAATTGGAAGAGAATCCTTGGCAAACTTTCGAGAAAGTATTCCCATCAGGTTCATACCACGAAGCAACTGTTATCAAGCGTGATGACAGAGGAGCGATTCTTCAATTGCCTTACGGCTTAGAAGCATACGCACCTTCAAAACACGTGAAAAAAGAAGATAACACTTTCGCTGAGTTGGATGAAGTATTGACTGTAAAAGTGATTGAGTTCAACCGTGATGATAAACGTATCATTGTTTCTCACGCAAGATATGTCGAAGACATTCAGAGAGAAGCAAGAGGCGAAGAAATCAAAGAGCAACAGAAAGAGCGTAACGAAGTTAGATCAGCTGTTAAGAAAACACAGTCTAATGTTGAGCGTTCTACTTTAGGTGATATCGGAGCATTGGCTGCGCTGCAAGCACAGTTTACTGAAGCGAAAGCGGAAGAAGCACTTGCTGAAGAGCCAAAAGCTGAGGCGAAGAAAGCTGAGCCAAAAGCAGAAGCGAAAGCTGAGGAGAAAGTTACTGTAACGAATGACAAAAGTGAAGAAGAAGAGTAGTCTTCTGAATCTATAGAATTTAAAATCCCGGCACTGGTTTCAGTGTCGGGATTTTTTTGTTTAGGAACGCTCAAAAAATAAGTACCCGATTTCAAATAATTAGTGAAGGAAAAGTGATTGATAATGAGGTTTTTCGAGCTAATTTTTTGAATTGAACCGGGAAGTTATTTTTTGAGTAATACTTAAAGTGGAAATTTTGAATTCTAATACTTTTTTCTTCCGCATGGAAATATG
>CALLVG010000206.1 GCA_938010715.1 uncultured Saprospiraceae bacterium
CACTTACTTTTTCAATAGTAAAATCTCCATCCATCTGAGTGCCTGAAATGTTGATAACATTCTCTGTGAGTGAATAAGATGCACTTTGATCTTCTCCTGTCAAGTTCAAAATTGCTTTGCCTTCTCCTTCGAAATCAAAATAGGCATCTTCGAGTGTAGTCGTTACCTTTTCATTACGAGTAGCTTCAAATACTTCCCAATGGCCGATGATTTTTTCACCGAAGTTTTCTTTGGCTGGTGGTTCTGGATCACAAGCAGTTAGCATCAAAAACTGCAAAACTAAAACACAACCGATGATTTTTTGAAAGGACATAGTGTAACTGGTCAACTTATTAATTAGGGGCTAATTTAAACCTTTAGGCTTTTCAATAACGCAAAAGTAAGGCGTTTTCTTTTGGTAAGTGAAACGAAATCAATAAACTATACAATTATGGTCGTCCTTTTTCTTTTTAAATTCCTTTAAAAAATAAGTCCGTAGCCCTGCTATGCACTGATTTTTTAAAGGTTTTAAACAAAAAAACTACTTCCCCTAATTTGTATATTTTATTAATTCCATTTCACTAAGAATAGAAATATGCCTTTCAGTTAATTTTTTCTTTATCTTTGAATAAAAAAATTTCGCATGGGAATTCCACAAAAATCAGACATTACGGTTGCGGAGTACCTCGAATTAGAGGTCAAAAATGAAGTGAAGTATGAATTTCATAATGGTGAAATTTATGCAATGTCAGGTGGAACTTTGAATCATGCAATCATAAGTGGCAACATATTTACTTCAGTAAAATCCGGATTAAAAAACAAAGGATCTAAATGCAACACTTTCAATAGTGACGCAAGGGTACATATACCTGAACTAAACGTTTATGTCTATCCTGATACCTCTGTAGTATGTGGTGACATAGAGCAATCGGAAAAAGGACATGCTATTTGTAATCCAATTCTAATCGTCGAGGCTCCGTCAATAACTACCGACAATTACGCCCGAAATGATAAATTTCATAAGTACCAAAATATCCCTTCTTTACAAGAATACATACTCATTCAACAAGAAAACAAGATTATAGACATCTATTACCGCCAACCAAAATCTGACCTGTGGCGCATCACTCGTTTTGAAGGAGAGAACACGACCGTTCCTTTCGAATCTATTGATTTAGAAATTGAGATGAGTAATGTTTATGATGGGGTTTTGGAAGATTAAAATTTAAACATGCTTCCGTAAAACTTAAAGGCAGACGTACTATATATCAACAGTGAATTTTAATTTAATTCAACTTTCCTATACTCTTACAGGTTCTAAAAAGTACTTTTCCTACATTTGAACCTGAATGAAAGAATCCGCTTCATATCATATAGTCGAGTCCTCCAATCGTTACGTGGAGATTGTTTTGCCGTTGGCGTTGCCTAATACGTTTACGTATTATGTGCCAGAGGATTTAGTGGGAGATATTCAATTTGGGATGCGCGTAGAAGTGCCTTTCGGCAAAAGCAAACTGTACAGTGGTATCATCATCGGTACCAAGTCAGAGGCAGATTCAAGTTATCGACCAAAAGCTATTCTTTCCATTTTGGATAAAGAGCCAATTATTAATGAAACGCATTGGCGTTTTTGGCAATGGTTGGCAGAGTACTACACCTGCAATATTGGCGAGGTCATGACTGCCGCATTGCCCACCAATCTCAAACTCAGTAGCGAAACCATTATCACCCTCAGTCCACTTTACGATGCAAATATGACTGGCTTGACGGATAATGAATTTATGATTGCGGAAGCACTTTCACTACAAGATGAATTGACATTAAAAGATGTACGAGACATTCTCAATATCAAGTCCGTTTACCATGTGATAACTGGTCTTTTGGATAAAAAAGTGATTTATCTAAAAGAAGAACTGAAAGAAAAATTCAAAGCAAAAAAAATAAGCTGTGTTCGATTAAAAGAACCATACCTCTCTGAAAGAGAACGCATGCAGGAAGCATTTGACTTACTCAAACGTTCTGAAAAACAGACCTATGCGCTACTCGCTTTTTTACAATTAGAAAAAGAAACGGAAGATGTAAAATCGCAAGAAATACAAAAAGTATCAGGCGTCGATTCACCAGTTATAAAAGCGATAGAGAAAAAAGGAATTTGGGAAATTTATAAAAAAGAAGTCAACCGACTCGCTGATTATGATGGCGATATTGAGGAAGCAAAAACGCTTTCTGACCAACAAGTTCGAGCACTGAAAGAGATTGATGAGTTGTTCAAAGAAAAGCAAACGATCCTTTTGCATGGCGTTACTGGAAGTGGAAAAACGCGCGTTTATATGGAACTGATTCAAGCGGCGATTGATAGAGGAGAACAGGTTTTATATTTGTTGCCAGAGATTGCGTTGACAACCCAACTCATCGTTCGTTTAAACTTGATTTTTGGTGATCAAATCGCTGTTTATCACTCGCGAATGAATAATCATGAGCGCGTAGAAGTCTGGCAAAAAGTAGCAAAAGGTCAGAAGAAAATCGTCATGGGCGCGCGTTCTGCTTTATTTTTACCTTACCATAAACTCAATATGATTGTGGTGGATGAGGAGCATGACTCATCGTACAAACAACGCGATCCTGCACCTCGATACAATGGACGTGATGCAGCAATTGTTTTGGCAAATATGTTTGGTGCAAAAACTTTACTCGGCACTGCGACCCCTGCAATTGAGACCTATTATAATGCTCAAAAAAGCAAATATGGATTGGTCGTCATGCCGGATCGTTTTGGTGGAGTAGAAATGCCGATACTTACGATAGCTGATGCCAAACGAGAAACCAAGCAGCGAAAAATGCAATCGCATTTCACTTCCCATCTCATTGAGGCACTCAAACAAACCTTAGAAAATAAAGAACAAGCGATTCTTTTTCAGAATCGTAGAGGTTATTCTCCTACGCTTCATTGTGAGAAGTGCGCTTGGCACCAAGAGTGTATTCATTGCGATGTGAGTTTGACTTATCATAAATTTTCCAATAACCTTCAATGTCATTATTGCGGGTACTCGATGGGCATTCCGCAGACCTGTCCAAGTTGTGGTTTGCAGGAGTTGAGTTTGAAAGGTTTTGGTACCGAAAAAATCGAAGATGAACTAAAAATCTATCTTCCCGAAGCAAAAGTTGGTCGAATGGATTTAGACACCGTTCGCACCAAAAATGCACATGCAAAAATCATCAATGACTTTGAAGAAGGTCGGATTGATATTCTCGTCGGCACACAAATGGTGACCAAAGGTTTAGATTTTGAAAATGTTGGATTAGTGGGGGTGATTTCGGCAGATCAGTTGTTACAGTTTCCCGATTTTCGCGCAAGTGAGCGTGGATTTCAATTGATTACTCAAGTGTCGGGTCGTGCAGGTCGGAAGAAGAAACAAGGCAAAGTTATCATCCAAGCGATGAACACTACGCATCCTGTTTTAAAAGAAGTTTTGGAATATGATTTTGACACTTTCTTCGCGCGTGAAATTATGGAGCGGCAAGCATTCCGTTATCCGCCATTTACTCGATTGATAAAAATTACACTAAAGCACAAAAAGCCCGATGTCCTCAATCATGGCGCAAAGATTTTTGCTTCTTTTATGAAAGGTGATTTGGGCGATCGGCTCAAAGGGCCTGCAGTACCTTATGTCTCGCGTGTCCGCGGCCAGTACATTTTAGATATTTTAATAAAATTAGAAAATAGTGGAAAGGTGCTGACTGCTACTAAGAATTTGATTCGTGACTCAATTGCTCGTTTGAAAAAAGAACGAGGATACTCGGGAGTACGGGTGAATGTGGATGTTGATCCGTATTAGTAGAACCCAAACGTGTCTCGAATTAGCTTCGGGATTTATTTGGGTTAAAAAAGCAAATTTATTTGTCTTAAAAAAGCCGATACCCAACCCCCAATCTCGCCCCAAACCGCTCCGAAAAAAATCGGGTATAAAAAGC
>CALLVG010000207.1 GCA_938010715.1 uncultured Saprospiraceae bacterium
CCAATGGAACTTGCTGTGCAGGCGGAGAAGATGATGAGACACCAATTTATGTTGGCGCTGCTGCAAATGGTATTACTAACCGTTCTTCGATTGTTGAAAATCTTGGCAATCAACCTTTTGCAATCGTCAACGCAATGCCAAATCCATTTACAGACGAATTCAAATTACAAGTTTTCTCAAGCGAAAATCAGGAATCTGAGATAACTGTAATGAACGCAATGGGTCAAGCCATTTTCAAAAAAGAAGTAAATCTAAATGAAGGATTGAATACCATTCCGATGAATTTTGATTCAGATGCTTCTGGTATTTTGATGGTGAAAATGACGCCGTTTCATCCTTACTTGAGGCAGATTCGCGTGATGCGGGTGAGGGATTAGTTTTTGATGAACAAAATTCGTAGCACGACTCCAAGTCGTCCCTCGAATAAATCGTAAACTGAATAGCAATAGCCGATACTTCGAAAAGTATCGGCTATTTTTATTAAGCTGCTTTTTACTCTTCTATGATGTTGTCGAATTATTGAACCATATAAGCCATATAAGGAAATATAAGTCGCTCGTGCTTAAATGTCCTTACATGCCTTATATGGTTCAATCCAATCAATTCACCGAAATAGAAATCTCATCCGCAAAAATCCAACATTGGCCACCAGCCGATTTATGCTTTGAAGGACAATCGCCTTGGTTTTTCCCAACTACCCGAATGTAACGCGCATTTTGTTGAAAAGAACTTTCATAATTTTCAATGACAATTCCTTTTTGTTGCCAACCCACTTTGTTTTTTACATTTTTAATTAGCTTAAAATCTTTACCATCATTTGAACCATAAAACTCAACATTGGTCGGTTGAAAAATCCATGCATTTTCATCCTGCAAAAATTTGATGGAAACGGAATTGACCTCATACGATTTGCCCAGATCAATCGTTGCGTCCAAATCAACTCCCTCGTAGCCTTGCCATTCACCAGTTCTGAAATCTTCTCCACCATTCAAAAAATCTATCAATGCCTTGTCGCCACCTGCTGCATATTGAGGAGCGTATTTTGTCGCCAATTTTATGGCTCTGTTTTGAGGGATTTTAAAGAGTTTTGTTTCGATAGTTTGGCTTTCGCCGAAATTAGTTGTCGCTTTTGTTTTTAGCAAACAAGTTGAGCTGACTGATATTGGTTTTTCATATTTTATACTTGGAACAGACCCGTCAAGTGAATAGAATATTTCAGCATCTTTCAATGGATTATTGATGGTCACTTCAGTGGTGTTCATGAAAGCACGTTCGCCCGATGCGACTGCTGGTACTGGAACCATTGGATATTTTTTTCGACCTTTTTCTTTTATAAATGGAGACTTTTCAAAGTTCTTTTCGTTTGGCGAACTACCCATTTCAAAAACCAATTCACCGCCATTCATGATAGCACTATGAGCGATTTTTGGACGTTTAAGGGGTTTGCCATTTAGCGTTGCGGATTGAATATAAATATTGCTTTTTGATAAATTATTCGCCTTTATTGAAAAGGTTTTACCGTTTTCTAAATTGATTTTTGCAGACTTCAAACTTGGTGTTCCGATATCGTAAGTTGGAGCTCCTGGAGCGACAGCATAAAATCCCATTGCACTCATCACATACCATGCAGACATCTGACCACAATCCTCGTTTCCTTCGTAACCATGTGGATCATTTTTGTACATTTCGTTAGTGAGGCGGCTAATTATTTGCTGTGTTTTCCACGGCTTTTGCGCATAATTGTATAAGTAACCGATATGATGACTTGGTTCATTTCCATGTGCATATTGTCCCATGAGACCAGTGATGTCACCTTGTTCACGACCATCCAATTTTGAATCTGCTTGAAAAATAGCATCAATTTGATTTTCAAAATCTTCGAGCCCACCGTGGAGCGCAATAAACCCATCTACATCATGCGGAACATAGTAACCATATTGCCAAGCATTTGCTTCGGTATAGTGGAAATTTACCTCAAAAGGATTGAAATTTGGAGTCCAAAAATGTCTATTTTTTGCTCTGAAAAATTTGGATTCTGGATCGAAGAGATTCTTCCAACTTTGAGCGCGTTTAATAAATTTTTCATAAACATTTTGCTTGCTCATGGCAAATGCCATCTGTGCAATACACCAATCATTGTAAGCATATTCGAGCGTTTTACTAACCGACTCTGCATCGTGTTCAGAAGACAAGAATCCATCTCTGATATAATCCAATTTTCCAAATTCATCTTCCTCTGCAAATGCAATCATTGCCTTCAATGCTTGATCCGCATCATATCCACGAATACCTTTTACATAAGCATCTGCAATCACCGAAACGGCATGATAGCCAATCATACAATTGGTTCGATTGTTCCATAATTCCCAAATTGGCAGGCGCCCATCATTTTCATAAATTTTCAAAAAGGAATTGATAAAATCATTGGTACGCTCTTGTTCAATTAAGGTGTAAAGTGGATGCGTCGCTCGATAAGTATCCCACAAAGAAAAGACGGTATATTGGTCATGATCAGTTGCGGTGTGCACTGCATCATCATGACCTCGATAGCGACCATCTACATCTGTGAAAATATTCGGAACAATAAAATTATGATATAGAGCAGTGTAAAAAATCGTTTTATCATCGTCGGTCAAAGCATCGACTTCTATTTTTTTGAGTTGGGCTTCCCATTTGTTTTGAGTTTGTTTTTTTACGTTTTCAAAATCCCAATCTGCGATTTCTTTTTGCAAATTTTTGCGTGCGCCTTCAATGTCCACGGCAGAGATTCCGACTTTCATTTTTATAATTCCTGTTGATGGGAGTTTGAAATGAAAAGCAGACTTAATGTGCTCATTTTCAAATAGTTGTGGTTTGATATCTACTCTAAAGGAATCCAATTCATAACCCAAAATTGGCTCTGAAAACTGCGCAACGAAATATACTTTTTGATTGCTCGCCCATGCGGTGCTATTTCGATAACCTTCGATTTCTGTAAGACTATTTATTTTCAAACCACTACCCAAAACTTTGTCCCGATGCGTCAAATCCAGTAGGATAGTTCCTACTGAATTTTCATCTGTATTTGAAAAAGTATATTTATGAAAACCAGCTCGTTCGGTCGCTGTCAATTCAACCTTGCAATCAGACTCATCCAAATCAACTTGATAAAAACCAGGGGATGCGAGTTCCGATGATTTTTGAAAAGGAGAACTATAACCTGGTTGCCCATTTGCGCCATTATTAAAGTTGACTTTTGCAATTGCATCAACTTTGCTTGTCGGCTGCGGCATGAATAAAATATCGCCATGATCCGAAACGCCCGTTCCACTCAAATGGGTATGACTGAATCCATAAATCACATTGTCCGTGTAATGATAACCACTGCATCCGTCCCAACCTTCCAGACGCGTATCAGGGCTGAGTTGAACCATTCCAAAAGGAGCAGTTGCACCGGGGTAGGTGTGTCCGTGACCTCCTGTTCCGATAAATGGATTAACAAATTGAGATAAAGTGCCATCGTCAATTCGTTGGTTAGAATCTGACTTTTTGCAACTAAAAATTAACAAACTGATAAGCACGAGAATAGTGTAATGTAATTTCAAAGTCGTAGATTTTTTTTGATAAAAATTTTGTGAAATTACACTTTCTATTTTTCAAACTAAATCAAATGTTAGTGAAAGCTATTTGGATTACTATTTTTGTTTTGACTCACCATGTTTTCAGCCACGGATTTACACGGATTGATGAGTGCTAAATCCGTGAAATCCGTGCAAATCCGTGGCTGAATTTTTTGAGTAAACCTAAAAAGAATCTCCAATTGGAATACCCTTTGCTTGGCTACCTACAAAAAGGTATTAACCCCATTTCTTTAGATTTTTGTGAATCTTTTAAGTCTTTTGTGGTTTAAAATTAAAAGCAATCAAAACCTCCATGCGTTCGCTGATTATTCTATTTTCAATCTTACCGATATTGGCATTTGGTCAAGTGGAATCTTATGTTCCAACAGAACCCTGTATGGCAGAGTGTAAGTTTGAGAACTTTTATCAATTAAAAGAAATAGAAGTTCCCGTTTACACCGGCGATCCAGAAAACATGACCGTCAGAAGAGATGTTTATCAAATGGATTTGGGCAATGGAAAACTGGAAAGGGTAGTGGTCGTTTTGGATTTAATCCACGTCGATGCTTATGAAATGCGAACCTATCGCAAAATGTCTTTGGTAAAAGAAGGAGGCTTCTCTGAAAAAAGAGAAATCCTTTGTCCAGAAGAAATAACACCTTTGATTCTCAAACAGATCCAATCTGTTCTTATAAAAGAAGACTACTTGCCCGTCGGTTATGAACCTTTCGAGGAGTTTAAATTAGAATTGAAAAACGCACTAAGTGCTTATCAACTTGCCAACGGACTACCGATCGGTCATTTGGATTTTGAAACATTGGATTTTTTGGAAGTGGATTATTGAGGCCAGTACCATTGTTGCCAGGTTGCCATTGTTGCCAGGTTGCCAGGTTGCCAGGTTGCCATTGTTGCCATTGTTGCCAGGTTGCCAGGTTGCCATTGTTGCCATTGTTGCCAGGTTGCCAGGTTGCCATTGTTGCCAAGTTGCCATTGTTGCCAAGTTTTCATATTTTGATTTTGATTTCACATTTGATTGCTGCTTTTCACTATCTTCGTCTTTTATTTTAGATACGAAAATTATGAGACGAAATATTCTATTATTAACAATTGTTTTCTTTGGCGTTTTGGGTGTAGTGAACAGCCAAAATATTGCTGTTTCGGAAGAGTTTCCGATTAAGGATATGATGATGAAATATACTTCCGATAACAAAGCACAAACGGTATTGGCAGGTTATAGAATACAATTATTGGCAACGACAGATAGACAAAAGGTCGAACGCTCAATGAGTAAATTCAAAGCGTTATTTCCTTCCATCAATGTAGATTGGGAACATAACAAACCATACTATAAGTTGCGTGCAGGGGCCTATCGTACTCGATTGGATGCCATCAGGGGACTGAAGACATTTAAAAGAGACTATCCAGGAGCATATACTGCAAAAGCTCGTATCAATAAATCTGAACTGCTTTAAGAATTGGGTTTTAGCCCAATTTCAACATAAAAGAGAAAATGTTCGCCGGAAATAGAAGGGATAATCAAACGGTAGATTGGGTAACTTTGTCCATTTATTTGGCCATGCTTGGTGTGGGCTGGCTGATGATTTATACCGTTGGATACAATGAGGGGTACGATGATGATTTCTGGGGAATGTTAGGGTCAACCACAATCGGTAAGCATACCATTTGGATGGGGATTTCGCTTTTCACTTTGTTTATCACCTTTATTATTGATTGGAAATTTTGGCGAACGTTTGCCTATCTGTGGTATGCCTTTGGGCTTGTTTTACTGTTTTTAGTTTTGTTTTTGGGAACTGAAGTCAAAGGTGCAACGAGTTGGTTTATGTTGGGTGGCTTTTCATTTCAACCAGTCGAAATCGCCAAATTTGGTACTTGTCTCGGAGTGGCAGCTTATCTCAATAATTTTAATACAAATCTCAAAACCAGCTATGGACAATTGACGGCATTTGGAGTGATTGCTGCTCCGATGTTGTTGGTATTGCTCCAACCCGATGCAGGCTCTGCATTGGTTTTCTTGGCATTTTTGATTGCTTTTTACCGCGAAGGATTGCCAGGTAATTACTTTATTTTCGGATTTTTTGCAGGTGGACTTTTTCTGATGGGATTGGTTTATCCTTTCCAAAAAGTACTTTTAGCGATTTTCATGATTTTGAATTTATTGCTAGCTTACAATTTCAAAGAATATAAAATTCACTGGCTTTTAATTATTCTTTTGATTTCGGCAGGAAGTATTTACGGCGCTTATATCGGATTTGAAAAAGAAGCCCTCATGGGGAATGTCGGGTTGATGTTCGCTTTGGGGTTGGGGCAGTGGTTGATGAAAAATCAACGATTGGTTTTTACGGTTTTTGCGGCTTTGTTGCTCGGTGGTATAGTCGCAGGAGGGGCAAATTATTTTTTTAATAATATTTTGAAATCTCACCAACAAGACCGTATCAATGTTTGGTTGCGGCCAAGTGTTTGCGATCCACAAGGGTCCCTTTATAATGTAATTCAATCCAAAATGGCCATTGGTTCAGGTGGATTGGATGGCAAAGGATTTTTGGAAGGAAACATGACCAAGTTGAATTATGTGCCAGAGCAAGCCACCGATTTTATTTTTTGTACCGTTGGTGAAGAGCAAGGGTTTATAGGTGCCACAAGTATCATTTTACTTTTCTTTTTACTAATTTATCGAATCACAATGCTGGCTGAACGGCAGCGATCTCCCTTTTCGAGAATTTATATGTACGGCGTAGCAGGCATTCTTTTTGTTCACGTTTTTATCAATATCGGCATGACCATGGGGTTGATGCCAATCATTGGTATTCCGCTTCCGTTTATTAGTAAGGGAGGTTCTTCCTTGCTTGGGTTTACGCTTTTGTTAGGTGTTTTGATGAAAATGGATATTTATCGGGAGATGCCCTGATGGGAGAGGAATGAGAGAATGAGAGGATTGAGAGGAATGAGAGGAATGAGAGAATGAGAGGATTGAGAGGATTGAGAGGATTGAGAGGATTGAGAGGAATGAGAGAATGAGAGGATTGAGAGAATTGAAAGGAAGAAGAGTGTTTGGTCATTTTTTTTATTCTGGGCTTTTTTTAGATTTTGTAACTCGTAAAACTCGTCAAACCAATTTTATTATAACATGAGCAAGAAAAAGAAGAACGTTAAAAAGGCAGCGCCAGTAGCCACTCCTAAAGTTTCTACTTCCAATTTTTATTTTTGGGCTAATCGTAAATTGCAAACTATCATATTGTTTGCGGTTGCCTTTCTTTTTTATGCAAATACGCTCAATCATGGATATACGCAAGATGACTCGATAGTTATCACTGAAAACATGTACACGACCGATGGCTTATCAGGTATTCCAGGTATTTTATCGAAAGATACATTTTACGGTTTTTTCAAAACAGAAGGCAAATCCAAATTGGTCTCTGGTGGTCGATATAGACCGCTGACGTTGGTGATGTTTGCGACGGGGTATCAATTTTTTGGCGAAAGCCCTTTTGTTGGACACTTGATGAATGTACTTTGGTTTTGCGTGACTTGCCTCATGTTGTATTGGCTTTTGTTGAAGTTGTTTCGGTTTGAAAAAGAACCTGAATATGCTGGAATGATCGCTTTTTGCACCACACTATTATTTGCAGCACACCCAATTCACACAGAAGTGGTTGCCAATATCAAAGGTCGCGATGAAATCATAACCTTGTTGGGAAGTTTGGCGGCACTCTATTTTTCCATTAGAGCTTACCGCGAAAAGGATACTAAATTAAACATCATAGGAGCGATAATCTTTTTCTTAGCACTCTTCTCCAAAGAAAATGCGATTACGTTTTTGGCAATTATTCCAATTACGTTTTGGGTTTTTACAAAAGCGGATTTAGGGACAATTATCAAGCAAACCATTCCATTTGTCATAGCAGCAGTTGGTTTTTTGGTAGTGAGGGGAAGTATTTTGGGTTGGTCATTGGGCGAACCACCACTTGAGTTGATGAACAATCCTTTTGTTAAAATAGAAGGAGGTAGATATGTTCCGTTTTCTGCAGGTGAGCAGTTCGCAACCATTTTTCATACATTGGGACATTATGTGAAATTGTTATTTGTGCCACATCCTTTGACTCATGATTACTATCCGCGCCATATTGAGATGAAGTCATTCGAGGACATTTCCGTTATAATAAGTTTGGTGGGATATGTCGCTGCTTTGGCTTGGTCGCTTTTAGCAACTTTTCAAAGAAAACCAGTGGGTTACGCTGTTTTGTTTTATTTGATAACGCTTTCGGTTGTTTCTAATTTGGCGTTTCCAGTGGGAACGAATATGGCAGAACGATTGATTTTTATGCCTTCCGTTGGGTTCTGTTTGCTCTTTGTTTTGGGTATAAGTGAACTTTTTGGAAAACTAACTGAATCACGTGTTTCTAAAAATATGCTTCTTACTGTAATTGGTCTTTCACTTATTTACGGAGCAGGGACATTTGTTCGGAATCAAGCTTGGAAAGATAATTTTACCCTTTTTACAACAGACATTAAAACCTCAAAAAATAGTGCGAAATTGAGAAATGCAGTGGCAGGCGAATTGCTCAATAAATACGGAAATGCACCCGCCAACCAACGAGATGAAGCGAGTTTGACAGTGGCAGCTAATCACCTAAAAGAAGCCATTAAAATTCATCCCAATTATAAGAACGCATACTTACTTTTGGGGAATGCGCACAATTATTTGAAAAAATATGAAGAGTCGATTCAATACTATAATAAGGCCTTACAATTTGATGGCGGCTACAAAGAGGCTCAAAACAACCTTGGATTGACTTATCGAGATGCAGGTAAATATTACGGGGAAACGGCACAAGATTTTAAAAAATCAATAGAGTATTTGAATAAAGCACTCCAAATGAGACCTGATGATCCCGAAGTCATTCGCTTGTTAGGTATTGCCAATGGCGCCGCTGGCAATCATCCAAAAGCAATTGAGTTACTCACCAAATTTACTCAGTTAAAACCTGAGAATGCTCTAGGTTTTTTAGCATTGGGAACTTCATTTTTGAATGCGGGAAGAGTGGCTGAAGCAGCTGCTGTACTAACAAAAGCCAACCAATTGAAACCCAATGATCCCAATGTTTTGAAGATGATTGAAATCGCAAAAAATAACAAGCCTAATCAGTGAAAAGGAATGGTTCAGGAATAAATTGCGTTTCTATGGGTCGTTATTTTTTTCTTCTGCAAGGCGAAAAACGTAGGCGATGCAAGGCATCTACGAGGCTTTTCAACGCAGCAGAAGGGAAAAA
>CALLVG010000208.1 GCA_938010715.1 uncultured Saprospiraceae bacterium
GGTAAAGCACCGCTTCGTCCTTTCGATGGCATCGAAGATTTGACCAATAAATCAGTTGAAGTTTTAAGCAAATTGCATCCTTATTTTGGTAAAACATTAAAAACAATGCAAGAAATGGAACGCCTCGATTTGGGTTCCAGAAATGCAAAACATCCAGGTGGCTACAACATGCCACTTTATCATAGCGGCGTTCCTTTCATTTTTATGAATGCGACCAATTCGTTTTCAGATTTGCATACTTTGATGCATGAGGCAGGTCATGCAGTTCATGCCCTGTTGACCCATGATTATGATTTGGTTTCTGCCAAAAGCGTTCCTTCAGAGGTCGCTGAGTTGGCAGCCATGACCATGGAACTGATCACAATGGATAATTGGGATGTCTTTTTTGATAATGAAGATGACCTCCGTCGTGCAAAAGTTGAGCAATTGGAAGGTGTTTTGAAAACGCTACCATGGGTGGCTACGATCGACAAATTTCAACATTGGATTTATACCAATCCAAATCATTCTCAAAAAGAAAGAGAAGCTGCTTGGGTAGAAATATACAGCGAATTTTCTTCAAATATCGTTGATACAGAAGGTCTTGAAAAATATGGCAGCCATCGTTGGCATGCACAATTACACCTTTTCGAAGTTCCTTTCTACTACATTGAATATGGGATGGCTCAATTGGGCGCAATTGCAATTTGGAAACGCTTTCGCGAAAATCCAGAAGCAGCCTTGGAAGGCTATATCAATGCCTTGAAATTGGGATATACTCGTAAAATTGGAGACATCTATAAAGCCGCTGGAATCGAATTCAATTTCAGTCAAAATTACGTTAAGGAATTAGCAGATTTCGTAAAAATAGAGTTGGAGAAAGTTATTTAAAATTTAGTATTCAAAATAGTATTGTTAGTTCTCTATTTTAATTGCTACTTTTGAAATTACAAGAAGGATAGAGCAGTCAAAAAATTTAAATAATTCCTTCTCTGTGAATTACGAATAGAAATGAGCTTTTTCGATAAAATTTTTGGTAAAAACATTGAAACTGAGCAGCAGCCAGACATTCAATTTGGACGTTATACTGATTCGTACAAGAGTGCAGAACAATATGATGCTTGGGATATTGCTTTAGAAAAATTTGAAGAGAAAGACTACCTCGAATCCTATTCTAATTTTTTCAATTACCTCAACGATAAAAAAGAAAACAACGTCGTTTGGTCTCGCCAAAACGGTTCCATAAAATTTGAAATTTTTCAAGGAAGTAAAATAATAATTGGAGAAGCCAACAACAAAGAATTCAGAGCAATAGCAAAGGTTGTAAAAACGGAATCCCTCAACATCGGTTTTATGCGTAGGTTAGTAGAGACTAATTTCGACCTAAAATATTCCAAGTTTGCGCTTGATAATGACAACAATATTGTGATTGTTTTCAGCACTTCTTCACTTGATAGTTCTCCCTACAAACTATATTTTGCACTCAAAGAATTGGCGACCAATGCCGACAAACAAGACGATCTTTTGTTAGATGAGTTTGATTCTTTAAAAGCACTTTCCAACACACACATAAAAGAAATCTCCACAACTGAGAAAGAGGCAAAATTTCAATTTATTCACGAAAAAATTACATCTGTTTTAGAAGAAATTGATTCGGGAAAATTATCGCCTGATAAATATCCAGGAGCAACCGCTTATTTGTTATTAGACCTCTGTTTTCGCTTAGATTTCCTGATTTCTTCGGAAGGATACATGACAGATTTGCTCGAAAGAATGCAACGCAAGTACTTCGAAAATGACGGTAAAGCAACCGCTCAGAAGAATCTTGCGATGAAAAAAGAATTTAGCAAGTTACTCGAAAGGCCAAAAGAAGACTACTTCAAAGAAATGTATCAAGTGAAAGCCACATTTGGTATCACAAGCCCAGTCAACCTTGACAAAATTGTCAGTTTTATCAATGGTGAATTGGGTAATATGGATTGGTACCATGAAAACAATCACGATAAAGTGGCGCTCGCCATCCCTGGCTATATCACGGGTTATTGTCTATTCAATTACGCGGTTCCAAAACCGATTCGTGAGCTTTTTCTTTTATACTTTCAAATTTCAGAATCTGAGTATTTCAAAAAATTAGGCTTTACAAATTCTTATTGGAAAGATGCTAAAACTTTAGATTCCAAAGCGATAAAAAAAGCATTGGAGCAAATCCAATATGCCAATAAAGAGATTTACACTAAATTTAAAATAAATGAAAGTGCGATTGATTTCGCCTCTTTCCCTGTATTCTCCAAAACTTTACTCCAACAATTTCAGGAATTTGACTTGTCCAAACGTGAATAATTTACAGTAAAATACACCTGAGTATATTTCAATTTTTCGTGAACTTAGGAGTAATGAGGTTCTACTTTGTCTGTAAAAATACTTTCGTTCAAATTTTCCAACATAAAAAAAGGTTCAATGTCATTTTACCCAAAAAGGGTTAGTTTGAAGTAATTATCAATTGTTAGCTTTGTACCGCCTCTCTCCTATTAAAACATTAGCACTTGACGTAAAATTTTATTTCTCATTTCAGGCTCCCATTTGAAATGTAAAAAACATGTACACCATTAAGAGCTTAATTTCAATCTTTATCATTTTCTGCACTTTTTCATTGTTTGGTCAATTGACCATTGCAACCGATCAAGCAGATGCCACTTATAATGTTGGCGAATCAATGAACTTTGTCGTAAGAGGAGGTTCCGGTTTAGCGAATTATACGATTCACTATGATCACGGAGTTACCCCCGCAATAACGGCAGGGAGTATTCAACTTAACGGTGGAACAACCAATATTCCTTTTAGAGGAACAGAGCCAAGTGTTGTGCTTTGTACTGTAACTAATAATGGACAAACCGCTGTTTCGGGAGCAGCTTTTTCACCGTTCGATATTCAACCATTTGAGGAAGATCCAGTTGACTTTGACGCCTTCTGGCAAAATCAAAAAAATGAATTAGCAGCTGTTCCTATCAATCCTCGAATGACTCCTATTTCTACATGGGACAACCGAACTAGAAGTTATAGAATCAATTTAGGAACAGTAGATGGTCGAAGAGTTTACGGTTATCTTTCTATTCCTCTGACCCCAGGAAACTACCCTGCTATTATTACCCATGCAGCATTTGGTGTCGGACCAAATCTCTGTGTTCCACGCCCAGAAATCGCAGCAGATATCGGTGCTATTTCTTTATCAATTTGGATGCATAATGCAGAGCCAGATCAACAAGCACCAAATGCTTATTTCCCAAAAAACTGGGATAATCCATCCAGAAATTATTTTAGATATGGCATTTTGGGCATCATAAGAGCAATTGATTACATCCAGACCTTACCAGAGTTTGATGGTCAAAATATTGGGTTAAACGGAATCAGCGAAGGAGGAGGAATGTCAATTTTAGCAGCAGGAATTGATTCGAGAGTAAAAGCAGTTACTGCTTCTATTTTTGCACATGGGGAGCACTCTGGCTATAAATATGGAAGAGCTTCAGGTTTCCCGTACTATATGCATGAATCTACTATAACTAATCCTAATAGCTCAGTTGAAAATATCAATCAAGGCGCAAAGTACTTCGATGCATTGCGAGCAGCTAAACGGTATAAAGGGCCAATTTTAGCATCTGTTGGATATACGGATTTAATATCTATCCCAGCAACCAATTTTGCGGTTTTCAATCAATTTGAAGGTTCTAAAGTTTTAATTCATAAAATTGGATGGGGACACCGAAATCCAGATGAATTTTACCTTGGCAAATTTGAATTCTTTAGAAAGCATTTCAATTTATCTGGACAAAAAGGATATGCAGCCAATGCAGGAACGGATCAATTTATTAGTGGCTCGAATGCAACCCTTTCTGCTACCGTTGAAAAAAATGGACAGGTCAATACTGCCCTTCCTGGCTCTTGGAAACTAGTGAGTGGTCCAGGCACAGTCAGCTTTGCAAATCAAAATAGTAGAAGTACCGTTGCAAGTTTTTCACAAAATGGAGAATACGTTTTGAGCTATACGGCAACCGATAATTCTACTTTATTCAATAATACCTATTTCACAATTGCAGATCGAATAACGGTTTCTGTTGGTTCTAATAATCAACGAACCGACGCAGACAATGATGGTGTTCCAGCTGATGAAGATTGCAACGATTTCAACCCGAACATATCAAGACCCGGCGATGCTTGCAATGATTTCAACCCGAACACTTTTAACGATGTCATTCAAAATGATTGCTCTTGTAGCGGTACATT
>CALLVG010000209.1 GCA_938010715.1 uncultured Saprospiraceae bacterium
AGATAAAATTTGGAAGGATTGGGAAGCCTTCGCGAGTTATGCATTTAATAAGTCTCACTCGACTTGTTATGCGTTCGTGGCATTTCAAACTGCATTTTTGAAAGCGAATTATCCGTCTGAATTTATGGCTGCGGTTTTGACCAATAACCGTAGTAATATTTCTTCGATTAGTTTCTTTTTGCGCGAATGTCGTCGCATGGGAATTGAAGTTTTAAGCCCCGACATCAACGAATCTCAACCAAAATTTACGGTTACAAAAGACGGACATATCCGATATGGTTTTGAGGCGTTGAAAGGAGTAGGAGAAGGCCCGGTTGGTGAGATTTTGATAGAGCGAAAAGAAAATGGCCCATTCGAATCTATCGTCGATTTTGCAAAAAGATTAGATTCAAAATCAGCTAATAAAAAGGTAATTGAATCCTTGGTTTTGGGTGGTGCTTTTGATCGATTTGAATATCATAGAGCGCAATATTTTGCACCTTCTGATAAGTACAAAACATACATTGAACACGTAACCAAATATGGTCAAGCATTCCAAGAACGGTCTGCTTCTTCTGCCATGAGTCTCTTTGGCGCGTTGGACGATACACAAATGCCACAACCCAAATTCCCCGAATGTAATGAGTGGAGTTTGCTCGAAAAATTGAGCCGTGAAATGGAAGTCACGGGTTTGTATATCAGTGGTCATCCGTTGGATGATTATCGTTTTGAGGTAGAAAGTTTTGTCTCTTGCACGCTTGATGAGATTGAAAAATATCACGGTCGCGGCAGTTTCAAAATGGCTGGAATCGTTACAGGTGCTGTTCACCGTGTTAGCCAAAAAGGAACAGGTTGGGGAATTTTTACGATTCAAGATTACGCGAGTTCTTTTGAGTTCCGATTGTTTAAAGACCAGTATAATGACTTCAAAGGTCGATTAGAAGTAGGCGCTTGTTTATTGATTGAAGGTCAATTTGAAAAGTCATGGAGTGGGGAAGAGTGGATGTATAAAGTGAAAAAAATTACTTCTCTCGAAGCGGTTGGTGAGTCTTATGCTAAATCTATTTTAGTAAAAATACCGCTCGAAAGAATGGACAAAAACATGCTCAACGGCATGGATGATGTTTTGCAAAAGTATAAAGGGAAGCAACAGCTACGCGTCGCCTTTTTGGATCATACGAATCGGGAGTCGCTTACTTTTCATTCGACTAAACGGAAGGTGACGATTGATACTTTTTTGGTGGAAGAGTTGGAAAGGTTGGGGGTGCAATGTGTGGTGAAGTAGGCAGTTGGATGGCTCTTTGAAGTTGCTATAGCGACATTCTCGGAGCGACATTCTCGGAGCGATTTAGTGGAACGCGGATGACGCGGGTGAACGCGGATTTTCGCGGGTCAGCCGTTCCGGCTTTTGGTGGATTTTTATGTTTGAATAATTGTTGTTATCTTTCGTTTGAGAAAACTTAACAATTATGCTTCATGAAGAAATTACAGGTGAAATAATTGATTCATTTTACACTGTTTATAACGAACTTGGTTTTGGATTTTTAGAAAAAGTTTATGAAAATTCACTAGTAGTGGAGTTAGAATCAAGAGGATTGTTTTGTGAAAAACAAGTACCTATCAAAGTGTATTATAAAGAAAAAGAGGTTGGTATTTATTATGCGGATGTTATGGTAGAAGGATGTGTGATCTTAGAATTAAAGGCGACCCCGCTTTCCATTGAACATGAGTATCAACTATTAAATTATCTTAAGGCAACCGAAATAGAAGTTGGTTTGCTGTTGAGTTTTGGTAAGAAACCAAAATTTATAAGAAAAGTATTTGCCAATCGCGAAAAAAGCCGGAACGGCTGACCCGCGAAAACCCGCGTTAACCCGCGTCACCCGCGTTCCACTAAATCGCTCTATGTAAGCCGCTCAAGTCAAAGTGTCAGCAAAGGAAGTGGGACGAAAAAATAGAATTAATACACAACCATTCTTCAAAATTCCCCATCTTTAGTCCAAATAACAAAAACTAATAAAATGAAACAATTCTTACTATTACTGACTTTGCCAGTGTTTTTTGCTTGTTCAAAAGACAATCCTCAAGTATCCAACCTTTCCAAAAATCAAACATTATCAGCTGCTTGTTTGAAATCAGAGGTTCCAGTTGATTTTAATCCTCAATGTTATTTTGACTCTACGCGTTCATGCGAATTGGTTGATGTCCAAGAATTTTTTCCTTTCTCAGATGATAATAAAGAATGGCTAAAAACCTTTTGTTTAAATGATTTTGATAGAATATTTTTCCATGATGAAGATGGAAATGAGACCTTTTTAGAAATATCGAGAAACGATTATTCAACAACAAGAACAACCATACAAAGCGGAGCATGTCAAACCAATCCTGACCAATTAAAGACCTATTGTATTAGAACGGAGAGGGCTTCAGTAGAGATAAGAGTACCAATAGCATCGCTTTCTTTCAACTTGTCTATTCGCAATATTTTTGATGTGGATGAATTTGGGAAAATTGAGCCGTCAATCGTTCTTGAAGCAATAACTTTTGAATTTTCTAATGTTCCAGGGGAGTCGAAATTCATCAATCATTTAGGGATTCTCACAGATAGTGAATCTCAATTTGCACAAGAGTTTTTTCCAAAAATTGATATTCTTGGAAAAACATTCACCAATGTTTATTCTTCCGAAAATGGAAACATTTTTGTTCCATCAGACCCTGACGCCCTCAAAATTTTCTACAACAAAGAATTTGGAATCGTCAGTTTCATAGACAACAATGCTACGCAGTGGGTCTTAAATGACTAACCAAAAAAGAGTAATTTTCAAAACAAAAGGTCATCCCAAAGTTAAATTTGGGATGACCTTTGCACTTTAAAAGAAAACTACTGTAACTTTATAGCGTTAATCCATAAAATGCAAAAGACAATACGACATATAACCGTTTGGTTTTTAACAGCGAATCTACTCGTCTCCACGATGGGTTTGACGGTTCATTCGTTATATTGCATTTGTAAGGATCGGTTATCGCTTTCTGTTTTTGAATTAGAATCGCATTGTGGAAAACCTATCGACGATTCTTTGCCAGAATGTTGTCAAGCAGAATTGACGGCCATGACTTGCGGTGAAGATCATGACTGCGAAGACAAAGATTCTAAATACGTCAAACTGGCTACTCAATTTATTTTAAATGAGTTTGAGTCAGACTCAAAAACGCCAACTTTTCAAATTAAAAAATCGGACTTCATCATTATTGATGATGTTATGTTCAGTGATATTGGTGGTGAATATTTCAACAAACCGCCACCTGATAAGCCTTACGGCAAAACCCTTCTTCCTTTCATTCAGTCTTTTCTCTGTTAGTAGCACCCAAGACTTGTCCCGAGTTTATTTCGGGATTTATTTGGGTGAAAATTTAAGGTAACCTACCGCTTAATTTTCATTTCAATTATTGGACTTTCCTTATTCAATTTCGCCGAAAGGCCGAGATTGAACAATTCACATTTTATAATCGAAGTGGATTAAGTTTAAATTAAACGTCAATCTATTTTATAAAAATCCACCCAAATAAATTTGGGTGCTACTAATGAAAAATATATTAATCATATTTCTTCTTGCTATCTCAACAGTAAGTTTTGGTCAGAAAACGCTTACAGGTTTTGTAACTAACGAGCAGGAAGAGCCGCTAATTTACGCGACTGTAAATTGGAAAGGAACGACCATTTCGACGACGACCGATGTAGAAGGATATTTTGAAATAGAACGAGGTGAAGAGCATAGCGATATAGAGGTAAGTTATGTTGGTTATGATGCCATCACTATTCATATCGAACCGACTGAAGAATCAGTTTGGGTTGAAATGGCAGGCGCAGTTGCTTTGACGGAAGTTGAAGTGGTTGCGCGTCAATCAGGTAATTTTACTTCTACTTTGGAAACGCGAAATGTTGAATCCATCACCTCCAAAGAGTTGCGAAAAGCACCTTGCTGCAACCTCGGCGAAAGTTTTGAAACCAACGCCGCTGTGGATGTCGCTTATGCCGATGCTATCACTGGTTCAAGGGAGATTCAGTTACTTGGTTTGCGTGGAATTTATACACAATTGCTAATTGAAAAACGCCCTGCACTTTATGGTTTGGCAGCACCTTATGCGCTCGACTACATTGCTGGAACTTGGTTGACAGGCATTCAGATATCTAAAGGTGCGAGTACCGTTCAGACTGGTTATGGCGGCATGGCAGGCGCAATCAATTCTGAATTAGAAAAACCAAATGATGGTCGAAAATTGCATGTTAATTTATTTGGCTCTCATCTCGGACGTGGAGAAGCGAATGTGCATATCAATCGCAAGTTGAATAATAATTGGAGTACAGGTGTTTTGCTTCATGGTAGCCTTTTTCAAAATGAAGTTGACCACAATGGCGACGGATTTATGAGTATGCCGCAGAAGCAAGTCGGCACGGGGATGTTCCGCCTTTTTTATAATGGAAATGATCCGTTTGAAGGGCAATTAAATGTACATGTTCTTTCGGAAGATAGAACGGCTGGTCAGATGAGTACTGCTGTGAATCCGCAAGGAGGTTTGTATCAAATTCGACAGAACAATGATCGAGTTAATGTCACTGCCAAACTGGGTTATTTGGGTTTTGATGAAGTTTACAAATCAGCTGGTTCGATTTGGAGTGCGACTTATCATCGCCTCAATTCCAGTTACGGAAATCGTCAGCACAGAGGAGAGCAACGTTCGTTTTATTCTAATCTTTTTTATTCTACCATTATTAAAAATTCGGATCATAAAATCATGTATGGTGGTGGTTATCAATACGATGATTATCAAGAATTTGTAGATGAATCTGACATCAGTCGAACCGAACATAAGACAGGCGCTTTTGCTGAATATAATTTCAAAAAGGAAAACTTTTCTACTTCTACCTGGTGGAAAGAAATGGGTTTGATTTTAGGCCTCCGCGCTGATTATCATAATCAATTTGGACTTCTCGTGACGCCTCGATTAAACTTCAAATTCAACTTTACGGAAGATGCGGTTGTGCGAGTTTCAGGTGGTCGTGGTTATCGAACGGCCAATGTCGTTGCAGAAAATATCAGCTTCTTGGCTTCTTCTCGTCAAATCGTTTTTGTAGAAAATTTGGACATCGAATCCTCTTGGAATTACGGAGCGAATTTTACACAAAAATTCAATGTTGGAAAACGAGAAGGTGCTTTCTCAATAGATGCTTATCGCACTCAATTTACCAATCAGGTGATTTTGGATGTCGAAGATAATCATGAGCAATTATTGATTTATAACCTTGACGGAAAATCTTTTTCCAATGCCTTTTTAACTTCTTTGAATTTTGAAATCCTTCCGCGTTTAGATGTGAAAGTGGCTTATAAATTCAACGATGTGCGGACGACTTATCAGGGCGATTTGAGAGAGCGACCATTGGTTGCCAAGCATCGTGGATTAGCTGCAATTGATTACGAAACGGCTAACAAAAAATGGCGATTCAATGCAAGTTCACAAATTGTTGGGTCACAGCGTTTGCAAGACATCAATGTGCATTTGCCAGATGATGATTTCCATATTCATGAAAATGGAGATCGTTCTCCATCCTATGCCATCATGAATGCTCAGGTGACTTTTGCGCCAAGCAAAAAATGGGAGTTTTATGCGGGTAGTGAAAACCTCACTGGCTATCATCAACATCGACCAATTATCGGAGCAAGCGATCCTTTTGGGGAATATTTTGATGCGACGCGAGTTTATGCGCCGACGATGGGAAGGGTGGGGTATGCGGGGTTGCGATATACGATTGAGTGATTTTGATAGGACACGGATTTAACGGATTGAAAGGGATTAGGACGGATTTTATATCTGTTCATAGCTTATCGAGAGTATTTTGGTAACATTGAAATCCGTTTTTATCCGTCATAATCCGTTAGATCCGTGTCCCATTTATGTATATTTGATGAAAAATATGCAAAATGGGACTACTACATCAAGACACTACAGACCAAATTATCAAAGCATTTTATAGCGTTTACAATAAATTAGGCTACGGCTTTTTAGAAAAGGTTTACGAAAATCCATGATGATTGAATTGTCAAAAATGGGCATTGCTTGCGAAAAGCAAGTACCAATTGATGTTTATTATGAAGGCGAACATATTGGTAAATACTTTGCAGACCTTCTGGTAAATAATCAAGTTATTGTCGAATTAAAAGCAGCAAGTGGATTGCTCAAAGAGCATGAAGCGCAACTACTCAATTATTTGAAAGCCACTGAAATAGAAGTTGGATTACTCCTTAATTTTGGAGTAAAGCCACAAATTTCGCGGAAGCTTTTTGAGAATAGATTTAAATAGTAATTCGGATGGGACACAGATTTAATGGATTGAAAAGGATGTAAACGGATTTTATATTTGAATAGGTTTAAAATCCGTCCTTATCAGTTTC
>CALLVG010000210.1 GCA_938010715.1 uncultured Saprospiraceae bacterium
AGGCAAAAGTGACCTCGCACATATAAGAAGGTAAAATCCATTCAGTTTTACTTTCTTCCTCTACAGCTTCTTTGATGGGTTTTGAAATGGTTTCTAATTTTTCAATTTTTTTCCAAATTTCTTTCATTTTGGCTTGGTCGAAACCCGTTCCTACTTTTCCGTAATATTTCCAATTTTCGCCTTCTGGATTGGCGAGATGGAGTGCTCCGAAGATTTCTACTCGGTCGCCTTTTCCTTTGGTGTGGCCGATGATGTGTGCCGTAAAAGTTTCTCTAAATTTGATTTTTAACCATGAAGAGTTTCGATTGCCAGGGAAGTATTTGCTTTGTTTTTTCTTAGCCATGACACCTTCTAAGCCCATTGCCTGAGCGGCATCGTAAATCTGTTTTCCATTTTCGAAAGTGTCGCTGATGCGAGCCAAATTATTTTTTCTAAAAATAGCTTTTAACCAATCCACTCTTCTTGAAAGTGGATGTGAAATCAACTTTTTCCCATCCAAATACAAACAATCGAATGCGTATAGATAAGCAGGTTTCGATTTTACAGCCATCTGAATATTGGTCTTTCCGATGCGATGCATTCTGGAAATGATGTCGGAGAAAATTGGTTTCCCTTTTTCATCCAAACAAACCAATTCACAATCAATGATGGCATTTTCAACTCTCAAAAATTTACCATCTGCAAACTCTGGAAATTGGTCGATGATGTCTCGACCCGAGCGGCTGATAAGTTTGACTTCATCCTTTCTTTTATAATACAAAACGCGGATGCCGTCCCATTTTATTTCGTATTGATAATCGTCTTTTTGTTTTGGTAATTCCTTTGCAGCATCTGCCAACATGGGTTTGATGCCAACGGTGAATGGTTCCAAATTTGCGGATTCAGTGCGCTCGACAATCCATTCTTTTCCTTTAATTTTATAAAGTGAGAAAGTGGCGTTCAATGACTTACCAGTTAATTGAAAACGGAAACTTTTCGGTGTCTTTTTCAACCAATGAATATCACCTGTTTCGAAAACCCACATTTGTCCACCGCCGTATTCTTCTTTGGGAATCGTTCCTTCAAAATCAATGTATTTGGCTGGATGATCTTCTGTTTGTACCGCTAACCTTTTTACGCCTTTTTCAATTGGCAAACCTTTTGGAATCGCCCATGATTTCAAAACACCTTCCTCGCCCAATCGCAAATCGTAATGCAAATTGGTCGCATGATGCAGGTGAATTACAAACTTATTATTGACTTCTGTTGGGTCGAAATTTTCGTTTTTAGAATTAGGTTCTGCTGTTTTTGAAAAGTCCCTTTTTCCATCATAATCCTTCAACGCTTTGCTGACAGGAACCATGATGGTTTGGTCATGCAACTTGGCCGCTTTTTCTTTGAAACCAATCCAAGCATCTCCGTTTTTGCGAATATACTCAAGCGTCTGATCTAAGTCGTATGCTTGCGCAGAAGGAACTGTTTTCAACTCTTCCCATGTCAGAGGAATCGATACAGGTGCACCTACTTTTCCTCTCAAACTGTATGGCGCAATGGTCGTATTTCCAGGATGATTCCGATAAATATCGAGAAGCGTTTTTCCTTTTCGTCGATTTTTGTGAACCATCAAAGTAGTGTTGGGATGCGTTTTAATAAAGTCCTTCATCAAACCTTTTATGGTCACCATCATGGTTTCATAATCCCATTTTGGAATGATAGGGACGACGAGGTGAATCCCTTTCCCACCCGACAATTTCCCGTAAGGAAAATAACCGAATGACTCCAAAAACTCCTTTATTTCAAAAGCTAAATTACGCACATCATCAAAGGTCAAATCTTCGTCTGGGTCAAGATCAACCACAAATTGATCTGGAAGATTGATTTGATTGATGGTGCTATTCATCGTATGAATTTCGAGCGCAGCAAGGTTGGCCAACCATACCAAATGAGGAGCGGCGTTTGCCAACAAGTATTCGTTTTCTTCATCCCACGGCAGGTAGGTGGTCGGTATCCAATCGGGCGTCCACGAGGGTTTATTTTTCCCATAAAAAGTCTTCCCTCCTACTCCATCTGGAAATCGAATCAGCGTCAACGGCCGTCCTTTCACATGGGGCAACATCAACGGCGCAACCTCCAAAGCATAGGAAATCACCTCCGCTTTAGTGTACGACTTAGTGGAGTACAACTCCTTATTGAGATTACTCAACTTCAATCGTTGTCCTTCGACTTCTGTATAGACTGGTTTTGATGGCACGGGGCGAAGGTAGGGAGAAAAGGGAAAATTGATTATCTTTGAAGTAATTCTGGTAAACAGAAAATCAACTATGAGAAAAATAGACCTCGAAAACAGGTTAAAAATTTTACATCAAAGGTTAACGTTAATTAACTTATATCCAGAACATTTTGAATCTATTTTGGGTAGAAAAGGAGTAGAAATACTAATTGATGAAACTTTAGATGAAATCAATTTAATTAACGAAAAGCTCAATAGTTAAATAAAGAAAAATATGGAGGGAAGTATTGATCCAAAAAAGGTTGTCAATGAAATAAATGAAATCTTGAATGAATTCAGAAATTCGCCCATTGACAAAAATATGTCAACCCAGGACATCGCTGAAATTAAAGTAGAGCTGCTAAAAGTGGAAGAATTAGCACTACAAATAAAATTAAAACTAAATATAGAAGACTTATTCAAAAAGCAACCTCAACTCTCTTCAAGAGAAGTAATAATTAAAATTTTTGAAATATTACCTTCTAAAACCTCCAAAGAATTATTCCCTGGTCTTACCGAATTCATCATTAACAAATGGGATGAATTAGGAAGAAAAATGGCTGCCTAACGCACAAATCCTTAAAAACGATTCCACCGCACTCGATGACTCCTCACATCAAAATGTGCCGAGCGAATATCTTTGTTGAGGTTAATCAACTTGAGGTGTTGACCTTCGACTTCTGTATATACTGGTTTTGATGGCACGGGGCGAAGGTAGGGAGAAAAGGGAATTTTCATTATCTTTGAAGTAATTCTGGTAAACAGATAACCAACTATGAGAAGAATAGACCTCGAAAACAGGTTGACGGTTTTATTTCAAACATTAGAACTAATGAATTTGTATGAGTCACACTTCATTGATGTTCATGGTGTAAAAGGGTATAAAAATAAAATTGATGAAATTCTTGACGAAGCAAATTCTATTAGAAAAGAATTAGATAATTTAAATTAGTCCAATGAAGGGAAAAGTAGATCCAAAAGCAACATTTGAGCAAATCGATTCAATACTAAATGATTTTAGAACAAAGTCAATTGATCCTGATTTGACAAAAGAAGATATTTCTTCTATTAAAGAGAAATTGGATAAGGTTCAATTACTGGCTTTGAAAATGAAACTCAAACCTGAAATCCTGAAATGTTATCAGACTAATCCATTAATCACTTCACGCGATCTTGTTGTTCGATTATTACAGACTTTGCCTAAGGAAACCCCACCTGAGCTCATCGCAGCTATCACCAACCATATCCTTGAAGAGTGGTCAAAACTGTCTAAAAAAATGGCAGCTTAGTTCAACATGCTCAAAAAACTCCTATTAATCCTACTCTCCCTTTTCCTAATTCAACAATCCTTTAAGCTGTTGAGCAATGTTGAACTATTCAGAAACCTCTCGTGGGTGATGATTATTTTCATGGCTTGGGTTATCAACATGTTTATAACAGGTATTTTTGCATTTGCAGGTTTTGCCTTGCCGACTCAAAAATTGCTTCCAAATTCATACTACAAAGTCAGTCAGCCGAAGCAATTCAAACGTTTTTTCAAACAACTAAAAGTTGAGTGGTTTAGAAAATTTCTACTTGCGACCGTTTGGCGAAGTAAAGCGCAACAAGCCAAACATTTCGATGGAACTTTGAGTGGAATCAACAATTTAGAAGTTCAATCTAAGAAATCTGAATTTGGGCATTTGTTTCCTTTTGTCATCTTAATTTTTGTAGGTATCTATTTGATTATCAGAGGATTAGTTGCTTTGGGCGTGGCGGTTTTAGTTTTTAATGTTTTGGGGAATTTTTATCCGATTGTCTTGCAGCGGCATCATCGTATGCGGATTGATATTTTGAGAAGGAGAATGGAGAGAAAGTAATTTTTCCACTTTTAGCATTGTTACTTTTTTTCATTGGTAAAAAAGTAACCAAAAAAATCTACTTCCTTTCAAAGGCCTACCGGCTGAAAGGAAGGCGCCTCCCGCCAGTTTTAGCGAGTTCACATATTTCATTGGTTTCAGTTCAATTTCTTCTCAGAACTGGATCGCCTTTTAATAACGGGTCTTGCCTCAACAACTCCACCATCGTCTGATAAATCTCTGGGAGTGCCGCTTTAAATTCAGCGGGTTGTTCAAAGAAGGTTTCTACACAAACAGCAAACATCTCTTTCATGTTATGACCGCCGTAGCTTTTCAAAAATTCGTTTTGGGTTCTTCTGATAATTTGCATTTTGTCGTGGGCCAATTTTGCCCATTCTAACCATTTCCACTTATCGAAAAAATCGCCGAATAACTTTTCAAAAGCACTTTCATCTTCGATGACATGGGCCATTTCGTGCAAAGCGACATTGACTGCGTCATCTGGGACGAGGTAGCCATGTTGTACATCTTCCCACGAAAAATAGATAACCCCTTTACTAAAATCGGTATGTCCCAAAAACGGTTGTCCGAAACCCGGGTACATATATCGTCTCGGCATCACCACAATTTGGGTAAAACGTTTTGGGATGTAATTATCTAAACCAAAAGTGATTTCGATGATGGCACAACCTATCACGGCTCGCATTTCGCGCGTGATGTTTTTGATTTCTGCTGAGTGAAATCCCAAAACATTGAGCAATAAATAAAGTCGTAATCGAAATTCAATTTTTCGCTTTTCGTTCAAATTTAGATAATAGGAAGAGTGCGCAGATAGGATTTTATGATAGTCCGCATCTATACTTTTTGGTACTCGCCCTAAGAATAGCTTTTGGAGAAAATTGAGCATAGGTGAATTTATTTTGAACCACAAAGTAGATATTTTTTGAAAATCAAACGATTGAGGATTGGTGAAAATTGTAAGTAATAGATCTGCACTATGAAACACCGCAACCCGTACTTCGAGCGCAGCCGAGGTGCACGTTGAGCTAAGATCCAACTTCCAATTGCAAGCTGCTCGACTTCGCTCAACGTAGGCGCTTCAGAGTAGTTATTTGACATTTTTAATACCTATCGGTCTTCCATTTAAAACATAAAAATGTTAATTATTCCAAATTACTTTAAAAAATAAACCAATCGGTCTATTTTTGTGTTATGAAAAAGTCAGAACAAACCAGACAGGTGATCATTCAAAAATCTGCAGGTTTATTTAATCAAAAAGGATTGGCGGGAACTTCGATGAGTGACATCATGGAAGCAACTGGTTTGACCAAAGGAGGCTTGTATGGCAACTTTAAAAACAAAGATGAAATCGCAGCAGCCGCTTTTGAATATGCAGTCGATTTTGTTTGGGAAGAGATTGGCAGACGGACGAAAGTGATAGACCATTCACTCGATAAACTCAAAGCCGTCGTTTATTTTTATAAAGAACATTTATTCAATCCGCCTGTGAAAGGTGGTTGCCCGATTATGAAAACGGGTGCGATGTCAGAGAACCTGCCACTTGAAATGAAAGCAGGTGTTCAAAAAGCAATCCTTGATTGGGAATCTGCGATTATCAAAACACTTAATCGAGGGAAGGAACGAAATGAAGTGCGCAGAGATGTGAATTGTGAAGAGTTCGCTACCCTATTTGTCGCAATTTTGGAAGGTGGAATGTTACTCGCGCGAACACTCGAATCTATCGAACCGTTCAAAAAAACAACCCGTCAGTTAGTACTGATGATTGACAATTTAAAACCATAGATCATGATAAATATATATAGTCCAACCGTGTTAGAAAATAGAATGGAAATTTTAGAAATCGAACCACATTTACAGCGTGCAGAAAAGAAACAAGCACTTCCAGTATATATGCCAATCGTTCGATTTTTGATGGGAATTTTGACGCCTATTTTTCCAAAATTGACTGCGAAAATTGCATTTAGATTATTCAGAACACCACGCACAAAAGCTAAGCATCGTGTTTCTGATAAAACTTTAGAAGCAGCGAAAATCAATGAAATACTGGTTGGTTCAAATATTATTAAAGTTTACGAATGGGGAACTGGCAGTAGAAATATTTTATTAGCGCATGGTTGGGAATCGAGAGGAACCGCAATGCGCTCCTTCGTACAACCACTTGTAAATCAAGGATTTAGAGTGATTGCTTTTGATGGCCCTGCACATGGAAACTCAACTGGAAAGCGAACCAACATTTTAGAATTTGCAGATACGATTACTGCAATCATCAACCGACTGGGCGGCGTCGAAGCCGTGATTACGCACTCCTTTGGCGGAATGTGTTTGACTTACGCTTCTCGATTATTGATGCCAGAAGTTACGATTCCAAAAGCAGTCATGGTGGCCGTTCCAACCAATTTTGATGATATACTTTTGAATATTGGAGAGACGATGAATTTCGCCGATAGTGTTAAAAAAGAAGTGGATAAAATGGTTTTCGATATCACTGGCGAATACCCGATTGATATGCATATTCCTACTGCGTATGGCAAAACTCAGATTAAAGATTTGCTCGTCGTTCATGATAAAAAAGACCCGATTGTTGAATTCAAATTTGCGGAACAAATCCATGAAGCATGGCCTGAGTCAAAGTTGATTGTCACCGAAGGATTTGGGCATTATAGGATTATGAAACATAAAACAGTAATTGAACGAGTGGTTGATTTTATCGTAAATAACTAAGTTCAAAAATGATAAAATGAATAGATAGTCGCTCCTATTTATTCATTTTATCATTTACACATTTAATCATTACCCTCTGCCCAACCTTTTCCATATATTTAGGTGTCTAACTTTCAAATCAAAAAAATCCGATTATGAAACGAAGCATCTTTACACTACTCTTTTTCTTTTCTCTTCATTCCATTTTTGCATGTAGTTGTTTTGGGCCACAAACCTTTTGTGGATTTGTATTTGATAATTTTCAGTCGCCTGATTTAATTGTCAAAGGCAAAAAAACAGGAGAATTTGAACATGGAATGGATTTCGAAATTTCTATGATTATTGATGGTAACGAGACCAAAGAAACTATTCGAGTTTGGGGCGACGTCGGGCACTTGTGTCGCATTTACGTTTCTAACTTTGAAGAAAATGTAGAGTACCTTTTGGCTTTAAATAAAATTGAACCGCATTTTGGATTCCCAACGGGTTGGTCTTCGTTAGAAATGGCTGACGATTATTCTATCTCAGTTTGTGGAAAATCATTTTGGAGCTGTGAAGATGAAGCCGATGAACCAGCAGAAGAAATTCAAAGATGCTTTGGTAAGCCATTAGATTTATGTGGAAAATCTTCGACAAACGAACGAAAATATTGCCAAGCACTCAAAACAGAAATCTATCCAAACCCAAGTTCCGACTTTTGTAATATTGATTTAGTTGAAAATACGGATCTCCAATCTGGGAGTGCTCGAATTTTCGATGCCTGTGGAAAAGAAGTTGCACGTTTTGACAACTTGAACGAGTTTTACAACCAAAGTCAACTTTCATTTAATTTAAAAAATTTGCAATCAGGTTTATATTTTTTAGATTTGAATTTACCTGACGTTTGTGTTTCCAATGTGACCAGACAACTGATGGTTAACAAATAATCGATTAAAAATTACACTCAAATCAAAATGATATGGCCAGAATAATTTTAAGTTTTATTATCTGTCTTTTTGCAATCCAAGCATTTGCTTGTAGTTGCGGCGGGCCGAGATCATTCTGTGAGTACATCACACAAGCCCCATCACGAGGACCAGAATTAGTAGTAAAAGGAATCAAACTCAGAAACGTAGATCATGGAATGGACTTCGAAATTTCAGAAATTTACAAAGGTGTCGAAACAAAAAAAGTAATCAGAATCTGGGGCGACCTTGGTTGGCTGTGCAGATGGTATGCAGGAAGTTTCGCAGATGGCGAAGAGTATTATTTTGGACTTTTTGAAATTGTAGAAGACACTGAGAATCCATGGTCACAAACCAATCCCGTTTCTCCACTGGAAGAAGAAGGCGATTACGTTATCTCTTTTTGCGGAAAATCTTATTGGCATAAAAGTGACGAAGAACTTCGTAATGAAATGGAAGTTGACCTTATTAATTGTCTAAGCGAATTACCTTCAAACACCAGTCAAATTGTTAATACGACCAAAGACGAGGACTTTTGTGATATTGAAAAATCAGCTCTATTTCCCAATCCAGCAGCTTTCAAAACTTATATTCATCTTTCCGAAGAAAAGGAGTTAACTGAGGGAACTGCTCGAATTTATGATGATTGTGGCAAACTGGTTTATCAATGGAATAACATCAGACAATTCTACAGTTTGGGACAACTTAATTTTAAGGTTTCTTCTTTTACTCCAGGCTTGTATTTTTTGGATGTGAATTTACCGGAGCTTTGTGAATCAAATTTGACGAGACGGTTGGTAGTGTACAAATAACAATTAATTAGAAATGCCAATCAGGAGTTGAAAATAAAAATGATTTAGAAATTCAGGAATTTCTATTTTTTGGCGCGTAGCAACAGCAATATTGGTAGGTTTATCAGAAAAAATAAATCATCAGCGCGTAGCGACGATAACATTAAGTAAAATTGAAATAATAAAGTTTCGAAGTTGAAGTGCGTTGTTTTTTCATTAGACGAGGCAAAAAACGCAGACAATGCCTAACCATTGGTGAGTATTTTTAACGCGTGTCCCGATTTTAATCGGGGAAGTATAATGGAAAAAAGAACCGCTTCAAATCGAAAGGTTGTTTTTTCGATTTTACTAAATAGCAAATGTTGATGGTCGCTACGCGCCACGATGGAAAAATTCAACCCTTGATTCCTATGGAGATCTTGAAGACGATTGAGGTGGGAGGGGATCAGATGCATTGAACGAATCGCAAATTGCGGGTTTCGAGTTAATCATATTAGAAAAACTCGAAACCCGCAACTCGGAAACTCGATTTACTGCTTCACAAATCTTCTGGAAATCACTCCTTCGCCATTTTTCATGGAAATGAAATAAAGACCATTCGACAAGTTAGATGTATTTACTTTCACGGTGCTGGTGCCGGCAGTGAAGTTTTGGTCGATGTTTTCGACTACTTTTCCGGTAGCGTCTGTGATTTGGATATTGATACGTCCTGCGTCGAGGATGTTCATTTGGAGGTTTAGTTCATCTTGTACTGGTGAAGGAAATACCTTTACCGAAGCAAAATCAAGGGTTTCTTGCAAGTCACTCATACTCGAAACCTCAAATGTACTTTGCCCTAAGAATCCAAAATTAGAATTGTTAAAAAAAACATTGCCATCAGCGTCAGTAATAGAAATAGGGGTTTCTAAACCATCGCCAAATTCATCAATAATAAAAAAATGGTAGCAGCCGACTGATGGCAAACTCACCTGCTGATCCACAATCGCAGAAGCAACCATCGAATCTCCTTGGACGACTATGTTTCCATTATCATCCTCGATATACCAATAGGTTGGATCATCAGCAACCCAATTATCACCTTCGATATAAACATTGATGATATTGTTGGCAGCTAAAGCTCCTTGCGAATATTCGAAAGTAGCTTGGTTATTTTCGAACAGGTCATTGATGTTGATTTCGTAGGTGATTTCTGCTACATCGCCAGCGAATGTGTAAGCGCCTAAATCAACCGTACCGATTTCATTTGGAGCAAGTGTCCCTACAAATGTCGCGGTATTGATGACAACACCATTAGCATCTTTAGCAGACACTTCAAAATCGCTCACATCATCAAAACCTGAATTATAGATACCGGGAAATAAATCCACTGTCCCATCGCAAGTTCCTAAGCTGGAACTTACCCCTGAAAAACTCAAGTCCGTCACATCATCCAGTTGTTGACAATTCAAAATTTGCTCAATGATGCCTCTTAAGTTTTGGTCATATACATCTGCAATGATTTCTTTAGAATCAGGACAAATGACGCTTACTGTTGGGAAACCAAATGGAGCATATAAGTTCATGAATGCGGTGTCAATCGTGGGCGGGTTGATGATTGGATAAGAGGTGCCTGTCACCCAATCGCCAATAGTACTATTTCCGATTCCATTCAAATCGTCTGAATTGGTATTAGCGTCGCCCTCATAGAAAAGAACCACAATCTCATCTGAACCACCTGGACCATAAGTGTTATAAAGATCTTCTAAATAGTGGTTTTGGTGGAAAACCCAACATGGTCCGCACCAAGTCGCAGAAACGTCTAAAATGACTGTTTTGCCAGCGTCTAAATATTCGAAAAGGTTATGCTCTTTGCCATTGATGTCCGTGGCAGTGAAGTCCATTGCGGGTTGCGCGAAAGCGCTATTCAAAGTAAAAACAGATAGAAAGACAAGTAAAAATTTCTTCATCAAATTAGATTTATAATTAGACTTTATTTTAAAATATTTAGTACGCAAGCCCTCTTAGCCAAAGGACTATTGATAGAATTCCATTTAAAGGTAGGTAAAATTTAAAAAATTAATTCCCAAAACTGCCAATTAAGTAGCCTAACTCAAATAATCGACACATTTTTGACAAACAAATTTTTCGCTATCCTGCGTTAAAAAATATTTCCGTAGCGCGGCTATGCAAAGATTTTTTGCCTTGGTTAGCAAAAAATCTGCTCTGTCAGAAATGACGATTATTAAACTTAAGCTACTTAATATGAATTGTTGGCCATGATTTTTAGCTACGGAATGGCGGCACCGTTTGTTTGAATTTAACGGTGAAAGGGCTAACGCCCTTCATTTTTATTGATTAATCTCTATTATCTACAAACAGAGCCGCCACTCCGTGGCTTCAACTTTTGATAATGAATTTCAAAGAAATTCAATAAACTTGCCTACATATCCTTTCGAATCTTAAATTTGCACCAAATTATATGAGAAAACCTTTTCGAAGAACAAAATAAGATTCGAAATGAACAATGAAATAATTCGGTTATTTCCTGATATCGACAATGTTGAGTTGGCCTATCTCCAACAGGCGACTGCTCAATTTGATGACAAACAACTTTCCCTTTTTGCATCAATTTACCGTTCAAAACGTAAAGAACCTCAATTAATCCTATTGACCTGCTTACTGGGTTTGGTTGGCTTTGCTGGTATTCATAGATTGTTGACTGGGCAAGTAGGGTTAGGTATTATTTATTTTTTGACGGGTGGACTATGCTTGATAGGTACAATTGTAGATATGTTAAATCATAAAACGCTTGCTTTAAAATACAATGAAAAAATGATGGAGGAAACTCTCCGTAGAATTTATTAATCACTGAGCATTAATATGACTGAAATTTCTGTTGCACACTGTATTTCTGACATTTTATTTGAAAAAAATAGAATTGTATTACCTGGCGTTGGGTTGTTGGAAACAAAGCCCAAATCTGCCGTAATTGATCACATTGCAAATTCTGTTGCACCTCCATCTCGCGATATTGGATTTAATCCAAACGTGACGGTAGATGATGGCGTCTTAGTAAATTTTATTAAGAAAAAATACGAAAAAGAAGACTTGGTCGTCCGAAAAATCGTAGCTGACTACATGAGCAATCTGAGGAATAAAATGCAGCAAAAAGAGATTGTGACGATACCTGATGTAGGTCGCATGTATATTGATTTTGAAAAAAAGATTCAATTTCTGCCAGATAGAGTCAATTACAACAAAGACTCGTTTGGTCTTCCGACTGTGAAGTTTAATGATGCGAAACAACCTGCGGCTCAACCTGTTACGCCGCCAGTCGCTGCGACTCCAATACCGATTGTACCGGTGCCTAATACGCCACCCCAAGCATCTACTGCTATCAATAATCCACCGCCACCAAAAATGGAAACAGCATTGAGTAACGTTACTGATCAACCAGTTCAGGAAACGATTATTCCACCTGCTTCTGGCGCAATTGGTGGTAGAGAAAAAATTGATTTTGGAGCAGCAATTTCCAAAATTTTTCCTGTGCTTTTGGTTTTGGCAGTGCTTACGATCGCATTTATTTTTTATAAAATATGGGCCGATGATAAGGCTTCAAAATTGGAAGAAGCCGATCGTATTGCAAAATATGATAATCGACGTCTCAACACAAAGCCAGAAATCGACGATGAAGAACGTGCTCAATATGAGGAAGAATACGAAAATGAAATCATCGAAAAAACCAACGAGGGGGTAACGATTGACAACGATGATGATTTGCCAGATGGAGCAGGTGATACCGATGCGCCAACCGTTAGACCTGGTACGAAGGAGGGCGTTGTGATTGTAGGTGGATTTAGCGAACGTAGGAATGCAAAGCGGTTAGTTCAGAAAATTTATAAAAAAGGATACGATGCCTACATTGATGAAGCTGGGCCAATCAATCGGGTAGGGGTGACCTTTGCCTATGATGATGAAGATGATATTATTAACATGGTAAGACAACTTCGTCGTGAGTTTGATAGCAGTTCTTGGGTGTTGAAACCAAAAGGATATAAAGTTGACTAAAAGCTTGTTTCAATTTCCATCAATTGGCTACAATTGGCAATTTTTATCTTGAACTGCGTTATAAACGCCTCGCTGATGCGAAGGCAGCTTTTACGTTTTTTGACTTAGTCAAAATTTTTTGTTGCTAAAAATATTACCGCCTCTCCGAGGCTTAATTGAATGCACCCACTCGATTCAAGATAGAACCGCTATTGTTTAATTTTTTAACGAAAAGTTGCGGAAAAAGAAGTATTTGCTTTCATACGAAACAATTTAGAATAAAGTCTAATAATAACTTTTTTTACTTAGATAATTCACGCCGTGAACCCTCTACCTTGCACCAATTGGATTAATCCGCAATAAACGCCCAAGTAAATTTATTGACTTCACTAAAATCTTCGGCGCCAGCACGCCAAGCTCTTCTACCAAGCCCAACATATCCAACATTATTAATAGAAAAACCGACACCTTGCTGAATTCCATAATTCACAAAATCAATAGCAGGAATTGTTGCATTAGCAATCCACATATCATTTCTTGGACTGTAAACGTATATATCTCCAAAACTCAAGCGAGATTCCGATTCGCCCATTCCAGCATAAAATTCACCATTTAGCGCAAAGCCAATCCCACTGGTACGACCCAATTCATTTCCTAAATACGGGTCTTGAGGGAAATCATTTTTCATCTCCCAAGTATTGTTACGACCAGAATAAATTTGTACATCTTCTCGATAATTATCAGCCGCATCAATGCCTCCAACGACGACGACAGAGTCTCCAACACAAATAGAAATGGCATCCGAACGATCGAACTGGAATGCCTCATTTGGTGGCGCATTACTCCATTCGTCCGAAATTGGGTTGTATTGCAACATGCGGTTGAAGTTACATTCGAGATAGCCCCTTCCGCGCATCGCAAAAGCAATAGGATTACCGACAATGTTTCCTAAAAATTCGCTTGGGCTTGCTACTTCTTTCCATTGATCTCTAATTGGGTCGTAGCTCCAAAAATCAGGTAATCTATCTCTTTCAACTCCATGGACATTGAGTCCGATAAAGGCTTTGTTTCCAATGACGAAATTGATAGGATTGTCCAATGGCTTCGGACTTGATTTTTTCTGAGTCCAAGTATCCGCGACTGGATCATACATCCATAACTCATCAGATTGACCACCGGCAATATATGCTTTTCCATCAATAACAAAAGAAGTTGCTTTTATTTTTGCTTCGCCAGGGAATGCAGCTTTTTGTACCCATTTACCTGGTTTTGTATTGATGGTTGATAAATCAGTAAAGTAATTTTCGTTGCCCTCGTAACTCACGTATGCTCTTACAAAATAGAACCGTTTTGTCAATGAAGACAAATTGGTTGAAAAATTTCCAGAACCTTCAAATGTGTTTCCTAATGAAATTTTATTGGCTCCAACAAAACCCTCGAACGGCATTTCGCTATACAAAAAACCATAATCAATAATGAACTTGCGTGCTCTTTCTGCATTGGAAAGATGCGCTTTGATGGTTGTCTCTTGAGAAGTGGTCGTGAAAAATTGATCCATCCCCATCTTTGCAACGGGTGCAACGGGTGATTCGACAAATCCACTATTTTTATCGCAGGAAATAACAAGAGTGTAGCAAAATATTAAGACCAGCGAGAGCTTGTTCCAATTCTTAAACATATCAGTGTGAGTTTGAACCAATTCGTAGGTCTTCTGGGAGGTGGGAAAAATTAGGAGAAGACCCATTTTGTATATATAGAAGTACTAACAAATACTACAAGCTAAAATTTTGCCAGTTTTTTCATCGAGTGGAATTTTTACCTTTGTGAAAATTTGATATTAAAAATATGATAGTTGTAACAGGCGCAGCAGGGTTTATAGGAAGTTGTTTGGTTAAGCATCTAAATGACTTAGGACATACCAAGAACATAGTGGTGGTGGACGACTTTTATAAAACAAAAAAAGACCCCAATCTCGCCGAGAAAGACATCCGAGAATGGATTCACAGAGATGTTTTTATGGATTGGTTTGAACAATATCACTCACAGATTGAGTTCGTTTTTCACCTCGGAGCAAGAACCGATACGACCGAACAAAGCACCGCCATCTTTGATGAATTAAATCTTAATTATTCCAAGGATATTTGGCGTATTTGCACCGAAAATAAGATTCCTTTGGTCTATGCTTCGAGTGCAGCGACCTACGGTTTGGGGGAGTTGGGGTATAAAGATTCGCATTCGGTAGTGGAAAAGTTGAAGCCGCTCAATCCATACGGTGTTTCTAAAAATGACTTTGATATTTGGGCATTAGAACAAAAAACGATGCCTCCTAATTGGGCAGGTTTGAAATTTTTCAACGTCTATGGCCCCAATGAATACCATAAAGGCAGAATGGCTTCGGTCATCTTTCATACTGCCCGCCAAATCAAATCAACAGGAGGGATGAAGCTTTTTCGTTCTCATAAAAAAGCCTACAAAAACGGAGAGCAAAAACGTGATTTCGTTTATGTAAAAGATGTTGTTTCTGTCTGTGAATTTTTCTATAAAAAATTTCAAAAAAAGTCGAAAGTCGAAAACGGTCTCTACAATTTAGGAACAGGTACAGCTCGAACTTTTTACGATTTAGCGAAAAATACTTTTCTTTCGATGGACAAAGAACCCAATATCAGTTTTATTGATACGCCAAAAGATATTCGCAAAACCTACCAATATTTCACAGAGGCAGATATGACTAAGTTGAAAAAAGCAGGTTATAAAAAGAAGTTTTATTCTTTAGAAAAAGGGATTGAGGATTATGTTAAGAATTATTTGATAGGGGAGCGGATTTGGTAGGAAAAGTATGTTTTGGAACTGTTCACGTATGAAAGTTCACGTTTTAATTGTCCGACACCTTCGAGGTGACCGACAATTCTATATGCTTAAATTTTATCGGACAGTTTGAAAAGACTTGCTTCGCTTATGTCGTTCAAACCCCAACGTCAACAGTTTATCCACCAATTCAGAATAGCCAACTCCTGCTGCCTCCCACAATTTCGGATACATACTGATATTGGTGAACCCAGGGAGCGTATTCGGTTCGTTGACAAAAACTTCTCCATCAGAAGTTAAAAAAATATCCACTCTCGACAATCCTTCCAAGCCAAGAAGTTTATAGGCGAGGATGGAAGTTTCCTTTATTTTTTTTAAATCTTTTTTAGAAATTCCTTTGGCAGGAATAACCACTTTGGCGGCATCGGGTGAGAGGTATTTTGATTCGTAATCGTAGAATCCTTTTTCCATGACTATCTCGCCAACGCCAGATGCTTGCACATCTTCGACGTTGCCCAAAACGGCGGTTTCGATTTCTCGTCCGACAATCGCTTTTTCTATTAAAATTTTATAATCGAAATGAAAAGCGGCTTCAATCGCTGTTTTTAATTCTTTTAAACTATCAGCTTTGGAGACGCCGACGCTGCTGCCCATATTGGCAGGTTTGACGAAAAGTGGTAAACCAAATTCCTTAATCAAGGATTGATATTTTGGTTTTTCATGTTTGTACAAAACGGCTCCTGGAGCGACGTTGATACCGCCTTCTTTTAAAATTCTTTTTGTAAAATCTTTATCCATTCCAACAGAACCACCCAAGGTGTCTGGGCCAACAAAAGGCAAATCCAAAATCGAAAGCAAGCCTTGCAATTTTCCATCCTCACCCATTGGGCCGTGTATGATTGGAAAAACAATATCAATTTTTGAAAATGTGTTTTTACCTGATTTATAAATAATTGGATTGGTTTGGCCTGGAACTAAAGACAACGCACGACCCAGTTTTTTATCCAAACTCACAACTTTCATAAAAGCCTTTTCAGGCAAATGTTGCCATTGACCTGTCCTTGAAACGCCGATGATTTCAACGTTATATTTTTTGCGATTGATGGCTTTGTAAATATTTCGAGCGGAGTTGAAAGAGACTTCATGCTCTGGGCTGACACCACCACAAACGAGACCAACGGTAAGTTTCTTTGACATTGATTTGAATTTTGTGGCGAATATAAAATACTATAACTGAATCTGCTTTATTTTTTCACTGTTCATAAACAAACTACAATTGTTTCAGGATAAAGACTAATTTTCTATTCTATCAAAGTTACCTTTGCGGAAAATTAAAATCCAAACAACATGAAAAAAATATTACCATATTTATTCCTGCTTTTATCAATTAATTTATTTAGCCAAACCATTAATCTATCCGAATTCTCAAGCGGATTTAACTGGTTGCTTGGCACTGCTCATGCAGGAGACGATAGAATGTTCGCCATTCAAAAAACAGGGCAAATTTTTATTATTGATAAAGAAGGGAACCGTAACCCAACTCCATTTATGGATATCGGTTCTAAAGTAAGGTCTGGTGCCAATGATGAGCGGGGCTTGCTCGGAGTGGCTTTTCATCCAAATTACGAAGTCAATGGCTATTTTTATGTGTACTACACCAGAGCAGTGAGTGGTGCTATTGCTATTTCGAGATTTGAACGAAGTGCAAATGATGCCAATGTTGCAGATCCAAATTCAGAGTTAGAATTAATTAGTTTTAGTCACTCACGTGGTAATCATGTTGGAGGGGCTTTGGCTTTCGGGCCAGATGGATATTTGTATATTGGGATTGGTGACGGCGGCGGTTCTGGAGACCCAGATAGTGCTGGTCAAAATCTTTCTGTTTTTCATGGGAAGGTTTTAAGGATTGATGTTTCGAATGGGACAGCTGGGATTCCGACCGATAATCCATTTATCAATACCACAGGGGCGAAGCCAGAAATTTGGGCTTACGGCCTGAGAAATCCTTGGCGAATAACTTTTGACCGATGGACTGGTGACTTTTGGATTGCAGATGTTGGTCAAAATGAATTGGAAGAAATTAATCTTCAATTGGCAAACAGCGAAGGAGGAGAAAATTACGGTTGGAGTTGCAAAGAGGGGAGCGATATTTTTAGAAATACAGAATGTATTCCTGGAATTGCTTTACAAGATCCAATTTATGAGTACCCCCATGTTTCTGGAAATTGCGGTGGTTCTATCTCTGGCGGAGTGGCATATCGCGGGATGGAATATGGCGATTTGTTCGGAAAGTATTTTGCAGCAGATTTTTGTACTGGTGACATTTATATGGTTGATAAAGCTGGCAATGGTGAGTCAATTGCCCAATTTGATGCTTTTGAATATACGACCTTGGGCGAAAATCATTTGGGTGAAATGTTCTTGAGCGGTTACTTTTCAAATAAGGTTTTTAAAATTGAAAGTGCTAACCCAGCGCCTACTGCATTCATTACCAATGGTACAAATGTTTCGATTTGTGAAGGTGATTCAGTTAGATTGGGCGCTTACAATATCCCAGAAGCAAATATGACTTTTCGTTGGTTGTTTAATGGTGCGCCGATTGTAGGGGCAAGTGCGCCAGCTATAATAGCTTCTCAAAATGGTGATTATCAAGTCATTGTTAAAAATGAAAACAATGGAGTTGAAAGCACTTCACCCGTAACAACTTTAGAGCAAAAAGCAGTTTTGACCGAAACAGTCGTTCAAACAATTGATGTTGGCACTGTTTTTCAAGGAGTTTTAATAAGTGGAGATACTTCTTTTATGCAGTCTTTCCAAAGTACTTCTGGTTGCGATAGCATTGTGACTTACGTTATCAATGGCTTTTCATCAGCTTCGGAAGTCGAGCAATTAATAGAAGGTTTTGAAGTGGCACCAAATCCAATTTCTGATAATCTTTCGATTAAAATTAATTTTTCTGATGCGACTGATATTCAATTGGATTTATACGATTTTAAAGGTAATTTAGTGAAAAATGTACTTGAGCATCAGCAGACACTTCAAGGTGAATATGTTTTTAATAAAGACTTAAATGATATTCCAGCTGGTTTTTATTACCTATTTGCTACCACAAACAAGGGAGTTTTGACTAAAAAACTGCTAAAAATTTAGGTTCTACTAAGAAAATAACCAACTTGTAATTTATCTTAGGATTATTAGACTTTATTCCAAAATAACTTCCCTCTTGAATTCAAAAAAATAGTGAAGGAAAATCTCATTGTCAATCACTTTTCCTTTACTAATTTTTGAATTAGCAATAAGTGCTCGACACTTGGTTATTCTAAAACCATCGGGTAATAGAGTATATTCTAAAATAATTTGTCTGTAAAACAGACACTTCTTTTTCCGCTACTTTTTCCCGATGTAAAATCGGGGCACGCGTTAAAAAATTGAAACGTCCGCGGCGGCGGATGCTTAAATTTTTTGCATCAATAAGGAACATGTAAAGAATAAATTGTAACAAAGTTGAATAATTATTTTTTCTTCGATCGAGGCAAAAAACGCAGGCAACGCCTCAGCATTGGTGAGTATTTTTAACGAAGAGCAAGGGAAAAAGAATATTCAAACTGTTTCTATGCAAACAATTATTATGAGAAAAATTTTGAGAAAAGCCATGGGGGGGATCTTTCACCTTGTATTCCTATCTGTTTGCCTTTCGGCAAATTATCCGCCTCATATTGTAGAATTAGAAAATCAACTCGAATCCTCTAATGGAATCGAAAAAATTAAATTGCTTACGAAAATTGGTAATGAAATCAGTCCCTATGATTTTAACAAAGGGCAAAAATACTTTGATGAGTCTAATGAATTGACAACCTCAAATAAGGAACTTTCTAAATTTGAAAAACTTAAACATATTCGACGAAACGAAACCTTTCGAAGCTATGGCTATCTGTATAGTTACAATCACTTAGAAGCATTTAGGGGTTCTTTAAAAATTGATTCATTGGCCCTATTGTTTACAGATGCTCCAGATTCCCTAAAAAAAGAACGTTGGCTTTCCAATATCAGTGCAAATACATTGAGAAACGCCGTTTTTATGGATCAGAAAATGTTTCATCAAGCACAAAGAGAGTTGGAATCTGCTATCGAAAGTTGCAATCAACTTTCTGGAAAGGACAGGGATAAATTAGGTTCTGTTTATAGTAATTTGGGAATTAACTTGATGCTTCAAGATAAATTTGAGGAATCGGAAAAGGTTATGCTAAAAGCGGATTCTATTTATAGCGCAGCTGAAAGTGAGCGGAATATTGCTTATTGTAAAATGTTTCAGGTAGATCTTTATATTAGGAGCAACCAATGGGAAAAGGGTTTTGAGCTTATTGATGATGCACTTCGTTTAGTGAAAAAACATATACCTTCTCGGGAGCCATTGATGACTGCTCAAGCAGCAAGGATTTATTATGAAAATGATTTGGTTGAAGCATCTGATTCTTTGATAGCCGCGGGGGCCAAAGTATTGGAACAAGTAAAAGAGCCAGGCGCTTCAATTTGGTTTAAAAATGAAGTTTCAAACCTTTATAAAAGACAAAATAAATTTGAAGAAGCATTGAAATATCAAATGGCTTCGCAAGAAGAGAACAAAGGCACCGACGCGAAAATTTATTCCAAAGAACTATTGATACTTCAAGAAAAATATACTCAAAACAAATACTCTTCTAACACCAAAAGCGAAGCACTACCATTTTGGATATTTCTGGGATTGGTTATTCTGGTTGGCTTTGCTTTAAAATTTTTGTACAAAGAAAAAGTGCCAAGAATTGTTATCGAAGAAATTTCTTCCGAAAATCAAAAACTTGAAATCGCTTGGAAACATGAAAATAATGGGAATAAAGTTGTCGATCCGTTTGTCGAAAGATTTGTTTTACACGTACAAGACAATATCGATAGGGGCGATGTTTCAGTGGATAAAATAGCGGATGAAATGCGTATCAGTCGTGTCCAACTTTTTAGAAAAGTTAAAGCGGCAACGGGTGAATCTCCCTCTGTTTTAATCAGGCAAATACGTCTTAAAACAGCTGAGCGACTTTTGGTTGAAAATGTAGGAAATATCTCCGAAGTTGCTTACAAAGTCGGTTTTTCCAACCCGAATAGTTTTAGTCGTGCCTTCAAAAATCATTTTGGGAGTTCGCCAAAGGAGTATTTGTTGAGGCAACATGGATAACAAAAACACACCCTTACATAAGGCTATTTTTCTATTAAAATTAGCCCATTTAAGGTGAGGGCAAAATACCCTAAAGCAAATATTAACACTGTCAAGAGAAAAAATCCATGATGTACAGTATAATATTTAAAACTATAACCTTACTTTCGTATCTCCAACACGCATACTACATCATGAGAATTTTTCAAACAACATTGATATTATTATTGTTTTTTTGCTCCACACTCGTCGGGCAAATTAGTTTTCGGCAAGCTTCTTACAATCAATGTAAAGCGACTGCCGTTTCCTCCCAACTTCCTTTTGTCGTTTATGTCACTGCCAAATGGTGCCTAAATTGTAAGCTGATGGAAGAAACCACCTTCCGCAGTCAAGGCTTAAAATTGGTAGTTGATGGAAAATATGATACCTACAAAATAGATTTTGATTCTTATGCCGCAAAAGATTGGAAAACAAAATTTCCAATTACATCGGTTCCTGCTTTTTTAGTCTTTGATAAAAATGGTAAAATGATTCAAAGAGTTGATAAGTCCTTGACATCAACTCAGATTATCGAATTGTTAGGAAACCCAATCGCTACGTTGACCAAGACCAATACCGCTACCTCAACTTATCATTACGAATATGCTGCTGGGCCATACAAAAATGACTTCTACAACTGGACAAAAGATTCAGAAAATCTGAAGAGCAATTCTAAATCTTTTGCCTTGAAAGAAAAGGAAGAAACCCCTCAGATAGCGCAAAAGGAAATCGCTTTGGTTAACACTTCAGAAGAAGCAAAAACCGTCACTTCCAACCCTAAGATAGAAGAGCAAAAACTTTCCTTTTATTTGACGCCACAAGATGTACCCATTGTTGAAGAATTTATGGAAGGAGTTGTTAAAATTTCTGACGATGGAGATGCTGTAAAATTAATTAGGAAAAAGGAGCGAAAAAAAGATTCCGCTTCCGAAAAAATGAATGAAATTGCGAAGTATTTCTATAAGGTCTCAAATTTATATCACACTAAAACCAAAATAGAAAAAACAGACGAGCCAGTTGATTTTGGCAAAAAAATGTATCGAATCCAGTTCGGTATCTTTGCGGATATAAATGACGCCACAGGGTTAGTTTCCGAACTCAGAAGGCAACAACCACATCCTATTTTTACGCTTCACGAAAGTAGAGCAGGCGAGCCAGTTTATAGAGTCGTAATAGGTAAATTTTCAACTTATGAAGAAGCTGATATCGTGAAAGACGAAATCTACATCAAGGGATTGCAGGCGATGGTTATTGAGATTTAATCTTCAAAAATAACCTCAGTCGCACCCCACCCATATTTGGGGTGAAACTCATTTTTATAAGTTTGGACAAAAGGATGACTTGCTAATCGTTTGGCGACTTCTGACTTGAGTTTTCCTTTTCCGATGCCATGTATGACAAATACCCGATCGACACCCAATCGGAGCGATTGGTCAATATATCTTTCAAATACCCACAATTGGTGTTTCAAAATTTCGCCATTATTCATTTTCGAATAATTCACGTTTAAGTTTTCGATATGCAAATCCAGTTCTGATTTGAAATTGGCAGATTCTTGCAGACTACCCAAATTGAATAGACTATCATTGGTCTGCTTTATTTTGGGTTTACTCGTGTTCCTTTTTGCGTAAGTGACAAGGTCTTCCGACTTTTTTTCTTTCTTTTCAAAATTATCAAATAGAATAAATAAATGCGCTGGTTGATTAAGTAGCGGTGCTGTTACAATTTTTGAAAAGAAGGTTTTCGCCTTTATTTTTAAATTTTTGTGTAGCAATTCGCCTGCTCCAGCAGTAGAAAGCTGTTGACCTTCAATATCAACCTGAGGATGATCATTGAGTTGATCATATCTCATAGAGCCAATTTTTATGATAGAAGTTGCTTTTAGCAAGTCTTCCAGATGAATCGGGTTATCGTTCAAAAACGAAATTTCCAAATCAAAAGAAAAGTCAAAACGCGTATCATTGATCAAATAGATATTGAAGGTTTGGGTAATTCCCGTTCTATTTTTGATGGGTTCGAAAGCGAGTTGAATTCCTTTGCTTTTTAGAATCGTATATTGGATACGAGGCGACTCTTGAGTCATTGGGCGAGGCGAAACAGATTTTTTTGCAACCCGAATCGTTTCAACCAAACTTATCAAATCATCTTCGTGTACTGGAATTTCAAATCCACTTTCCAACCGAACTTTCAACATGCCGTCAGCAAGGATTTCGCGTATCAAACCGAAATCTCCAGTATGCTGCAACTTAACTTTTGTTCCTATAGAAAATAGCATGTTTAGATATTTTGAATACAAATATAGATTTTGAGTAAAGGTTCTCAGCCTAATTTTTATGAACCTTTTGCCTTTTGAACAACATTTTGAGTTATACTTTAGTTAAACCTAATAACGATATTTGCCTCGAACCGTGGTAGTGGCATAAATTATGTTGCTTTACACAATGAATTGAATATTAATGAATTAGGTATAAAAGTTCTTAGTCAAATAGTAACTTTGAATTTTTTGCAAGGTATCAATTTTAAATCTGAAGTTGTTTAAAATTCGTCTATAAACAATCTCGACAACCTAAATCACTTTTTAGAGATAATTGCATTTTAATAAAACATATCATTTCCTTTTGGCACTGCTCATGATGGCAGGACTTTATTCTTGTCAACAAGAAACAATCCGCCTTGATGGATACGAGGTACACGGCATTGATGTCTCCAGATATCAGGGGAAAGTAGATTGGAAAAAAGTGATTGCGCAAGACATTGATTTTGTTTTTTTGAAAGCGACAGAAGGTCAATCGTTGGTCGATTCTCAATTTCAATCCAATTGGAAACAGCTTTCAGATTTAGAAATCAAAAAAGGAGCGTATCATTTCTTCCGTCCAACCGTTTCATCTATCGATCAAGCAAAACATTTTGTCAAAACTGTCAAAATGGATTTTGATGATTTGCCACCAGTTTTGGACATTGAGTTGACGGATGGTGTCTCAAAAGCTGCAATGGTCAACTCCTTGAAAAGTTGGATTAGTATCGTCGAAACACATTATAAGGTAAAACCAATCCTCTATACCAATCAGAAATTTTATAATAAAAATCTGGCTGGTCATTTTGATGAATATCCACTTTGGATTGCGCGATACAACAACTACCAAGAACCAGAAATCAACGGCACAAACGAGTGGTCGTTTTGGCAATATGGAAACAAAGGCCGCATTGACGGAATTGAAGGAGACGTTGACTTCAACGTTTTTAGAGGCAATGTGTTAGATTTAGATAATTTGACTTCGCAACCACCAACGGTGCTTAGTCTGAACAAATAAAGTTACTGGTTTAAAGTTGTAAGGTTAATAGTCTTTATTCTAAAATAATTTGTATGCAATTCGAAAACTTCTTTTTCCGCTACTTTTCCCCGATGTTAAATCGGGACACGCGTTAAAAAATTGAACAATCCGCCGCGGCGGATACTTAAATTTTTTGCCTTAATTATCGAAAAAATAAGCATCGATTGCTCTACAACTCATTTTAGAATAAAGACTAATAAACATTGACCTTCAACTTTTAATATCAAACCTTCAAAAAAAAAAAATAAAATTATATAATGAAGCAAATATTGACGTTCGCTCTTGTCGTACTTTTCTGCGGTTTTTTAAAAGCAGATGGAATTGAATTTTTTGATGGAACTTGGGAAGAAGCTTTGGCAGAAGCCACCAAACAGGAGAAATTACTTTTTGTAGATGCTTATGCGCAGTGGTGTGGCCCGTGTAAAAGAATGGCCAAATCCGTTTTTCCACAAAAAGAAGTGGGGGAGTTTTACAATAAAAATTTCATTAACGTAAAGTTGGACTACGAAAAGAAAGAAGCAGATGTTTTTAGAAAAAGTTATCCTGTAGCTGCCTTCCCGACCTTATATTACATTGATTTTAACGGAGAGGTGATACATGCTCAAAAAGGTGCTCAAAAAGCAGATGGCTTGATTCAGGTTGGGAAAATGGCTTTGGCAAAAGTGGATAGAAGTGGAGATTATGCAGAACTGTATGAAAAAGGAGAGCGTGATCCTAAGTTGATTTACAATTATATCAAAGCACTCAATCAAGCAGGTAAACCAAGTTTGAAAGTAGCAAATGACTACCTCAATAATGCAGAGGACATTGGCGCTGAGCAAAATTTGAAGATTATCTACATCAGTACAATTGAGGCGGATTCAAAGATTTTTGATAGATTGATCGAGCATCGATCCAAAATCAATAAAATCTATTCGGAAGAAGAAGTTGATGATAAAATCGAAGCGGCTTGTTTCAAAACAATCGGTAAAGCCGTTGAATATCAAGTAGAAATGCTAAGAGACGAAGCCATCCAAAAAATGAAAACCCATTGCCCGGATAGAGCCAAGAAATTCGCAACTCAGGCAGATATTCTTTATTACCAAGGTACTGGTAAAGTGACAGATTATATTTCGGCTTGTAAATTACTGGCCAAAAAATACATAAAAAAGGATGCAAAGAAATTGACTGCCTTGGCAAGTGCCATGAAAAGTGCATTCCCATTAGACAAAGAGGTGTTGAAGCAAGCTGAAAAAATTGCTAAAAAAGCAGATAAACTGAACAAGGCATAGTTATCAACTGAAAATCAGTTTTTAATAGACTTTATTCTGAAATAGTTTGTAGCGCAACAAATGCTTATTTTTTTGCTATTTGAGGCAAAAAAGCTAACCATAAGTAGTCTGATAAAAATTATCTTAGAAAAACTTTTTGAACCATTCCTAAGCTAATTCTGTCAGATTACATAAAGTCTAATAAGTATTACTCAAAAAATAACTTCCCTCTTCAATTCAAAAAATTAGCTCGAAAAACCTCATTATCAATCACTTTTCCTTCACTAATTTTTTGAAATCGGGAACTTATTTTTTGAGCGTTTCTAAATTTAAAAAATAAATAAATAAATGAGTAGAGGAGTTTGTCTTCTCTACTCATTATTTTTGCGGATATTTCAAACAAGGAAAAATATTAACATGAATCATAAATTCGTCCTTTCTGTTCTCTCCCTCTTTTTGGTTACAAATCTATCAGCACAACAAGGTATTAGCTTTGTTCATTCTTTTAAAGAAGCGATGGCTATTGCCAAAAAAGAAAATAAACTCATTTTTATGGATGCTTACACCACTTGGTGTGGCCCATGTAAAAAACTGAATCGAGAAGTTTTTAATAAAAAAGAAGTTGGAGAATATTTCAACGAAAACTTCATCAACTTAAAAATGGATATGGAAAAAGGTGAAGGCATTGCCTTGACCGATCAGTATCGAATTTACCTATATCCAACCCTACTTTTTATTGACCAAAATGGAAAAGAAGTGCATCGCGCGGCTGGTTACAGGACAGTTCCTCAATTTATGGATCTGGGTAAAGCGGCATTGGATCCGAGTCGTCAGTCGGCTTCGATGGCTGAGCAATATGCAGAAGGAAAACGTGAACCTGCTTTCTTATTGGAGTATGCGACTTCACTTTATGAATCTGGAAAAGGAGGGCAAGAAGGGGTCATCAGCGAGTTTTTGGAAACGCAAGAGGATTGGAGTGAGGAGATGAATTTGAAATTGATTTATAAAATGGTGGAAACAGTGGATTCACCACTTTTTGCTTATCTATCAAAAAATCAAGCTCAGTTTGAGAAATTCTTGCCTGCTGCTCAAGTAAAAGGACGTTTGGATAATATCATTTACGCAAGTATTTATCAATTGGGTGAAAACCCAGATTTGAATTCTGTAAAGTCTATTTTTGAAAAAGCTTACCCAGGCAAATCAGATAAATTATTCGCAAGTTATAAAATGCGTAATTTCATTGAAAATGAAAATCCTACCGCTTTCGCAAAAGCTGCAACGCAATATGTCAAAAAGTATAAAATCAAAGATGCAGATGAGTTGAATGAAATCGCATGGAATTTTTACGAAAGTGTTGATGATAAGAAGTTGTTGAAAAAGGGTTTGAAAATCGCCAAAAAATCTGTCAAAGCAGAAAAGAATTATTATAACTTGGATACGATGGCTGCTCTTTTGTACCGATTGAACAAGAAGAAAAAAGCCATCAAGGTGGCAAATAAAGCAATTGCTTTGGGTAAGAAAAACGGTGAAGATATCAGCTCTACCGAAAATCTTTTGAAGCAAATTGAAAAGCTTTAAGTTCCGATGTGCAAGTCGTACTTCGAGCGCAACTTAGTTTTTTATACCCGTTTTTGTAGAAGTCCAACTCATTTCAATGAAAAAATACATTTTAATAGCGATAAGTTTTTTATTCATAAGTTTACTTTTTTCTTGCAAAACGAAAAAGGTGAACAACGGAACGACTGTAATTGGAAAAGAGAAAAAGGCAGTTGTTTTGGTGGAAAATATGATTACCAATCAAGTAAAAGCAGATTGGTTGAGTAGTCGAATCAAATTGAATGTTGAAGGCGACGCCGTTATGAATATTGGTCTCAGTGGTACCTTGCGCATGGAAAAAGACAAAGCCATTTGGTTGAGTTTGAAAAAATTTGGTTTTGAGGTTGCACGTGCCTTGATTACTCCTGACTCAGCTTTTGTGCTGGACAGAATCAATGGAAATAATATTGCCGAAGACATCAGTTACGTGCAACGCAAAATGAATTTTCCTGCCAACTTCCAGATGTTGCAAGCGATGGTTTTGGGCAATCCGGTTTTCTTTACAAAAGACTTTGAGACCAAGATCGACTCGACAGGTTATACTTTGTGGTCAGAAACCAGCTCGCCCAAAAGTACCTATCTTTTGGGTGCTGAAAATTTTAGTTTAAAAGCAATGGCGTTTGAAGAGTACAACCCAAAACGCTTGATGAAAGTCAATCTGGAAAATTATCAAATCATCAATGGTCAACGAAATTTTTCACACAATCGGTATTTCGATATTCGTAGTGAAGGGACTGGCGATATGAAAGTAAAATTAGTGTTTAGTAATATTGAATTTGATGTGGAAAAGAAAATGCCATTCACAAAACCTAAATTGAATTGAGCATTCAAAAGTATATAAATTCAATGTTTGAATGTACAACCATCTGTACTTCGAGCGTAGCCGAGAAGCACAAAAGTGAAAAACGGATCTCCGCTCACGTGCTTCTCGGCTTCGCTCGAAGTACGCGTTTTGCATCCGTTTGGTCATTCGTACTTCTTTCGTTTTTTCTATTTTCCACAAGCACTCAAGCGCAATCACGCAAAGTGCTCGAAGATCGGCGCCGCACCTTAATCAAAGAAATTGGTAAGACCAACGCCCTATTGGAAGATACGCGGTCTAATCGAAAAAATACCATCAATCAATATTTTACTTTACAAAAACAAATTGAAAAACGGTCGCAATTAATTACGACTTTAAGAGAAGAAGTACAACTTTGGGATCAAAGCATTACTCGCTCCAAAGAGGTTGTTTTTGCACTTTCGGAAGATATAGAAAAACTAAAAAAAGAATATGGAGACATGGCACGCAAAGCCTACCGTATGAAATTGACCGATAACACACTGCTTTTTATTTTCTCTTCCAAATCGTTTAACGATGCCTTTCGTCGATGGAATTATTTGAAACAATACGACTCGTATCGTCAAAAACAAACTCGACTCATAGAGGGTACGCAAGTGACGCTTTCACGAAAAGCAGTTCAGTTGGAAGAGCGAAAAGCACGAAAAGAACAATTGCTCCTCAGTGAGTTATCTCAAAAAAATATATTGGATAAAGAGCTGACTGATAGCGACAAAATATTGGCAGAGTTGCGCTCAAGTGAAGTAAAATTGGAAGAAGAACTAATCGAGAAGAAAGATGTCCAAAGAAAATTAAACAAATCAATCGAAAGAATCATTGCTGCTCAAATTGAACGAAAGCTAAAAAAAGCACCAGTCAATAAACCCAAGCCATCAACTTCCACAACAAATAGCACGGTGATTGAGGCAACGCGAAGTCCGTCTATAGCACTGTCCTCCAATTTCCAATCAAACAGAGGACACTTGCCTTGGCCTGTGGATAATGGCGTCATCGTCGGTAAGTTTGGCGACCAAGCACACCCAGGTTTGCGCAATGTACGCATCAAAAACAATGGCATCGATATCCAAACCAATGCTGATGCCATAGTAAAAGCAATACACGAAGGAGTCGTGTTGGGAATGCAATTTGTTCCCGGTCAAAATTACATGCTCATCTTGGAGCATGGAAACTATTTCACGGTTTATTCCAATCTAAAAGACGTGGCTGTTCGGCGGGGAACGAAAGTGAAACCTCATGACCAATTGGGCACTGCCGCAGTGGACAAAATCAGTGGCAACAACGAAGTTCATCTCGAAATATGGGAAAATAAAAACCCTATGAATCCAGCAAGTTGGTTGATGCGCCGATAGGTACATTTTGTTCAAAAAAGTAGATCGTTTCAACGATAGATTTTCATGGAAAATAAATGTTAAGACATTATGGTTTAATGTCATATAACATTACCTTAGTAACAGCATTCCGAAGTCTAAGCAGAAAAATTTCTTTTTACTTGAAAACTTTTTTTAATTACTAAATTTTTCAAAACATGAAAAACAAAAATTTTGAACAATCCTTTTCCCAAAATGGGGGGGGAAGTCTTTCCTTTTAAAATCCTTATTTTTTTCCTTTTTAATGTTGGGTTTCTTTTCTTGTGGGAAGGAGGCGGTAGTGGATATTCCAGTTGCCACTGATTATGGAGAAATTTCTGATAGAAACGACGATCCTCAAGAAGGTTGCAGGTGT